>JAYWAJ010000152.1:0-41887 GCA_043782525.1 Deltaproteobacteria bacterium | reverse complement strand
TGGAGAAGCTCGCCGCCCTTTACAAGCCCAAGAAGACGACGCACGCGGCGCTCGAGTTCGTCGACATCGCCGGCCTGGTCAAGGGCGCGTCCAAGGGCGAAGGGCTGGGCAACCAGTTCCTCGCCAACATCCGCGAGGTCGACGCCGTCGCGCACGTGCTGCGCTGCTTCCGGGACGACGACGTCGTCCACGTCGACGGCTCGGTCGATCCCGAGCGCGACAAGGAAGTGGTCGACACCGAGCTGGCGCTGAAGGATCTCGAGGGCCTGGAGAAAAAGCGCGATCGCAAGGCCAAGGACGCCAAGGGGCCGGGCAAGGCGGGCGAGGAGGCCAAGGCCGACCTGGCGGTCTACGACAAGCTGAAAGCCGCGCTGGACGCGGGCCGGCCGGCGCGCAGCGTGCAGCTCTCCGAGGAAGAAAAGCCCCGCGCCAAGGAGCTCTTCCTGCTCACGGCGAAGCCGGTGCTCTACGTCGCCAACGTCGACGAATCGCAGCTGGGGAGCCTCGAGACCGACCCGCTGGTGGCGCGGGTGCGGGCGCTGGCGCTGAAGGAAGGCGCGGGCTGGGTGGCCATCTGCAGCAAGGTGGAGGCGGAGATCCAGCAGCTTCCCAAGTCGGAACGCCAGGACTACCTCGAGACCGTCGGCCTCAAGGAGCCGGGGCTCAACAAGCTGGTGCGCGCGGGCTTCACGCTGCTGGGCCTGCAGAGCTACTTCACCGCCGGCGAGGACGAGTGTCGCGCCTGGGTGGTGAAGAAGGGCGCCCGGGGGCCGCAGGCGGCGGGCGTCATCCACACCGACTTCGAGCGCGGCTTCATCAAGGCGGAGGTCATCCGCTGGGACGAGCTCCTGCGCTTCGGCTCGGAAGCCGCCGCCAAGAGCAAGGGCGCGCTGCGGGTGGAAGGCAAGGAGTACGTGGTGCAGGACGGCGACGTGATGCACTTCCTCTTCAACGTGTAGCCCAGTCCTCTTTCATCCGGCGGGGCCCCGGCGGTACAGTTTCAACCGTGCCCCCCGACCCGGCCACCTGGTACGTGATCATCGGCGAGCAGGAGACCGGGCCCCTCACCCGCGTCGAGCTGGGCGTCGAGCTGGCCACGGGCGCCATCGCTTCCGACTCCCTCGTCTGGAAAGAAGGGATGATCGACTGGCTCCCGGGCGCCCGGATCCCCGAGCTGGAGGCGCTCTTCAAGAATCCTCCCCGCTCGCCCCGCGCCAGCGGAGCCCGGCCGCCGCCCCTGCCCAGGAAGCAGGACAAGGGCGCGGGGTTCTCCGACTTCGACACCTCGCATTTCCGCCTCGCGGACCTCCAGCCCGAGGAGGGCGGCGCCACCCGGCAGATGGAGTTCGACACCGGCCACTTCCGCCTCGCCGATCTGCCGGCGGAGGACGACGGCACCGGGCGCCAGCTGGAGTTCCGCGGTGGACTTTCGCACGCTGGGAGAGCTGGTCCACCAACAGGTAGTGGAGCAGTCGCTCTTCGAGACCGAGCTGGTTCCCGCCGAGGCGCCCGTCATCGAGGAGCCGGCTGCCGACCCGCAGGCCGTCGCGGCGCCGGTTGCCGATCCGCACGCCGACGCGCTGTCATCGTGGGCGGCCAGGGAGCTGGCGAGCAGTGCCGCCGCGGACGGCAAGCCGGACCTGGCGGCGATGCTCAAGGCCAAGGCCCGCGCCGCCTCGCCCCCGCCGGTGCCGACGTCAAAGGCGAAGAGCTGGCTGCCGACCGCCGTCGCCATCGCCGGAGCGCTGGCGCTGGCCGTCGCGCTGGTCTGGTACCTGTTCGCCGACTAGGATCACGTTCGGCAACGGCACCTGTCCAGCGGCCAGGCTCGGAGACGCCCGGCCGTCGGGCGAGACCCTAGAAACTTCCCGGCAGCTCGAGCTTCTGGACCACGTTGCCGCCCTTGTCGATGACTTGCAGCTCGACGGTGCGGTGACCACGCGGCCCCGAGACGCGGCCGATGGCGGTGAGCTGAGGGTCGTTGGCCACCTGGAAGTTGGGCACGGCGTCGAGCGCAGAGCGCGTCTCGTCGGCGAGCAGCTTGGACAACTCCGGCTGCGCGCCCGGGCCGGGCTCCAGCGACTCCAGGTTGATCTTGAGGGGCAGCGCGTTGAGCGCATCGCCCTTGGCGATGTCGGCTCCGCCCTGGCGTCTGGCCTTCCCGCTGCAACCCTGCGCGCTGATGCTCTTGAGCAGGAAGTAACCCTTCTTCGAATCCATCTGCGTGACTTCGTCCTTGCCGTCGATCTCGAAGAACTGCCCGACGAAAGGCTGCCCGCCGCCGAAGGAGCAGGCCACGGTACCGTCGGGAAGGCTGTCGGTCACGTGGCCGGTCAGCTTGGGAAAGCGCAAGGCCAGCGAGCGCGCCAGCTGCCTCGCGCCGTCCTTCACCTGGCCGACGTCGAAGTCGCCCACCGCCTCGGCCGCGGCCTGGGCGCCGCCGGCCGGCGCGGGTCCGATCAGCTTCTCCGTCAGCTTGCGCGCCAGCTGCTTGGCGCCGCCCTCGATCTGTTCCTCGCCGCCGACTTTGAGATTCTCGGCGAAGGCCACCTGCGCCGTCGACGAGTCCATCGCCCGCAGCGAGAGGAGCAGCCCCTTGCCCTTGACCTGCACCGCGCCCACGGCGATCCAGCGCGCACCGACCAGCTGGGCCAGCTTGATCTGCACCTCGTCGCTCATCGCGCCCGACTGCGAGAGCGCCTGCTCCTTCATGACCCTGGCGATCTGCTGCCGCTCCACCACCCGCACGCGTCCGTCCGCGACCAGCTGGGAAGTGAGCGCGTCGCTCATCTCCGCCGCTTCCTCCGCCGTCGCGCCCCCGCGCGCGTCCACCGAGGCGACCGCGATGGTCCTGTCGTTGCCGGGAGCAGGCTGCGCCAGCGCGGGCAGCGCCAGGGTAAGCAGAAGTGCGAGGAAACAACGCATGGCGTGACCCCGAGCGAAGAGATGCTCCCTGCTACCTTGACCAACCCTTCTCCGCAAGCGGCCACGCGGCCACAGAGAAGTTGACCCTTCCGTCGGGCCGGTGCTACCGATCAATGCCGCAACTCGTTGCATCCTCGGGGAAATCAATCATGAAGAATCCGTCGAATCCGGTCCGCGCGCTGGTCCGCGCGCTTCCTCTCGCGCTCCTCTGCGCTGCTTGCGGCACCGTCTCCGTGCGCGTCCCGGTGATGAAGCCGGCCGAGATCAACATGGCGCCCTACAGCTCGGTGGCCATCGGCGGCATGAGCGGCAACGGCGATCGCCCCATGTCCGACTCCCTCGAGGAGGCGCTGGTGGGCACGCAGCGCTTCACCGTGGTCGACCGGCAGCACATGGACAAGGTGCTGCGCGAGCTGCAGCTCTCCTCGACCGACCTGGCCGATCCGCACGCGGCCGCCAAGCTGGGCAAGGTGGTCACCGCCGGCGCGCTCATCTTCGGCGACGTCGCCGACAACTACCGCGAGCAGCCCACCGAGCAGCACTTCAAGGACGACAAGGGCGTGCAGCACACCTGGCACGTGCTCAAGGGCGAGGCCACGGTGCGGGCCACCTTCCGGATCACCGACGTCTCGACGGGCCGGCTGATCATCGCCAAGACCTACGAGGAGAAGCGCGACGACACCAACCGCGGCCTCGACAAGCGGCCGGATCCCATCGACCGCGGCACCCTGGAGCGCGGCGCGCGGCAAGCGGTGCTCGATCGCTTCATGAAGGCGATCGTTCCGCACCAGGAGTTCATGTACGCCAGCTTCCAGAAGGACTCGGACATCCCGCAGCTCGAAGGCGGCATCGGCTGGGCCGAGCGCGGCGACTGGAAGAAGGCGCAGGAGACCTTCAACGCGGCGGCGCAGGACGGCGAGAAGAACGTCAAGCTCAAGGCCCCGCAGATCGCCAAGGCCTACTGGAACCTCGGCCTCAGCTACGAGTACGCCGGCGACTACGACAAGGCGAACGACATGATCAACAAGGCGTACGGCATGTCCAACGACAAGGACATGCTGGGCGAGCTCGACAACATCAAGCGCCTGCAGGCGGACGCGGCCAAGCTCGCCGAGCAGACGGCGGCGGCGGCGGGCGGGGGAAAGTAGTGCAGGCTTCGGGCTTCGGGCTTCGGGCTTCGGGGCTCGCTGCGCTCGCGTTGGTCGGCGCGGCCTGTGCGGACAAGCCGGGGGCGATCAAGACCAGCTCGTCGCCGAAGCCGCCGGCCTGGATGGCGCGGGCCACCTCGGATTCGCAGACGCTCTATTTTACCGGCGCAAAAGAAGGCGCGTCGTCGCTGGAGGATGGCAAGGCGGCGGCGGTCGAGGCGGCGCGCGGGCAGGCGGCGCAGTACATCGGCGTCGAGATCAGCGCCGAGCACTCCGACGTGATGAGCACCGAGGAGGCGGAGAACAAGGCCAAGGACACGGTGAAGAGCCGCGCCACCGCCATGGTCCGCTCCGCCGAGCTGGCCGACGTCTATTACGAAAAGATCTCCCGGGAGGCGGGCTCCGGCACCATCGAACGCTACGACGTGTGGGCGCTCATCAAGCTGCCGCGAGCGGAGATCCAGAAGGAGCGCGACCGGCAGCAGCAGGAGGCGAAGGAGACGGTGAAGTCCGGCCTCGGCCGCTACCGCGACGGGCTCGCGCAAGCGAAGGCCGGCGACGTGCTGGCGGCGCTGGTGCGCTTCAAGGACGTGCTCGCGCAGCTCAAGGGACAGGCCCAGAACGTCGAGACCGGCGACACCGAGATCGCCACCTCCGGCAGGCTCAAGCAGCTGGCCGGGGATGCGGCGGCGGCGACGCAGTCGAAGGTCCGGCGCGCCATCGTCATCGCCCCGGACTGGGTGGCGGGAGCGGTGACGCAGGCGCTCGCGGCCAGGGGCTTCACGGCGCGGACGCAAGCGGGAGGGAGCGAGGACGCGGCGCTGGCGGAGGCAAAGGCCCAGGGCACGCCGTGGGTAATTGTGGTACATGCCAGCTCGACGCCCGGAGGCAGGGTGTTCGCGCAAGTGGCCGCTTCGGCGGCGCTGGATGTCCGAGCACTGGATGCCCGGAACGGCGCGGTGGTGGCGTCGTCGCAGAAACAGGCCAAGGGAGTAGGGCGCACTCCCGAGGCAGCGCAGCAGGCCGCGGCGAGCGAGGCGGGGCTCGACGCGGGTAACGATCTCGCGGCGGCGCTCGTCGCGAAGGAAAGCTCGGGACTCTAAAACCACGCGTCGGCACGGCCGCCGCGACAATAGCCGGGGACGCCAGGCGATGGTGCCCCCAACTTCCGGAGGGGAAACGTGAAGAAGATCCTTGGAATTTCGATGGTGGCCGCGATGCTGGCTTGCGGCAGCGACAAGCCGCAGATGTCAAACCAGGTTCTGCACGCCAACGGTCCCGACTGGGTGAACCGCGGGTCGGGCGCGTTCGGCGGCGAGAAGGGCAAGGTCTTCTACGGCGTCGGCATTGCCAGCGGCATCCGCAACGCGGCCATGCGCCGGTCGACCTCCGACTCCCGCGCCCGCTCCGAGATCGCCAAGACGCTCGACACCTTCGTCTCGGTCCTCAACAAGGACTACATGGCGTCGACCACCGCGGGCGACATGAGCGCCTCGTCGGAAGAGCAGCACGTCGAGCAGGCCCTCAAGACCTACTCCAACATGGAGCTCTCGGGCGTCTCCATCGTCGACCACTGGGTCGACAACGACGGCACCGAGTACGCCCTCGCCCAGCTCGACATGGAGCAGTTCAAGAACGGCATGGACAAGATGAAGGAGCTGAACGCCAAGGTGCGCGACGCCGTGCGCGCCAACGCCGACAAGGCCTTCGACGAGCTCGACGCCGAGCAGGCCAAGCACGCCAAGTAGGCGCTTGGGCCGGCCCGGTCCCATCTGCTAGGATTTTCGTGGGCCGGCCAGGCTGAACTGGCCGGCCCGCTGCTTTTTCGAGGGGCTCGCGATGAGGAAGCTGACCTGCGCGATGGTGATTCTCTGCGCCGCCTGCGGCGGCGGCCAGAAGGCCGGCCCGCAGCCGAAGCTGAACCGCTGGGGAAAGCCCTACAAGGAAGGCATCGTCGTCCCGGCCTGGGTCGAGAAGCTGCCCGAGAACGGCAAGGGCAAGCTGGTGGCGGTGGGGTTCTCGCAGCCCACCTACTGGCCGCAGGACGCGCTCAACAACGCCAACGAGGACGCGCGCGGCAAGCTGGCGCTGGCGCTCGGATCCCACGTCGAGGTCCTGGGCCTGGACCGGGCGACGGCCACCAGCGCGGGCGGCGCGACCATCAACAAGGAGGCCACCGACCTCGTCCTGCAGAACTCGCGCATCGAGGCCAGCTGGGTCGACGAGAACGGCGATCGCGGGGAGCCGGCCTCGGTGTGGGCGCTCGCGGCCATCGACCTGGACTCGGTGCACGGCCGGGCGGCCCCGCCGGCCACCGCGTCGGTGACCGGCGCGGTGTGGACGGCGGGATCGAGGAGCACCGCGCCCTCCTGGCTCGACCGGCTGCCGGGCTCGAAGGTGAAAGTCTTCGCCGCGGGCTACAGCGGGCCCACCTTCCAGCCCACCGACGCGAGCCAGTACGCAGGCGACAGCGCGCTCGACAACCTCGCGGCCTCGCTGCGGGCGCATGTGCAGGCCTATACGCTCCTGGTCGAGACCGGGTCGGGGCTGTCGGTGGATGACTTCGCAAGGACCGAGGACCCGGACCAAGCGTTCAAGGACATCGTCAGGAAGGGGGCGAAGATCGAGGCCACCTGGGTCGACCAGGACGGCCTGCGGCCCGGCGATCCTCCGGGCGCGGTCTGGGCGCTCGCTTCCATCGAGGTGCAGTCCACCAAGGGCGGCGTCAAGGCCGTGGAGAACCAGGACCTCGGCCCGGCGCTGGACAAGCAGGGCAACGCCCCAGCCGAACCGCCCTCCACCGAGCGTGCTTCCCCGAAGTAACGGCTAGAGGCCTTCGCGGTGTGCCTTTGCTTTTTAGCTCCCGGCGAGGCGCGCCGCGAGCAGGAGCGCTGCGATCATGGGACGTGGGTCGGCCTTGCCCTGCCAGGCGATGTCGTCGGCGGTGCCGTGGTCCGGGCTGGTGCGCACGAAGGGAAGGCCGAGGGTGACGTTCACCGTCTCGGCGAAGTCGAGCAGCTTCACCGGAATCAGCCCCTGGTCGTGGTAGAGCGCGACCACCGCGTCGAACTGGCCGCGGACGGCGCGCGGGAAGAGGCCGTCGGCCGGGTGCGGTCCGGTGGCGTCGATGCCTGCGGCACGGACCTGGGCGATGGCGGGCGCGACGAGGCGCGCCTCCTCGTCGCCGAAGAGGCCGCCTTCCCCCGCATGGGGATTGAGCCCGCAGACGGCGATGCGCGGCGCCGCGATCGCCCACCGATCGCGCAGCTCGCGCGCCGCGAGCAGCGCCACGAAGGCGACCTGCTCCACGGTCAGCCGCCGGGGCACCTCCGCCAGCGCGAGGTGAGTGGTGGCCAGCACCACCCGCAAGCGCGGGCCGGCCAGCATCATCGCCACCCGCGCCTGGGTCAGCCGGGCGAGGTGCTCGGTGTGTCCGACGAACTGCGGCGCCGAGAGCGCAACGCGCTCCTTCGACAACGGCGCCGTGCAGAGCGCCTTCGCCTCGCGCGCCACCACCGCCCGCGCCGCGCGATCGACGTAGCCCAGCGCCGCCGCGCCCGCCTCGGAGGCCGTTGGCCGCGGGGAAAGCGTTCCGACCTGCACCACCCGAGCCTCCAGCGCCACGCAGCGCAAGGCTGCCGCGCGCACCAGCGTGGCGCGGTCGCCGAAGACCACCGCGTCCAGCCCCGCCCGGACCGCAGGGTCCGCGAGCGCCAGCGCCAGCACCTCGGGGCCGATCCCCAGCGGATCGCCCATCGAGATGGCGACGCCGGGCGTCACAGCTTCTGGTCCACCTGCGCCGTCTTGCGCAGCTGCTGCAGGTAGTGCTCGCGCTCCTTCATGATCGACTCGTTGGCGAGCCGGTTGCGAATCTCCTCCTGCACCGCCGCCAGCGGCTTGGGAGCGAGCTTGCGGCGATCCTCGACCATGACGAGGTGGAAGCCGCCGTGCTCGCCGGTGGTGCGGATCAGGCTCGAGATCTGCCCGGCCGGCAAGGCGAAGGCGACCTCCTCGATGGCCTGCAGCATCTGGCCGCGGCCGAAGTAGCCGAGGTCACCGCCCTCCGCAGCCGAAGGGCCCTCCGAAAGATCTCTCGCGACCTTGGCGAAGCTCTCGCCGGCGAGGACGCGGTTGCGCGCGGTGGTGGCCTTGCCCCTGGCCTTCTCCAGCGCCTCGGCGGCGGTGCCGTCGGGCGCGGCGACGAAGATGTCGCGGGCGCGCACCTCGGGCTCGCCGTCCTTGTTCTGGTTGGCGTAGGCGGCCTGCACCTCCTCGTCGGTGACCTTGCGCGGCTTCACCTTGTACTGCAGCAGCCGCAGCGTCAGCTGCTGGCGCTTGAGCTGCTCGCGGATGCTCTCGACGGGGATGTTCTGCTGGGCGAGGGCGGCGCGAAACTGGGCCATGTCGAGGTTGTTCTGCTTGGCGAGCGCCTCGATGAGGTGGGTGACCTCGTCGTCGGTGATGTCGATTCCGAGCGCGGTCGCCTCGCTCTCGACCAGGCGCTCGTCGATCATCTGCTCGAGGCCGTTCTTGAGGACTTTCTGGCGCTGGGCGGTGCCGGCCGGCCCGGGCGGCACGCGCGCCAGCTCGGGGTTGATGCGGTCCTCCAGGTCGGAGAGCGTGATGGCCTGCCCGTTGACGACGGCGGCGATGCGGTCCTTGATCTCGGCCCGCGCGGCGAAGGCGAAGAGGCAGATGAGCAGCAGACGTTTCATAGGGGCGCAGTGATAATCGATCGGCGGCTTAAAAGCACACCGCGAAGGCGCGCTCAGTGCAAGAGGGCAAAAGAGCTCTCGTCGACCTTGACCTCGGCCGAGGCGCGCAGCTGCGAGCGGAGCTGGCGTTCGGCCTGGGCGCGCTTCTCCGCCGTGGCCCGCCGCTCCGCCTCCACCTTGGCGTCGTTGAAGCTCTTCTGCCGCGCGGCGCGCCGGCCCAGCACCTTGAAGACGTGGAAGCCGTACGGCGATTTCACCACTCCCGAGATCTTGCCGCTCCCCAGCGAGAAGCAGGCGTCGTCGAAGACCTTGGGCATGGTCCCCTTGGGGAACCAGCCGAAGTCGCCGCCGCTCCTGCCGTCGGGCGAAGTGCTCACCTGCCGGGCCAGCTTGTCGAAGGGCACGCCGGCCCGCAGCTGATCGAGCACGCTCTTCGCCTCCTCGGGCGTGCGGACCACGATCTGCAGGCAGTGCACCGCCTCCGGCTCCTCGAAGGCAGCCTTGTGCGTGTCGTAGAACGCGCGGGTCTCCGCCGGGGAGGCGCGCTCCTTGCCGGTCTCCTCGGCGACGTACTTGGCGGCCAGGATATGCTCGCGCAGCTCGTCCGAGAGCTGCTCGGTGTTCTGCTTCGCCTGGACCAGCTGGTCGCTCCAGGCCGCTCCGCCCTTGCGCGCGTCCTCGGCCAGCGCGTCGGCGGCGCGCTGCACCTCGGCTTCGCTGACTTGCAGCCCGGCCGCCTTGGCCCGCTGCAGCACGATGGCCCGATCGATGAGCCCGTCGAGCAGCGCGCGGGCGAGCCGGGGCACCTCCTGCGGCTCGACCTTCGCTTCCCCTTCGTCGCCCAGCCGCAGCCGATCGATCTCGAGCTGCAGCCGCGCGACCGGAATCGGGGCGCCGTTCACCACCGCCGCGGCGGGCGGCGGCGGAGGCGGTGCAGGCGGCTCGCGCCTGCAGGCAAATCCCAGAAACGCGAAGAGGCCGAGCGCGACCCATGCGCTTCGACCTCCTCTTCTGCCATCGAACGTTCGCACCGGAAGACTCCGAGGCTTCTGGCCTGAAGCCTGAAGCCTGAGGCCTGAAGCCGCTTCTACTTAATTCCCGCCGATCTTCGACGCCGCCGTCGGCGGCGTCTGCTGCTGCGGGGCCATCGCGTTGGTACGCTGCAGGGCGGCCGGCTGCTGCTGCTGCTGCGCCGCGCCCTCGACCTGCACCTTGTCGAGCTCGGCGTCGTTGACGACGACCTTGGTGGTCTCGCGCAGCTTCTTCATCCACTCGTCGTAGTCGCGGCTGCGGCGCTCCCGCGCCATCCGGCTGCGGATCGACTCCTTGCTCTCGTCGAAGCTGCGGTTGAGCGCGACGGTCTTGACCTGGAGCTTGACCAACTCGACGCCGGCCGGCGTCTCGATGGGCCCGCCCTTGTCGCCGGGGTTCTTCAGCTCGAAGGCGGCGTTGGCGAGGTCGGCGCTGTAGGCCTTGGCCAGCTCGTCGCGGGAGAGAAAGCGCAGGTCGCCGCCCATCGCCGCCGAGAGCGGGTCCTTGCTCTCCTTGATGGCGGTGGCCTGGAAGGCATTGACCTCGCCCTTCTTCTCGCGGGCTTCGATGTCCTTGAGCAGCGCCGCCGCCTTCTTGCGCGCCTCGGCCTTCTCCTTCGCATCCTTGCCGGCGAGCACGATGTGGAAGACGCGGGCGCGCTCGGGCTTGACGAAGTCGTCGAGGTGCCCGTCGTAGAAGGACTTGAGGTCGGCCTCGGCGATGTCGGCGCCGGTGAGCTTCTCGTCGAGCTGGTGCTTGATCAGCTCCTGGATCATCGCCCGCTTCATCTGCTCCTTGACGGCGGCGCTCTTGTCGAAGCCCTGGCGGGCGGCTTCCTGGGCGAGCAGCTCGTTGCGGACCAGGTTCTCGAGAAACTCCTTCTTGCGGTCGAGGGTGTTGTAGCGAGCGCGCAAGAACGGGCTGGTCTCGTCGAGGCGGCGCTTGAGCTCGTCGGCGGTGATCACCTCGTCGCCGACCTTGGCGACGACGGGACCCGACTTCGAGGTGCCCTCGCCCTTGTGGCAGGCGGAGGCGGCGGCGAGGGCGAAGAGGATGGCTGCGAGGCGAGTCTTCATCGGCGGTGATCCTTTAGCGGAAGCCCGGGGATATCAGAGGGAACACGGCGGGGGAAGGTTTACTTCCGGGGGGGGTCAGGCGTCAGGCCTCAGGCCTCAGGCGTCAGGGGAAGAAGCGGCCTTGCGCAGGGCTTGCAGAAGCGAGCGGGCGCTTTCCAGGACGGCTGCTTGCTCATCAAACGTCGCCACCAGCTCCATGCCCGGCGTCAGGCGGTAGCGGCCTTTGCCCCTGGCCACCAGCTGCGCCAGCTTCACTGGGTCGAGGGCGGCGTCGGGGCCCAGCTGGACGACGAGACGGCCCGGTCCGCTCTTGAGGCCGCGCATGCGCAGGGCGCGCAGCTCGTTCTTGAGCGACATCACCTCGACCAGCGCGTCGACCTCGGCGGGCGGCTCGCCGCACTGGTCGCGCAGATCGCCCTTGACCTCGTAGAGCGCCTCTTCCGAGGTGGCCGAGGCCAGCGCCTTGTAGAAGGAGAGCCGCTGCTGGACGTCGGGGACGTAGTCCTCGGGAATGAGCGCCGGGATGGGCAGCTCGACGTCGGGCTCGAACTCCTGCCGGACCTCCTCGCCCTTGAGCTGCGCGACGGCTTCCTCCATCAGCTGCGTGTAGAGGTCGAAGCCGATCGAGGCGATGGCCCCGCTCTGGTCCGGCCCGAGCAGGTTGCCGGCGCCGCGGATCTCGAGGTCGTGGGAGGCGATCTGGAAGCCCGCGCCCAGCTCGGTGAACTGCTGCAGGACTTGCAGTCTCTTCTGCGCGTCGCGGGTGATCTTCCGCCGCGCCGGAATGAGCAGATAGGCATAGGCCCGCTCGCGGCTGCGGCCGACGCGCCCGCGGATTTGATAGAGCTGCGAGAGGCCGAAGTGGTCGGCGCGGTCGACCAGGATGGTATTCGCCGAGGGAATGTCGAGCCCGCTCTCGATGATGGCGGTGCAGAGCAACACGTCGGATTGCCGCTCGACGAACCCGGTCATGACCTTTTCCAGCTGGCCTTCGCCCATCTGCCCGTGCGCGACCGCGATCTTCGCCTGCGGCACCAGCTTCTTCAGATAGTCCTCGACGCCGCGGATGCTCTGGATGCGGTTGTGGAGGAAGAAGACCTGCCCCCCGCGCGCCAGCTCCCGCTCGATGGCGTCCTTGATCGTCCCGCCGTCGAACTTGGAGACGAAGGTCCGGATGGCGCGGCGGTCGATGGGCGGCGTGCCGATGATCGACAGGTCGCGCACGCCCATCATCGACATGTGCAGCGTGCGCGGGATGGGCGTCGCCGTCAGCGTCAGCACGTCGACCAGCTTGCGCAGCTTCTTCAGCTGCTCCTTGTGCTTGACCCCGAAGCGCTGCTCCTCGTCGACGACGACGAGACCCAGGTCCTTGAACGAGACGTCGGGGCTGAGCAGCCGGTGGGTGCCGATGAGCACGTCGATCTTTCCCTCGCGGGCGCGGGCGAGGATCTCGCGGATCTGCTTCTCGTCGCGCATCCGCGAGACCATCTCGACGACGACCGGATAGTCCTTGAACCGCTTCGACATGGTGCGGAAGTGCTGGGCGGCGAGCACCGTGGTCGGCACCAGCACCGCCACCTGCTTCTTGTCCTCGACCGCCTTGAAGGCGGCCCGGAGCGCGACTTCGGTCTTGCCGTAGCCGACGTCGCCGCAGACGAGGCGGTCCATCGGCTTCTTGTCCTGCATGTCGCGCAGGACGTCGGCGATGGCCTTCTCCTGGTCGGGCGTTTCCTCGAACTCGAAGTCGGCCTCGAACTGGCGGTACATGGCGTCGGGCGCGGTGTACGCGTACCCCTGGTGCGCGGCGCGGGCGGCGTAGATGTCGAGCAGCTCGGCGGCCATCTTGAGCAGCTCTTCCTTGACCCGCGCCTTGCGCTTGGCAAAGGTCTGCGACTGCAGCGAGTCGAGGCGGACCTTCTCCTTGTCGCCGCCGGTATACTTCTGGATCTGCCGCAGCCGGCCGACCGGCAGGTAGAGCTTGTCCTTGCCGAAGAACTGCAGAAGGATGAAGTCGGCAGCGAAGCCGCGGACCGCCAGCCGGGTGAGCCCGTCGTAGCGGGCGATGCCGTGGTCGACGTGGACGACGAGGTCGCCTTCTTTCAGATCGCGGAAGTCGGCCGCGCCTTCGCCAAAAGTCTTCGGCTTCTTCGGCGTCTTTCGCGCCCGGGCGCGGGGCCCGAAGATGTCCTCGTCGGAGAAGACGCCGAGCCGCGCGTGCAGGTCGACGAAGCCCTGGCTGATCTCGCCGACGACCAGGTGCGCGTGCACGTGCGGCGCGAAGACCGCCTCGGGCAGTGTCACGATCTGCGCCATGAGATTGCGGTCGAGCAGAAGCCGCCGCGCCCTCTCCGCCTGCGCGCTGGAGTGGCAGGCGACCACCGCCACCGCGCCCCGCTCGCGCAGCGACTCGAGCCGCCGCACCAGCGGCTGCAGCGCGCCCTCTTCGCCGTGGTGGCCCTGGATCTCGGCGCGCAGGTCGGCGGTGGGCTGCAGGTCGAACTCCACCTCCGCCGTATCGGTGGCCGACTCGCCGCCGAGGATCAGCCCCGACAGCTCGAGGACGGTGGCGCTCTCGAGCGAGGGCCGCACGTCGCGTTCGTGGAGGAAGTGCTGGGCGGGCGGCAGGGCCAGCTCGCCCTTCTTGCGCGCTTCCTCGAAGCTGCCTTCGAGCGCCGCCCAGAGGTCGCCCCACTGCCGCTCCAGCTCCAGCGGATCGTCCAGCACCCAGAGCGCGCCCTGGGGCAGGTATTCGGTGATGGGCGAGAGCCCGCCCGGATAGAAGCCGGGCATGATCGCCGAGAGCCCGGCGGCGAAGAGATCGTCGTCCGCCGCCCCCTTCCCCTGCGCCGAGAGCTCGTCGATCAGCTCGCGCAGCTGACGCGAGGGAACTTCGACGGCGTCGGCGGCGGCGCGCACCGTGGCGATGGCGGCCTTGCGACCCTCTTCGTCAAGGACGATCTCCCGCGCCGGGCAGAGCGACAGCTCCGAAAGCTCGCGGACGGTGCGCTGCGTGAGCGGGTCGAAGGCGCGGATCTTCTCCACCCGGTCGCCGAAGAACTCCAGCCGGGCGGGCTGCGCGTCGAGCGGCGACCAGACGTCGAAGACGCCGCCCCGGACCGCAAAAGTGCCTGGGTCCTCGACCAGCGGCGCCCTGGAGTAGCCGGCGCCGGTGAGCTTGCGCGCCAGCTCGTCGCGGTCCTGCTCCATCTCCAGAGAGAGCAGCAGGGACCGCTTGTCGAGCGCGGCGCGGGGCAGCACCCGGCGCGCCAGCGACCGCACCGAGAAGATCACCACCGGCGGCTGCTCGGCGCCGAGGTGCAGGCGGAAGAGCGCGGCCAGCCGCTGCTGCGCCACCATCCGATCCGGGGTGAGGCCTTCGTAGGGCAGGGTCTCGTCGGCAGGCAGCCGGATGACCGGCCGCCCCGTCTCGTCGAGGAAGAAGCGCAGGTCGCGCTCCAGCGCCTCGGCGGCCTCCTCGTCCGGCTCGACGCAGATGACCGCCCGCTTCCCCGCCTGCAGCAGCTGCGCGATCACCGAACCGCGCGCCGCGCCGAAGAGCCCGCGCACGCGCACAGTGCGCACGCCGCGCCGGACGGCGTCGTTCAGCTCGGCGAGCGCCGTCGGGCTTCCCGTCGGGCGGAGCTGCAGCAGAGGGTGCGTCGCGCTCGTTTCCAATGCACACGACCGCCTCCGCGCAAGGGGCGCGGGGCGGGGGGCTGGGGTGTAAGACGGGGCCGAAGGAGAATCAAGACGGGTTCGCCGGCCCCGAGGCCTCAGGCTTCAGGCCTCAGGTTTTGGACTGGAGGTGGTCGAAGCCGGTCGTGGGAGGTGCGAGCCGGGGGACGCCGTCTTGCAGCAGCGTGATGACGCGGGTGCGGGTGATCTGGCCGACGACGGTGCAGGGCAGGGCCCGGCGGAGTGCGGCGAGCCGGCGCTGGGGGACGGAGTAGAGCAACGCGTAGTCTTCGCCGCCGGTGAGGGCGAGGTCGAGGCCGTCGGCGCGGGAGCGGGCGGCGGGGCCCAAGGGCAAGTTCGACACCTCGACGGTGGCGCCGCAGCGGCTCTCTGCGCAGAGGTGGCCGAGGTCGCGCAAGAAGCCGTCGCTGACGTCGATGGACGCGGTCGCGAAGCGCGCGGCGAGCAGGCCTTGCGCCACCAGCGGCAGCGGGCGCCGCTGCGCGGAGAGCCCGCGCCGCGTTCCGCGCAGTCCCGCGGCCGCGTCGCCCAGCTTTCCCACCACCACCAGCGCGTCGCCGGGCCGCGCGCCCGTGCGCATCAGCGGCCGGCGCGCCTCCCCCAGCGCGGTGAGCGTCAGCGACCACTCCTTCGCGCGGGAGACATTTCCACCCACCAGCGCGCAGTCGAAGCGCCGGGCCAGCCGGGACATTCCCCTCGCCATCCGCGCTGCGAACTGGAGCGTGCGCGGCGCCTGGGGAACTCCCAGCGCGCAGAGAAACCAGCGCGGCCGCGCTCCTGCCGCCGCCAGGTCGGAGAGGTTGACCGCCAGCGCCTTCCACCCGACGTCCTCCGGCGAAAAGGCCGGCAGCGTGAAGTGCACGTCCTGGACGACGGCGTCGGTGGTCGCGATCAGCTTCATCCCGCGGCCGACGCGCACCGCCGCGCAGTCGCTGCCCACGCCCTCCCCGCCGCCAAAGGGCGCGAGGAAGGCGTCGATGAACTGGCTCTCGGAGGGCACTAGACGAGCGCGAGCCCGGTGCCCGCCGGCTCGATGGGCAGGACCAGCGTGAAGGTCGAGCCCTTGCCGGCCTCGCTCTTCACGGTCACCTCGCCGCCGTGCGCCTCGACGTAGCTCTTGACGATGGAGAGCCCGAGGCCGGCGCCGCCGTATTCGCGCGAGGCCGAAGAGTCGGCCTGGAAGAAGGTCTCGAAGACCTTGGGCAGCAGGTCGGGGGCGATGCCGATGCCGTTGTCGGTGACCGCGATCTGGAAGTATCCGGAGCTGCCGAACGGCCCTGCCGCGGAGGGCGCGTGCTCGGCGGGGCCGACGCCGACCCAGATGCTGCCTCCCGCCGGGGTGAACTTGACGCTGTTGGAGAGCAGGTTGACGACGCATTGGCGCAGCTTGTCGCCGTCGACCGTGACCTTCTCCACCGCCGGGCTCAGGGTCGTGGTGAGCTTGAGGTTCTTCTTCAGGCTCTGCGGCAGCACCGACTCGAGCGCGCTCTGCACCACCTCGTCGAGGTTCACCGGCTTGCGCACCAGCTGCACGCCGCGCGCCTCGATGCGCGAGAGGTCGAGGATGGAGGAGATGAGCCGCAAGAGCGACTCGCCTTTCTCGAGGATGGTCTTGAGGTAGTCCTTCTGCTCGTCGTTCAGGTCGCCGGCCAGGCCCGCCAGCAGCATCTCCGAATAGCCGATGACGCTGGTGAGCGGCGTGCGCAGCTCGTGCGAGACGGTGGCGAGGAAGTTAGACTTGAGCCGCGAGAGCTCCTGCAGGCGCTCCATCGCGTCGGTGAGCTTCTTGTTCTTCTCGTGCACTTCCCGGTAGCTCTCGGTGACGCTCTCGATGTGCAGCTGCGAGGAGATCATCGCCTTGTGCGAGGTGAAGACCAGCACGTCGACGATGCGGGCGAAGTGCTCCATGATCCGCCGCACCGTCGTCTCCGGCGCGCGGCGGATGCGGTCGATCAGCTCCTTGGCCTTGCCCAGGTCGAACTCGCCCTCCAGCGCCTTGAGGTCGTCGCCGAGGTCGCGGACCTCGTCGGGCAGGAAGGGCCCGAAGATGATGCGGCCGAGCAGGTCCCCCTCGTAGAGGATGGGGATCATGAGGTAGCGCAGCCCGCTGAAGCAGTTGCGCACCGCGATGTTGCCGTCCTGCCGGGGAAGGTTGTCGAGCGGGCGGACCTTGATGTGCGTGACCGTCTCGGTGCAGAGGCGCCGGCCGTTGGGCCCTTCGAACATGTAGGCGCAGAAGTCGCCCGAGGCCACCTTCATGTCGACGACCTTGGTGCCCTGCTGGTCGAAGACCTTGAGGCCGATCTTGTAGAGGTCCACGAACGTCTTGCAGACGTTGGTGAAGCTGGGCAGGTCGAGCAGTTCCCCGAGGACCAGCTGCTTCTGTAGAATACTCTCGGCCACGTTAGATGGTCTCACCCTTCTCGTCGATCGGCAGATCCACCAGGCACCTTCTAACCTCCTCGACGAACTGCCGCCGGTCCAAGCCCAGCTTGTCGGAGAGCAGGTAGTGCTTGTCGATCTGGCCAAAGGTGAGGTCGACGAGACCGAGGAAGGTCTCCACGACACCCTCGCCGCGCACCGCGATGGCCTCGTAGACGGGCTGCTTGTTCTCCTGCCGCATCTTGCTGATGGCGTCCACGGTGGTGGCGTCGCCCAGGTCCTTCTTGTTCCACTGCACCACGTTGGGCAACGTCTCAATGGAAAGGCCGTTGGCTTTGAGATTTTCCACCATGTTGAGCCAGTACTTGTAGTTCTCCTGCCGCTTCGACGGCTGGCTGTCGGCGATGAAGGCGATGGCGTCGGCGCCCTGCAGCACGATGCGGCGGGTGGAGTTGTGCATCACCTGCCCCGGCACCGTGAACAGCTTGAGCTTGACCTTGAGGTTTCCGGCGCGGAAGACGAGCGGCAGCGTGTCGAAGAAGAGGGTGCGGTCGTCGGCGGTGTCGAGCGTCATCAGATGCCCGCGCAGGTGCGGCTGGACCCGCTGGTAGAGCGCGCGCAGGTTGGTCGTCTTCCCGGACAAACCGGGGCCGTAGTAGACGATCTTCAGCGTCAGCTCGCGTTGCCCCGTGTTGAACTGCACTTCTCGTCACCCCGCGGTTGCGATGGCCACGCGGGCCTTCGCACCGTCCACCGGCGCTCCGCCCAGAAGAATCCGGGCGAAGAGATCGTCCAGCGTCGAGATCGGAACGATCTCGAGTTTCCGCTTCAGCGAGGCGGGCAGCTCCGGCAGCTCCCGCGCATTTCCCTGTGGAATGCAGACCAGCTCCACCCCCGCTCGGGCGGCGGCCAGCAGTTTCTCCCGAACGCCTCCCACCGCCAAGATCCTTCCACGCAGGGTGATCTCGCCGGTCATGGCGGCGGTGCGCCTGCAAGGCCGCCCGGTGAGCAAGGAAGCGAGCGCTGCCGCCATGGTGGTGCCGGCGCTGGGCCCGTCCTTGGGGATGGCGCCGGCGGGCACGTGCAGGTGGAGATCGTGCTGGTCGAAGAAGTCGGCCGCCACGCCCCAGCCGGTCGCCCGCGAGCGGACGTACGAGAGCGCCGCCTGCGCGCTCTCCTGCATCACCGACCCCAGCTGCCCGGTGAGGATCAGCCCGCGAGAGCGGCCGGCCCGCATCGCCGTCACCTCGACGCGGAGCACCTCGCCGCCCCACGGCGTCCAGGCGAGCCCGGTGGCGGCCCCCACCGTCTCCTCCAGCTCGGCGGAGACGGGGTCGAAGCGCGACACGCCCAGGAGCGCCTGCAGATCCGGGGGCTCGACGGTGGCCCGCTCGAGCTTCCCCTCGGCGATCTGCAGCGCGATCTTGCGGCACACCGCCGCCAGCTCCCGGGTCAATTCGCGCACGCCGGCCTCCCGGGTGTAGCTGCCCACCAGCGCCGCCAGCGTCGGCACCGGCAGCTCCAGCTGCTGCGCGGTCAGGCCGTGCTCCTCGCGCTGCCGCGGCAGGAGGTGCTGCCGGGCGATGGCCAGCTTCTCCTCCTCGGAGTAGCCGGACAGCTCGATGATCTCCATCCGGTCGCGCAGCGCCGGCGGGATGCCGTCCAGGGTGTTCGCCGTGGCGATGAAGAAGACGCGGGAGAGATCGAACTCGAGGTTGAGGTAGTGGTCGCGGTAGGCGTGGTTCTGCTCGGGGTCCAGCACCTCCAGGAGCGCCGAGGAGGGATCGCCGCGGACGTCGGAGCCGAGCTTGTCGATCTCGTCGAGCACGAAGACCGGGTTCTGCGTCCCGGCCTGCTTGATGCCCATGAGGATCCGCCCCGGCAGCGCGCCGACGTAGGTGCGGCGGTGGCCGCGGATCTCCGCTTCGTCGCGCACGCCGCCCAGCGAGACGCGGGCGAGGCTGCGGCCCATGGCCCGGGCGATGCTGCGGGCCAGCGAGGTCTTGCCCACGCCGGGCGGGCCAAGAAAGAGCAGGATCGGGCTTTTCCCCTCCGGCTTCAGCTTGCGGACGCCCAGCACCTCCAGGATCCGCTCCTTCACCCGGGCGAGGCCGTGGTGGTCTTCGTCGAGGATGCGCCGCGCCTCGGCCAGGTCGAGCTTGTCGTCGGTGTGCCTGGCCCAGGGCAATTCGCAGATCCACTCCAGGTGGCTGCGCAGCACGGCGCCCTCTGCCGATTCGAGGCTCATGCCCTCGAGCCGGCGCAGCTCCTTGCCCGCCTCGGCGGCGGCGGGCGGCGGCAGCTGCGCCGCGGTCATCTTGCCGCGCAGCTCGGCCACCAGGTCGACCTTCTCGTCGCGCTCGCCCAGCTCGTGCTGGATCTGCCGCAGCTGCTCGCGCAGGTAGTACTCGCGCTGGGTGCGGTTGATCTCCTCCTTGGCCTGGCTCTGCAGGCGCGCCTGCATGGCCAGCACCTGCGACTCGCGGGCGATCCGGTCGTGGATGCGGCGCAGGCGCGCCATCGGATCGAGCAGCTCGAGCAGCTCCTGCGCCTCGGCGGGCTTGAGCGCGAGGCTTGCGGCGCAGAGGTCGGCGAGGCGGCCGGGATCGGTGACGCCCGAGAGGACCAGCAGATGCTCAGGCGAGATGCCGCGCCCGGTGGCGATCAGCTTCTCGAGGTGCATCTTCACGCTGCGGCAGAGCGCTTCCGCCTCGAGCGCCGCCTGGCCCTGCCCGTCGTAGGGCAGCTCGTGGATCTTGCGCAGCCGCGCCCGCGTGCACGGCTGCAGCTCGACCACCTCTTCCAGCGTCGCCTTGACGAGGCCCTGCACCAGCACCTTGATGCGCCCGTCGGGGAGCTTCCGCTGGCGCAGGATGAGCGAGCAGGTGCCGAGGTTGAAGAGGCCGGCCGGCACCTCGGGCGCGTCCGCGCTGGAGTCCTTCTGGGCGACCACGAAGAGCAGCCGCTCGTGGGCCAGCGCGTGCTCGACGGCGGAGAGCGAGATCTCCCGCGAGACGAAGAGCGGCACCACCTGGGCCGGAAACACCACCACGTCGCGCACCGGGAGCAGCGGCAGCACGTCGGGGATGTCGAAGGGTTCCTGCTCGTCCATTCAAGCTCCAGACCGCCGACCTTACCGCGCTTCGGCCCTGGTCCAGAAGGCCCGGGCCGCCTCCGGGGTGCGCAGGACCGGGCAGCGCGGCAGCGTCTCGACGAAGAGCCGGCCGTAGCCCTTGCGGGTCATGCGCGCGTCGAGCACCGCGACGATGCCGCGGTCGGTGGCGCTGCGGATGAGCCGGCCGAAGCCCTGCTTGAGCGCCAGCGCAGCTTGCGGCACCTGGTAGCCATAGAAGGCGTCCTCGCCCTGGGCGCGGAGCCGGTCGATGCGCGCGGCCACCAGCGGCTCGGAGGGTGAGGCGAAGGGCAGCTTGTCGATGACCACCAGGCTCAAGGCCTCGCCCGGCACATCGACGCCCTCCCAGAAGCTCTGCGAGGCGAAGAGCACGCTGGGCTTCTCGCGGAAGCGCTTGAGCAGCTGCTGCTTGGGCTGCTCGCCTTGCAACAACACCTGCCAGGGGAGCTCGTCCTCGAGCAGCGCGTGGACCGCGCGCATGTTGCGCAGCGAGGTGAAGAGCACGAAGGCGCGGCCGGAGGTGATGGGCAAGAGCTTGCGCAGCTCGTCGGCCACCGCCTCCGGAAAGGACGGGTCCTGCGGATCGGGCATCTCTTCCGGCAGGTAGAGCGCGGCGTGGGTCTGGTAGTCGAAGGGCGAGGCGAGGACGCGGTCGTCGAGCGGATAGAGGGAGCCCGAGTCGTCCTTGAGGCCGATGCGCTTCTCGAAGTAGTCGAGCCCGCCGGAGACGGCCAGCGTCGCGCTGGTGAAGATGACCGGGCCGATCTTCTCGTAGAGCTTGTCCTGGAGGATGGAGGCGACGTCGATGGGCGAGGCGTGGAGAAAGAGGTGGCCCGCCCGCGCCTCGGCCCAGTGGACGAGGTCCGTCGACGCGCCTCCGCCGCGGGGCCTTCTGCCGGGGGCCAGGCGCTGATCCTGCTGCGAGGCGGAGAAGAGCCCGAGGTCGGCGTTGAGGGCGAGGCAGCGGCGCTCGAGGAGCTGCAGCTCTTCGTCCTGCTCCGAGAGCGCCGCGCCCAGCGCCCGCACCAGCTCGGCCAGCTCGAGGCGCTGCGGCTCGGCGGGCTCGAGCGCGCCGGGGAGGAGCGCCCAGCGCGCATTGTCCTCGCCCCTGGGCTTGCTGGCCGGGAACGACCGGCCGGCCGCGGCCTTCTGCTGCGGCCGGCCCTCGGGCGCCGTCGCCAGCGCGGCGGTGAAGAAATCCCCGCCGTCGCGCAGCAGCCGCGCCGCCAGGTCCCGCGCGGCGACCAGCTGCGGCCGCGTCTGCAGCGCCTTCATGGCATCGCGCCCGATCTCCGCCACCCGGAAGCTGGAGAGCTGCGCGCCGAAGTGCTCGGTGGCGACTTCCTCCACCGCGTGCGCCTCGTCGAAGATGACCGCGTCGTACTTGGGCAGCACCGCCGCGCCGGTGTCCCCCGCCGACGAGCTGCGCAAGGCCAGGTCGGCGAAGAAGAGGTGGTGGTTGACGACGACGACGTCCGCGTCGCCGGCCAGCCGCCGCATGCGGAAGACGAAGCAGCGGTCGTAGTGCGCGCACTTCTGGCCGAGGCACTGGTCGGCGCTCGCGGAGAGATCGCGCCAGGAGGCGAGGTTGTCGGGCAGCTCCAGAAGCTCGCTGCGGTCGCCGGTCTGCGTCGTCTGCGCCCAGCTGGAGATGCCCTCGAAGAGCGCCGCCTCGTCGCGCACGGCGAAGGTCGGGTTGCGCTCGAACTGCTCGAAGCGCAGGAGGCAGAGATAGTTCTGCCGGCCCTTGAGGAAGGCAAACTTCGCGTCCACTCCCAGCGACTTGAGGAGCGGGACGTCCTTCTCGGCGAGCTGCTCCTGGAGGTTCTTGGTGGCCGTGCTCACCACGACCTTCAGCCCGCTCCTCGCCGCCGGCAGGAGGTACGCCAGCGTCTTGCCGGTGCCGGTGCCGGCCTCGACCACCGCGGCGCGGCTGTGCGAGAGCGCGTCCGCGACCACCTGCATCATCTGCAGCTGCACCAGGCGCGGCTCGTAGTTCGGCAGCACGCGGGAGAGGGCGCCGCCGGGCTCGAGCAGCGCGCGCAGCGAATCGTCTTCGGGCACGCCTTCTTCTACCCCGCGAGCAGGGCCAGCGGCACCGGCGAAAACGACAGCACCAGCAGGAGGACGCTCAAGGCCACCAGGGCGCGGCGGGGGCCGTCCAGGCGGTCCTCCGGCTCCTCCAGCGGCGGGTGGACGCCCAGCCCGAGGCCCATGACCAGCCCCCAGAGGATCCAGCCCGGAAAGGCGGTGAAGACGCCGAGGCCGAGGAGCGCCGCCGAGAGGGGCGGACCGAGCAGCCGGTGCAGCCGCGGCGAGGCGCCGAAGAGCACGTGCCCGCCGTCGAGCTGCCCGAGGGGCAAGAGGTTCAGCGCCGTGAGCAAGAAGCCGAACCAGCCCGCCACCGCGATGGGGTGCAGCGCCAGGCCCATGCCGGCGGGCAGGTCGCCGATGACCAGCTTCTCGCACAGCGCCATCCCCAGCGGCGTGCCCAGGTCGAAGGCCTCGCGCAGGGGTGGCCAGCGCCCCGACTGGTACCAGGTGAGGCCGGCCTCGAAGAGCGACCAGCGGGGCGTGTCGGGCTCGGCGGGGACCACCGTCGAGAGCTTCAGTCCCCAAATCAAGACCGGAATCGTCGCGGCGAAGCCGGCCAGCGGCCCGGCCGCTCCGATGTCGAGGAGCGCCTTGCGGGTGCGCGGCAAGGAGCGCAGCCGGATGACGGCGCCCAGGGTGCCGATCACCGAGAGCAGCGGCGCCGGGATGAAGAAGGGCCAGGTGGCGTCGACCTGGTGCCGGCGCGCGAGCACGAAGTGGCCCATCTCGTGAGCGAGCATGATGAAGAGCAGCGCGGCGGCGAAGCCGAGGCCGTGCTGCAGCATCTCGGCCTGGGTCGGCTTGGGAAGCTGCGTGTCGGTGAGGACGCTGCCGGAGGCGAAGGCCGAGGCGAACGTCAGGACGAAGAGCAGGATGTTGAGCCAGGGCGGCCGGCGCGAGCCCAGCGTCCCCGGGGCGGGCAGCGGCAGCAGCCGTTCAGTCTCAGCGGGGGCCGGATCCACGCGAGAGCCATTCCCACGCCTCGCGGAAGAGGTAAAGGCCCAAACGCGGCTTGCCCTGCAGCTGGCGCGAGAGGGCGCGTTGCGCGCGGGCCTCCCCATGACGGCCGAGCAGCGCGTAGACCTTGGCGAGGTTGTCGTGCAGCTGGAAGGACCGCACCCCGAGCCCGAGCGTCGCCATCCAGCAGCGGACCGCGCCGTCGAGGTGGCCGCACTCCGCCAGCGCGACGCCGAGGCCCTGCAGCGCGTCGCTGTCGTCGCCGCGCTCGACCAGCGCCTTCTGGAACCAGGGGATCGCCTCCGCGTAGCGCTCCTGCCGCGTCAGCGCCGTGCCCAGCCGCTCGAAGCCCGGCGACCAGTCGGGCTGCAAGAGGAGCGCCTTGCGCAGGCGCGCCTCCGCCGCCACCGGATCGCCCTCGGCCAGGTCCATCTCCGCCAGGGTCACGTGCGCCTTGTGCGCCAAAGGGTCGATGGCGAGCAGCTTCTCGCAGCCTTCGCGCGCCACCGCCACCGGGCCCTGTCCGCCCAGCGCGAAGTCGAGCGCCAGCGCCAGCATGCGGTCCTGCGCGTCGGTGAAGTGCGGGTCGCGCCGCGCCGCCTCGAGATACGGATCGAAGCTCTTCTTGGGGTCGGGGACCTTCACGCCCGCCTCGTGCGCGGCGCTCATGTCGCGGCCGCGCAGGTAGGCGACGAAGGCCTCGACGTCGCGGGTCGGCCAGGGCCCTTCCGGCGCCGCCTCGCCCAGCGCGCGGGCGATCTCCCGGGCGGCCTCGTCCAGCGCCGAGAAGAGCTCGTTGCGCGGGCGGATGACGACGTGGTCGAGCGCCAGCTTGTGCTCGGGCGAGTCGACCAGGAGGATGCGGATGCGCACGCGGTCGGTCAGCTCCGCCGATCCGTGCAGCAGGTACTCGGTCCCTTCCGGCAGGCCGATGTGGCAGGCCTCGTCCAGCGTCCAGGGCTGCGAGGCGACGATCCAGCCGTGGCCCTCGGCGCCATTCTCGCCGTCGAGGGGGCCGTCGGCGGTCAGCGTCGCCAGGTTGGCAGCGAGGTTGGGCGGCGCGGTGAGGCGCTCCGCCAGCATGCGCGCGAGCGAGCGGGCGTAGACGCCCTGCGCCTGGTCGAGCATCCGTCCCGAGCCATCGAGGGAGACGGTGAAAGGGAAGACGATCATCTTGGGCATCGGTGGAAGTCTAGTCATGAATCAGGCTTCAGGCCTCAGGCTTCAGGCCCGCAGCAGCGAAGCCAGTCGAGATACCTGAAGCCTGATGCCTGGCCTGAAGCCTGCCTGAGGCCTGAGGCCTGACGCCTGAGGCCTATTTCTTCACCGGAGCGGCCGCGGGAGGCACCGGCGGCGTTCCCTCCGGGTCGAACTCCTGGATCGTGCCGCGGTTGATCCAGAGCCAGAAGAAGGGCTTCTGCGCCTCGCGGTCCTTGCCGAAGAGGGTGTCGCCCGCCGCGCCCTCGAAGGGCTTCTTCAGGCCCGAGAGCGCGTCGCGCAGGTCGGCGCGCGTCTGCGGATGGCGCTCGTCGAGGGCCTTCTTCAAGAGCCCGGCGGCGTCGAAGGCGTGGGCCTCGAGGAAGCCCGGCTGGCGGTGGTAGGAATTCACGTAGTCGTCGACGAACCGCTTGGTCGCCGGGCGGTCCGACTGCGGGAAGAAGACGTCGACGAAGATGGCGCACTGCACGTAGCGGGCGATGCCCGACCGCTCGTCGACCAGATCGCCAGAATCCCACAGCGAGGTCCCGAGCAGCTGCACGGTGCGCAGCTGGTCGTTCTTGGTCGTCCGCCTGACGATCTCCAGCTCCTTGGTGTCGCAGCCGGCGGTGATGACGTCCTCGGCGGCGATGGCCGGGGCGATCAGGCGCACGGTGCGGGAGCTGTCGGGGATGAAGAGCGCGTCGAAGTCGACCACCGGGGCCTGCTGGCCCTTGAGCGCGGCCAGCGCCTTGCGGCGGCGGTAGGGGTCGGTGATCTCCTTGGCGATCTTCTCCGCCTCGTCGGAGTACGTCTGCCGCTCTTGCAGATCTTCCGGCGCGCGTCCCACCAGGCGCTGGATGAAGGGCTTGAAGGTCGTGGTGCGCAGCGGGTAGTGCTCGTAGCCGCGGATCTCCGCGCCGCCGGCGTCGACGGCGTCCCAGAAGTAGCGGCTCATCTCGTCGCCGTAGGACGAGTCGGGCTGGAGGATGCCGAAGGCGCGGGCGTTGAGCTTCTTCTGTGCGTAGTCGGCGACGGCCCGGGCCTGCGCGCTGGAAGTCGGCATGTCGCGGAAGATGTTCTCGCCCAGCGCGGTCAGCCCCTCGGCGCGGGAGAGCGAGATGAGCGGCACGCCCAGCTGCTGCGCCCGGGTCGCCGCCGCCAGCCCTTCCTGGATGCCGAGCGGCCCGAGGATGGCGATGGCGCCCGCCTGCGCCAGCTGCTCGACCGCGTCGGCGGCGGCGTCGGGCTCGCCCTTGGTGTCCACCACCTGCACTTGAAGCGGCCCCCGCCCCTGGAGGTCGAGCGTCAGCGCGATGCCGTTGAGCGCCTGGTCGGCGAAGCCCTTCAGGTCGCCGGTGAGCGGCAGGATGATGCCGATGAGCGCGGGCTTCACCTGCGTGGAAGCCTGCAGCGACTGCTGGAGCGCCCGCGCCCCGTCGGCGGCCGGGCCCTGCGCCTCGACCGCGAGGATCTCGGAGGCCAGCTCCCCGGCATGAGCGCGATCTCCGGTGTGCAGCTGGATGCGGGCGAGCCGCAGCGCCGCCCCGGGCCACGCCTTCGCCTTCTTGTCGAGGCTGGCGACCAGCCGCGCCACCTCCTGCGCCGGCGCCTCTTCCAGGGCCCTGTCCCAGCCTGCCTGCGGCCCGCCGCCTTCGAGAGCCTGCGCCGCCGCCCGCAGCGACTCGCCGTGTGGCGCGCTCTCGGCCTTCTCGCGCTCGCGCTGCGCATCGACCGACTTCTGCAAGGACTGGGCGGCTTCCTGGTTCTTGGAGAGCCTGGCCTGCACCAGCTGCAGCTCCAGCGCCGCGGGGTCCTTGAAGCGCGAGGTGGGCCGCTCCTCGAGGAACGACTGCAGCGCCACCTGCGCCGCGTCGAGCCGGTCGGCCCGGGCCAGCGCCTGCCCCCGCCGGTACATCGCTTCGTCGGCCTGCTCGCCGCGGGGATGCGCCTTCAAGTAAGCGGCGAATCCGTCCGCCGCCTCGTCGAACCGGCCGGCGTCGAGCGCGGCGCGGGCGCGGAAGAAGTCGTCCGCAGGCGCCCGCGATTCGCGGTCCACCAGGTTTTGGCGCGAAGAGGTGCAGGAGGCGAGGAGCAGCAGCGCGGCGAACATGCGTTTCATGGCGAAGTGCCTTGTATCGCGATCCGGTTTCATTTGGGCCGCCCTCAGAATTCCTGCACGAAGGCGCCCTTGGGCGGCTCGAAGTGGAAGAGCGAATCCGGCAGGCCCTGATCGACCTTGGCCTCGCTGAAGATGATCTGGTTGACGTCGCCCTGCGGGTTGGTGACGACGCTCGCCAGCACCTGCCCGTCCTTGCCGACCACGAAGAGCAGCTTCTGCACTCCCGCCACCGGCTTCACCGGCGTCAGCTCCAGCGCGTCGCCCTTGGGCAGCTCGGCGGGCTGGGCGACCACCTTGGGCGAGAACTCCTTGAGCAGATCGCCCCTGCCCCAGAGAAAGGTAAACGCCGACGAGAGCTGGTCGCCGCCGAAGTTGCGCTTCACCTGCGCCTCCTGATCCTCGGGGCGCCAGATCCAGAGCGTCTTGCCCTGCACGAAGAGGGTCCGCTGGTCGGGCTTCTGGTAGTCCCAGCGGACCGCGCCCGGCTTCTTCACCTGCACGCTGCCGGCCGAGTCCTCGACCTTGCCCATGGCGAGGTAGGTGTAGTGCTGGTCGAACCTGGCCGAGAAGTCCTTGGTGTGCGCGTAGAAGGCCTGCACGCGCCCCGCCAGCGCGCGGCCCGGGTCGGGTGCGGCGGGGGCCTTCTTGTGGGCGGGCGCGGCGAGGAGGACGGCGAGGAGGAGGAGCATGTCTCTTGGACTCCGGTCAGGCGCCCGGCTTCACGCGGCGGGCCAGCTTGGCGGCGAGCAACGTGAAGCGCTCTTGCAGGAGGACGCGCTCTGGCGCCGGAAGATCTCCCGCGGCGTGCAGGAAGTCGCGGCGGGCGCGGGCTGTCTGCGCGAGCGCCATGCCCGCCGCCACCGAGACGTTGAAGCTCTGCGTGAAGCCCGCCATGGGGATGCGGAAGCTGCCCGTGCAGGCCGCGAGCGTCTCGCGGCTGGGGCCCTGGTGCTCGTTTCCGAACAGCAGGGCGAGCGGGCGGTCGGCCGGCAGCGCGGTGTAGAGGAGCGCCCGGTCGTCGAGGTGGCCCGCCCAGACTTCGAAGCCGCGGGCCTTGAGCGCTTGCACCGCGGAGGCGCCGGAGGCGTGCAGCTCCACGTCGAGCCACTTGTGCGCGTCCTGCGTGACCCGGCGGTGGGCGAGGGCGTCCTGCTCCTCGTGCGAGACGATGTGCGCCCGGGCGATGCCCAGGCCTTCGCTGGTGCGGAGGATGGCGGCGGTGTTGTGCGGGTCGAGGAGGCGGTCGAGGACGACGGTCAGGCTCCGCAGCCGCGCCTCGACCACGGCGAGGATGCGGGCCTGCCGCTCCGGCGTCAGCAGCGACCAGTAGAAGCGCCAGTCGCGGGCGGAAGGAGAAAGGACCCGCGGGATGGAATCGCCAGCGGGCGGGGCAGCGGACTCCTCGGGCAGCGGCGAGCCTGGGTCCTGCCCGGAGTCGCCGTCGCCGCGCAACACCTCCGCCGTCAGCCCGGCAGGGCCGGACAGCTCGGCCGGGTCCGGCGCGCCCGGCGTGCCGAGCCAGGCGCGCGGCGGCCGGCGCCTCCTCATCCGCGCTTCCCGCGCGGCCCCGGCGGCTTCTTGCCTTTGGTCTTCGCCGCCCTGACCTTGAGGACGCCGTCCTTCTCGCGCCCGGTGAGCGGCGGCGCGCGCTCCTCCCGCGCCCTGCTGTCGACCTCGCGATCGTCGACGATGGTCTTGTCCCGCGCGGGCTTCGGCTCCGGGATCGGATTCACGTCCCGCTCCAGCGGTGCCGGCAGCGGCGCCGCGTCCAGCGCCCGGACGGCGGCGTCGAGCAGCTCCGGCATCCCTTCGCCGGTGGCACCCGAGATGAGGTGCACGACGACCTTGCGCTTCTTCAGCGCTTTGCGCAGCTCCTCGGCGCGGACGCGGCCTTCAGGCACGTCGATCTTGTTCGCCGCGACCACCTGGGCCTTGCGCCCGAGCGCCGCGTCGAAGAGCGTCAGCTCCTTGTTGATGGCGTCGAAGTCCGCCACCAGATCGCGATCCTGCGAGGCGTCGATGAGATGGATGATGGTCCGGCACCGCGCCATGTGCTTGAGGAAGCGGTGCCCGAGCCCTTCGCCGCGGTGCGCGCCCTCGATGAGGCCGGGCAGGTCCGAGAGCACGAAGCTGCGCCCGTCCTTGTACTGCACGACGCCGAGGTGCGGCTGCAGCGTGGTGAAGGGATAGTCGGCGATCTTGGGCCGCGCCCGGGAGAGCCGCGCGACGAGGGTGCTCTTGCCGGCGTTGGGAAACCCGACCAGGCCCACGTCCGCGAGCAGCCGCAGTTCCAGCCGGACGCGCTTCTCCTCGCCGTCGGTGCCGGGCTGCGCGAAGCGCGGCGCCTGCAAGGTCGGGGTGGCGAAGTTCATGTTCCCGAGGCCGCCACGTCCGCCCTTGGCCAGCACCCAGCGGCGCGCGTTCTCGCGCAGGTCGGCCAGCACTTCGCCCGAGGCGGCGTCGCGCACCAGCGTCCCGGGCGGAACCTTGAGCAGCATCTCCGGCGCGGCGTGGCCGTTCTGGTCGCGCCCGCGGCCGGGCTCGCCGTTGCGGGCGCGGTATTCGCGCTTGAAGCGGAAGTCGAGCAGCGTGGTGAGCCGCTCGTCGGTCTCGAGGACGATGTCGCCGCCGTTGCCGCCGTCGCCGCCCGAGGGCCCGCCGCGCGGGACAAACTTCTCCCGCCGGAAGGCGACAGCCCCAGGGCCACCGTCTCCAGCCTTCGCCAGAACTTCCGCTTCATCGATGAACTGCAAGGATCACCTCTTGGGCCTCGGGCACGACCGAACCCTGAGGCCTGAGGCCTGGTGCCTAGGCTTCGGCTTCGGCCGTCTTCGGCTCCACGTGCACGTAGACGCGGTCGCCGCGGCCCTTCTGGTACTTCACCGTGCCCACGGCGACGGCGAAGATGGTGAAGTCGCGGCCCATGCCGACGTTCTTGCCCGGATGCACCCGGGTGCCGACCTGCCGCACGAGGATGTTGCCGGGAACGACGGCCTGGCCGCCGTAGATCTTGATGCCGCGGTGCTGCCCCGGTGAATCGCGTCCGTTGCGGGACGAGCCCTGCCCTTTTTTGTGTGCCATGTCTCTCTCGTCCTAGGCGGAGATGCCGGTGATCTTGAGTTCGGTGTACGGCTGGCGGTGGCCGCGGATGCGGTCCCAGCCCTCTTCCTGGGTGCGGAAGTGCCAGAGCTTGCGGTGCAGGCCGTGCGAGACGATCTCTGCCTGGACCTTGGCGCCGTCGAGCAGCGGCGTACCCACCTTCACGTCCGCGCCGGCGCCCACCAGCAGCACCTCGAGGTCCATCTTGGCGCCGACGTCCTGGGTGAGCTTCTCCACCTTGAGGAGGTCGCCCTCCTTGACGCGGTACTGCTTTCCGCCTGTCCTCACCACTGCGTACATCTCTGACTCCGTGATCTTTCCACCTTGAGATGGGCCCGGCTGGCAGGGAAATCCCGCCGCTGGGCGCGGAAAGGAACGGGCGATCTACTCGGCCAGCCCTGCCGCTGTCAAGCTATTGGGCCTTGGGGACCGACTCCCAGACATCGATGCGGGTCTCGTCGGGCAACTCCTGGACGGCCAGCCAGACGCCCGGCCGGCCGGGATCCTTCGCGGTGGCGAAGCCGCTCATGCCGAAGTCGCCCTGGTGCTGGAGGTTGTCGTCCTGCCAGGTGTCGCCCGCGCGCCGGGCGCCGCGCTTCTCCATCTCCGGCGCGTAGAAGGAGTGCACCTGGTTGGCGTGCCCGGTGTAGCGGTAGATGGAATGGATGAGGGTGGCCTCGGGCAGCTCGGTCCTGCCGCCGCCCATCTGGTTCGAGTCGGCGATTTGCGGCAGCGTGGGCTGCGCGTGCTTCTTGCAGCCTGCCAAGGCGGCGAGACAGAGGAGGAGCGCGATCTTCATGTGGGCTTCCCTTCGGCGAGCGCCGGGAGACTGGACGGGTAGGGCGCGCGGGCCACGCCGCGCTCGGTGATGATGGCGGCGATGTAGCGCGCGGGCGTGACGTCGAAGGCGGGGTTGAAGACGGTGACCCCTTCCGCCGCCACCCGCTCGCCGCGCAGGTGCGTCACCTCCTCGGCGGCGCGCTCCTCGATGGGGATGTCGGCGCCGGAGAGGGCGCGCAGGTCGAGGGTGCTCACCGGCGCCGCCACGAAGAACGGCACTCCCGCCGCCTGCGCCGAAAGCGCCAGCGGATAGGTGCCGACCTTGTTGGCGGTGTCGCCGTTGCGGGCGATGCGGTCGGCGCCGACCACGACGCAGCCGATCCGCCCCGAGGCGAGCAGCGAGGCCGCGGCCACGTCGGGAAGCAGCGTGACGGGAATTCCGTCCTGCAGCAGCTCCCAGGCGGTCAGGCGCGCCCCCTGCAGCCAGGGGCGGGTCTCGTCGGCGAAGACGGCGCATTTTTTTCCCTCGGCCAGCGCCGCCCGGACCACGCCCAGCGCCGTTCCGTAGCCCGCCGTCGCCAGCCCGCCGGCGTTGCAGTGGGTGAGGATGCCCTTGCCGTCGGGGACCAGCGCCGCGCCGAAGCGGCCGATGGCCTGGCAGGAAGCGAGGTCCTCCTCGAGGACGCGGTCGGCCTCGGCCTTGAGGGCCGCAAAGCTGCGCGGCGCGACGCGGGAGAGCCGCTCCAGCGCCCAGCGCAAGTTGACCGCCGTCGGCCGGGCCGCCAGGAGCGTCGCCCGCGCCGCCTCGAACTCTTCTCCGGACTGCAGCGCGAGCGAGAGCCCGTACGCCGCCGCGCAGCCGATGGCTGGCGCGCCTCGCACCACCATCTCGCGGATGGCCCGCGCCACCTCCGCCGCCGACCGCGCCGTGACGATGTCGGCGCGCGCCGGCAGCCCGCGCTGGTCGAGCAGGTGCAGCGCTCCGTCCTCGAACCACAGCGTGCGAAAGCTCATCGAATTTGCCGCTTCGGAAGGTGCCGCTCCAGGAGTTGCAGTTCCAGGTAGATGGCTCCCTGGATGGGGTTCTCGTAGTACGGCGCGATCTCGCGAAAGCCAAGCCGGCGGTACAGGGCGATGGCTTTTTCCATGGTGCCGGCGACGGTGTCGAGCACCACCCTCGCGTAGCCGAGAGAGCGCGCCTCGTCGATGGCCGCCTGCGCCAGCGCCCGCCCGAGGCCCCGGGCGCGGGCGGAGGGGCGCACGTAGAGGCGCTTCATCTCCGCGGTCGCGGCGTCGAGCGGCCGCAGCGCCACGCAGCCCTGCCCCCTGATGAGCAGCAGCGCTCCCCGCGGAGGGGCGTAAGCGCCGGGAAGCTGCGACAGCTCCTCGTCGAATCCCTGGAAGCAGAGGGAGAAGCCCAGGTCGCGCGCGTACTCGAGAAAGAGCGCGCGCACCTCTTCGAGCAAAGGTCCGGCCTGGGAGACCCGCAACAGTTCCATGGGCCGAGTCTAGCCCGGCGGCGCCGGCCTGCGTCCCGGCTTGGTGGCCCGAAGCGCAAACCAGCCGAGCAAGGTCGCGAGCAGCGCGGGAGCGCCCAGCGACACGAGCAGCATGAGCGCCTCGCGCCCCGCCTGCTCGATCAGGTGCGGCTGCCGCGCTCCGCCGGGCGTCACCAGCGTCGAGCCGGTGCGGGCGGTGATGTGGAAGAGGGCGGTCCCCAGGGAGACCCAGGCGAGGAGGAGCGCGAAGAGGAGCAGCCACTTGAGCGGCCTGCGGCTTCGCTCCGACGAGAAGGCCACGGCCCCGGCGAGAGCCAGCGCGAGCAGCAGGAATGTCGCGAAGAGCGCCGGCACGGACCGCAGCTTACTTCGCCTTCTCCAGCGCGTCCGCTTCCGCGCAGAGCCGCGCTGCCCGCACCGCCGCCGCCGCGAAGTCGAGCATGCGCGGAAAGCCCAGCCGCTCGGCCACGTCCTCGCTGGAGAGCGAGGTGCCCGGCGCGAAGAGCTGCTGGCGCAGGAAGGCGCCCACTTCCGGGTTCGCGTACCAGTCCTCGCCGAAGCGCCTGCGGACCGCGTCGTGCATCATCCCGCCCAGCACGAAGGCGCGCGAATAGTCGGCGGCGTAGAAGGTCTCGTCGACGTCGGTGCGGTAGGCCTGCGATTCGGCCTCGGAGAGCGAAAAGCCATCGGCGCGCGAGAAGAGCTGCCGGTAGAGCTCGCGCAGATCGCCCTTGGCGCGCTCCGGATCCTCGAGGAGCGCGAGCGCGGGCGCGATCTCTTCCACCGGCCGTCCGTGCAGGCGCAGCTCGTAGGCGATCTTGGCGAAGGCGTAGCGGCGCAGGAACTCCATCTCGCGCAGCGCCAGCAGCCGCTCGATGGCGGCCAGCTCGACGTTGGAGGGCACAGGCTTTCCCTGCGCGCGGAGGAACTCCCGGTAGCGGAACAGCCAGCGCGGATCGGAGAAGGCGTGGCGGAAGAACTCGCCAAAGGCCTCGCTGGGCGCGAGGTAGCCTTGCGAGACCAGCTCGACCGGCCGGGCCGTCGCGTAGGCGAAGTGCACCGCGTGTCCGGCCTCGTGGAAGAGCGTCTGGTAGTCGTCGAGGCCGCCGGTGGGCTTCACCGAGAGCCGGACGTCGTCGGGCGGGTTCACCGGATCGACGAAGGCGCGCGGCCGCTTCTTGGCGGTGAGCGCGTCGTCGATGCGGATCTCGGCGCCGCCGGCGGTGCGCAGGTCGAGGCCGATGCCTCGGAGAAAAGCCCGCAGCGCCTTCAGCTCCAGCGCCTGGTCGAAGAAGGCGGCCAGCCGCGGCGCTTTCCAGATGCGCGCGAGATCGGTCACCCGCAGCGCCTCGCGGCCGACGCCCAGCTCCTCCCGGGCGACGCGGTCGAGCGTCTTCTCGAAGAGCGCGTCGGTCGCTTGTAGATAGACGACGCCGGCGGCGAGCAGCGCGTCCAGGTGCACGTCGCGCTGGTCCTCGGAGAGCGCGACGTAGTCGGCGAAGCCGGTCTGCCGGGCCGCCTCCTGCGCCGCTGCCTCCTTGCGCTCGAGGATCGGGTTCAGCTGTCCGACGCGCACCGCGTTCTGGGCGGCGAAAGCCTGCGCCCGGCGCTCCGGATCCGCCTCCTGCGCGATGAGGTTCTGCAGATCGTTGTAGGCGACCGGCTGATCCCGGAAGGGCAGGCGCACGGTGGCCCCGTCCTCGGCGGCGCGGAACTGATCGGCGAACCTCGCCGTCGCCAGCTGGACGACCTGGCCGCTCAAGGTGCGCCGGAAGAAGCGCAGCGCCAGCGCTTCCGCCGGGGCGAGACCGGGCGCTTGCTGCGCGCCGTCCACGGCCTCGAGCGCCGTCCTTCTGAAGAGCCGGTCGTGCCCGAGCCAGGTGAGGCCCTCGATGGGCGTCTCGCCCTGCGTCGCCGTGTACCAGAGGCGCACCGACTGGATGCGGCCAAGGGCGTTCATCTCCTCGCGCAGCGCCTGCACGTAGGTCGAGCGGGCCTCGACGTTCGAGCGCGGCTGCCGGGCGATCCCCGGCAGCACCGGTCGCGGCGCCGACTGGCAGGCGAGGAGCGCGAAGAGGAGAGCAGGGGCGCGCAGGCGGGGCACGCCTGTCAGGCTAGCAGGCGGGTGGCTCAGCCCCCGAGCTTTTTGGTGAAGAGCCCGTTGAGGACTCCGGGGTTGCCTTTACCCTTCAAGTCGCGCATCGCCTGGCCGACGAAGAAGCCGAGCAGGTTGGTCTTGCCGCTCTTGAACTTGGCTACCTCGCCCGGGTTGCGCGCGATCACCGCGTCGACGACGGCTTCGAGCGCCGAGGAGTCCGAGACCTGGGAGAGCCCCTTCTCCTGCACGATCTGCTGCGGCGGCTTGCCGGTGCGGATCAGCTCCGCCAGCACGTCTCGGGCCGCCGTCGAGGAGATGGCGCCCTTGTCTTGCAGGTCGAAGACCTCCCGCACCAGCGCCGGATCGAACTTGAGCGCGGAGAGGTCGGCCTCCTTCTCGTTCACCGCCCGCGCCAGCTCGCCGACGAGGAAGAGCGCGGCCCGCCGCGGATCGCCGCCGATGCGCCCGTGCAGGGCCACCAGCCGCGGGTCGCCGATGAGCGTTCTTGCCTCGGTCGCCGGAACTCCCAAAGCCTCCAGCTCCGCGGAGATCTGGTTGGGCAACTTCGGCAAGGCCACCCCGTCGATGAAGGCTTGCGAGATGGCCAAGGGCGGCAGGTCCGGCTCGGGGAAGTAGCGGTAGTCGTTCGCCTCCTCCTTGCTGCGCATCGGCCGGGTGAGACCCTTCTCGTGGTCGAAGAGCCGCGTCTCCATGCGGATCTTCTCGCCCTTCTCGAGGGCCGTGACCTGGCGCTCGATCTCGAAGTCGATGGCCTGCCGCACGAAGCGGAAGGAGTTGATGTTCTTCAGCTCGACGCGGGTGCCGTACTTTTCGGCGCCGCGGGGCCGGACACTGACGTTGGCGTCGCAGCGGAAGGAGCCCTCCTCGAGGTTGCCGTCGTTGACGCCCAGGTAGATGAGGGCGAGGCGCAGCGCCTTCAAGTACTCGCTCGCGTCCTCGGCGGAGCGCAGGTCGGGCTTGCCGACGATCTCGATGAGCGGCGTGCCGGAGCGGTTCAGGTCCACCTCGCTGCCGCCCTCGGCGTGGATGTTCTTGCCGGCGTCCTCCTCGAGGTGGATGCGCTCGAGCGCGACCTTGCCCAGCCCCGGCACCGTCACCGCGCCGCCGGCGCAGATCGGTAATTCGAACTGCGAGATTTGATAACCCTTGGGCAGGTCCGGATAGAAGTAGTTCTTGCGCGACCAGACGCTGCGGGTGGCGATGGTGCAGCCGAAGGCCTTGCCGGCCCGCACCGCCATCTCGACCGCGGCGCGGTTCAGGGCCGGCAGCGCGCCCGGCAGCCCGAGGCAGGTTGGACAGACGTGCGTGTTGGGCGCGGCGCCGAAGTCGGTGGAGCAGCCGCAGAAGATCTTGGTCCGGGTGAGCAGCTGCGCGTGCACTTCCAGGCCGATGACCGGCTCGAAGTCGGCGACTGGCATCTAGCGGCCCTCCACGAGGGGCGGAACGGCGAACTCCGCCGGCTCGGCGGCGTGCGCGAGGCGGAGCAGCGTCTCCTCGTCGAAGGGCCGCCCGATCAGCTGCAGCCCGATGGGCAGCCGTCGGCTGTCGAAGCCGCAGGGCACCGAGATGCCGGGCAGCCCGGCCAGGTTGGCCGGTACGGTGTAGACGTCGTTCAGGTACATGGCGAGCGGGTCGTCGAGCTTCTCGCCCAGCTTGAAGGCGGTGGTGGGGCTGGTCGGCGAGAGCACTGCGTCCACCCCGGCGAAGGCGCTGTCGAAGTCGCGGCGGATGAGCGCGCGGACCTTCTGCGCGCGCAGGTAGTAGGCGTCGTAGTAGCCGGCGGAGAGCGCGTAGGTGCCGAGCATGATGCGCCGCTTGACCTCGGCGCCGAAGCCTTCGGCGCGGGTCTTCTCGTACATCTCGAGGAGCTGCGAGGCCTGGACCCGCTGTCCGTAGCGGACGCCGTCGTAGCGGGCCAGGTTCGAGGAGGCCTCGGCCGTGGCGACGATATAGTACGTAGCAATTGCGTGCGGCGAGTTGGGCAGCGAGATCTCGCTCACCTGGCAGCCCTGCCCGCGCAGCTTCTCGATGGCCGCCCGCACCGCCGCCTCCACCTCGGGATGGAGGCCTTCTCCGAAGTATTCGCGGGGCACGCCGATGCGCAGCCCGCGCACGCCCTGCTGCAGCGCCGCCGCGTAGTCGGGCACCGGCCGCGGCGACGAGGTCTGGTCGGCGGGATCGTGTCCGGCGATGGCGGCGAGCAGGAAGGCGACGCCGCGCACGTCCTGGGCGAAGGGCCCCACCTGGTCGAGGGAGCTGGCGAAGGCGATGACGCCGTAGCGCGAGACGCGCCCGTAGGTCGGCTTCATCCCCGCGCAGCCCACCAGCGAGGCGGGCTGGCGGATCGAGCCGCCGGTGTCGGTCCCGAGCGTCCCGGGCACCAGGCGCGCGGCGACTGCTGCAGCGCTGCCGCCCGACGAGCCGCCCGGCGTGCGCGAGAGGTCCCACGGGTTCATGGTCGGCCCGTAGGCGCTGTTCTCGGTGGAGGAGCCCATCGCGAACTCGTCCATGTTGAGCTTGCCGACGATGACCGCGCCCGCCGCCTTCAGCTTCTTGACCACCGTCGCGTCGTAGGGCGGCAGGTAGCCTTTGAGGATCTTCGAACCGCAACAGGTCTCGACACCCTCCATGCAGAAGATGTCCTTGAGGGCCACCGGCACCCCGTCGAGGGGCGAGAGCGGCTTCCCCTGCTCCCGGCGCTGCCCCGCTGCCTTGGCGTCGGCCCGCGCTGCGGTCTCGGTCAGCCGCAGGAAGGCGTGCAGCTTTCCGTCGAGCGCGGCGATGCGGGCCAGGCAGGCCTCGAGCAGCGCCTCGGGCGTCGTCTCCCGCGCGGCGAGCGCGTCGGAGATCCGCGCCAGCGGCAACAGGTCTGCGCTCGGGCTCATTCGAGGATCCGCGGGACCACGAAGGCCTGTCCGTCCTGCTGCGGCGCCTGCGCCAGGACCTGTTCGCGGGGCAGGCTGGGCAGCGGCACGTCGTCGCGCAGGGGCAGGTCGGCCAGCGCGTCGCCGGCGAAGCTCAGGGGCTCGACGCCCGAGACGTCCACCGCGGACAGCCGCTCGATGTACCCGAGCACCTGCCCCAGCTGCGCCGCGAAGCGCTCCTCTTCTTCCGGCGAAAGTGCCAGGCGGGCGAGGCGCGCAACGTGCCTCACCTGCGCGCGATCGATCGACACGCGATCTCCTTACGGCTTGCTGCCGGCCTTGAACCAGTTGAGCACCGAGCCCATCACCGTGTGCGGCTCGGCGTGGGCGTGGAGGTAGTCCCACGCCCTCTTGTCGAGAAAGGCGCCGCCGCAGGCCGGACAGTGCAAGAGGTGCAGCCCGCCCGCCTGCTCCGGCACCATGAGCGCGCCGCACTGCGAGCAGCGGCCGGCGTGCTGCCGCCGCAGCGCCTCCCGCTCGCCCGACAGCATCCGCGACTGCTCCTCGGCGTGCAGCTTGCGCAGGCGCTCGGCATCCTCGCGCTTGAAGTACTCTTCTTCGTTGGTGCTCGGCTTGTGGTCGGTGCCCATTGCCAGTCCTTTACTTCCCGTCCGCGCCCGCCGCCATCGCCATCTTCGCCCGCTCGTGCTGCGGCGAAAGCTTGAGCGTCTCCTTCAGCTCCGCCGCCGCGTTGGCGTCGTCCTTCATCGCCTGGTAGGCGAGGGCGAGGCGGAAGTGTAACCGGGCGCTCTGCGGATTTCCGGCCAGCGCCGCCTTCAGCCTCGGAATCGCCTTCTCGGCGCCGTCCTCTTCCTGGGCCAGCGCCATCCCCTGCACCTGCGCCACCCGGGCCTCGTCGGCCTTGAGCGCCTGCGCCGTCCTCAGCGCCTTGTTCATCTTCGAGCCCTCGCGCTGCGCGCGCTGGTAGTCGGCGAGCGCGAGCATGAGGTCCGGCGACTTCGGGTCCGCCTTGATGGCGGGCGAGAGCGCCTCGAAGGCCGCCTTCAGCTTCGCCTTCGCCTGCGTCTGCATGTCCGCCGCCTTGGCCTCGGCGCCGTCGCCGCCCTTGGCGGTGAGCAGGGCCGCCTGGTCGTTGAGCGCGTCGGCCCACTGGACCTCGATGCGGGCGAGCGTGGCCGTCGCCTGCGGGAAGGCGCTCTTGGGGCCGGCGACGTCGATGGCGTCCTTTGCCTTCCCCTCCGCCGCCGCCAGCGAGGCGAGGGTGTCCTTGTCGGCCTCGCCCTGCGCCGAGGTCAGCGTCTCGACGGCGGCGGGCGGCGGGCCGTGCTTGCCCAGCTTCTTCACCGCCACCAAGGCGCCGCCGGCGATGAGCAGCGCCAGCAATCCCGCCGCCACCCCGATGAGCAGGCCCTTGGGCGGCGCCTTGTCGAACGCGCCCGGGGTCGAAGACTTCGCGCTCTCTTCCGCGCCCTCCGCCTCGACGCCGGAGCCGCTCGACGCGTCGTCGTGGTGCGCTTCGTCCGGCGCCGCCTCATCCTGGTCGTTCTGCGCGTCGGTCTCCGGGGCGGGATCGGCGGCAGGCTCTTCCGGTGCGCCGGCCTCGGCCTCGGGCGGCGGCTCGGGCTCGGCGACCGGCGCGGGCATCGGCATCGGCAAAGGCTTCGCCGCCTTGGCGAGGACCGGCGCGGCGCCGAACATCATCGTCGAGCCGGCGACGTCGTCCTTGGGCTTTGCGGCAGGAGCGGCCTTGGCCGGGGTGGCCTGTTTGGCCAGGGGCTTCGCCGCCGCGGGCAGGGCGGACCTGGAGGGGGCGACCGGCGACTGGCCGAACACCATGGTGGCGTTGGCCTCCGCCTCGGGCTTGGCGGCGGGCTTCGCCGCTGCCGGCGCGGTCTTGAGGTTTCCGGTCTGGAACATCATGGTGCGGCCGGCGCCCTCGTCGGCCGGAGCGGCAGGCTTGGGCGCCGGCTTGGCCGCGGCGACCGCCTTGGCCGCGGGCATGGCCGGCTTCGACGGCGCGACGGGAGACTGCCCGAAGACCATGGTCGCGTTTGCCGCCGGCTCGGGCTGTCTGGCCGCAGGCTTCGGAGCAGCGGCGGCGGGCCTGGGCGCCGGTGGTATGGCCGCCTGATCCGGCAGGGTGGCCGACGGCTCGGACTTCATCACCTTGAAGGTGTTCTGGCACTTCCCGCAGCGCATGGTGAGGCCCTGGGGTCCGATCCGGGCGTCGTCGACACGGTAGCGGGCCTGGCACTTGTCGCAGCGGACTTCCATTGAAGCGTCTCCCGGGTCGCGAAAAGCGCAGCACGATAGGCTGCGGGCACTCTACTGTAAAGCGAGCGAAGCGGGGCGCAGCGGCGCAACCCCGCCGCCCGAAAAGTTGACGGAACCGGGTTCCCTTCTAAGGTCGCCGCGAGGCGCTTGTCGGCGCCCGCGGAGGCGTCGGATGGGGCGGAAGGGCAAGAGCGCGGCGACGGGCAAGGTCGCGGCGGCGAAGGTCGAGTGGAAAAGGCCCGTGGCGGGGATCCTGCTGGGCGGAGTTTCGCTGCTGACGCTGCTCGGCCTCTCGTCGTACCGGCCGCACGCGGCGGCGGAGAACTGGGCGGGGCCGGTGGGGCACGGGCTCGCCGGCGCGCTGCTCGAGACCGCGGGCCTGGGCGGCTATGCGCTGGCGCTGTTTCTCATCGCCGTCTCCTGCGCGCTGGTGATCGGGCGGCCGCGGATCTCGTTCTCGCGGGCCAGCTCGTGGCTGCTCTTTTCGCTCTGCGCCATGGGGCTCCTCAACCTGCTCGTGCACGTGCGGCTGCAGGGACACGCGGCGGGCGGCGTGGCGGGCGCGATGCTGGGCGGCGCGGCCCGGTCGGCGCTCTCGGTGCCGGGCGCGGCGGTGCTGCTGACCGCGCTCTCGGCGGCGGCGCTGGTGATCGCGACCGATCTCTGGGCGCTGCACGCCGCCCGGGGCGCCGCGCGGATGGGCGTCGCGGGCGGGGCGCTGGCCCTCAAGGGGGCGGCGGCCGCCCTGGCCAAGGCGCGGACGGCGTCGGTGGGCGACGAGCGGCTCGACGCCGACGAAGACGCGCGCATCGTCGTGCCGGAGCTCAAGGCCGTCTCGAAGAGGGCGCAGGCGCTGGCGCTGGCCGCTGCCGACGAGCCGCCGCAGGACCCGCGCGAGCCGGTCCTCCTCGAGGAGCCGAAGGGGAGGAAGAAGAAGGACGCCGAAAGGCTCGCGGCGGAGGGGACCGTCGCCGAGGGAGCGCGCTCCCTCGAGGCGCTGAAGACCGCGGGACTTGCAGAGCCGTCGAAGCCGGCCAAGGGCGAGAAGCGGCCGGCCCCTGCGGCCGGCGGCGATCCACGGGCTGGAGCGGTCAGGTCGGACCCGGGCGCGACGGGCGCAAACGCCACGAGCGCAGATGGAGCGGACACCGCCGCGGCGCAGGACAAGAGCGCAGCCGGGGGCGAAGACCCGCTCGCCGCCGACGCAGTGCGGAGCGCGCCCCCGGGGACGCCGCAGATCGTCGAGCCCAAGGCTCCCCCGAAGCCGCAGATGCAGCTCCCGCTGGAGCCGAAGCCGTTCGATGCGGCGCCGGCACCGGCGGGCGCCTTCCGGATGGCTCCCGGCCACCACACTTTCGTGACGCCGCCCATCGCCATCCTCACCGGCGAGCCTTCGCAGACGGTGCCCCTCGACCGCGAAGGCCTCACCGCCACCGCCGAGAAGCTGCGCCAGAAGCTGGCCTCGTTCGGCATCCAGGGGCAGGTGACGCAGATCCGGCCCGGCCCGGTCGTCACCATGTTCGAGTTCCTCCCGGCGCCCGGCGTCAAGGTCTCGCGCATCGCCTCGCTCTCGGACGACCTGGCCATGGCCATGGAGGCGATGCGGGTGCGCATCGTCGCGCCGATTCCGGGCAAGGGCGTGGTCGGCATCGAGGTGCCCAACAAGACCCGCGAGACGGTGGTGCTGCGCGAGCTGGTCGAGCAGGACGCCTTCCAGAAGTCGGCCTCGAAGCTCGCGATGTGCCTCGGCAAGGACATCGAGGGGCTGCCCTACATCGCCGACCTCGCCAAGATGCCGCACCTCTTGATCGCCGGCACGACCGGCTCGGGAAAGTCGGTGGCGGTCAACTCGATGCTGGTCTCGATGCTGCTGCGGGCGACGCCGGAAGAAGTCCGCTTCCTCATGGTGGACCCGAAGATGCTCGAGCTCTCGGTCTACGAGGGAATCCCGCACCTCTTGTTGCCGGTGGTCACCGACTCCAAGAAAGCGGCGATGGCGCTGCGCTGGGCGGTGGAGGAGATGGAGCGGCGCTACCAGCTGCTCGCCGACTGCGGCGTGCGCAACATTGGCAGCTACAACAAGAAGGTCGAGAAGGAGGGCGACGCCGCCCGCAAGCCGCATCGGGCGCCGAAAGAGAAGCGGGTCGTGGATCTCTCCGACCCGCTGCTCGACGCCCACGAGCTGACCCAGGCCGCCGCCAACGGCGAGCTTTTGCGCCTCGAGCCCGACAACCCCGCGGTGGCGCTGCTGCGCGAGAACGAGCGCAAGATCGCCGAGGGCAACGTCACGCTGCCCCCGGAGCCCCTGCCCGAGCCGCTCAAGAAGCTGCCCTTCATCGTCATCGTCATCGACGAGCTGGCGGACCTGATGATGGTCGCCTCCCGCGAAGTGGAGACGTACATCGCGCGGCTGGCGCAGATGGCGCGCGCCGCCGGTATCCACCTCATGGTCGCGACCCAGCGCCCCTCGACCGACGTGGTCACCGGGGTCATCAAGGCCAACTTCCCCGCGCGCATCTCCTTCCAGGTGGCCTCGCGGCACGATTCGGCGACCATCATCAACACGCCGGGCGCGGAGAACCTCCTCGGCATGGGCGACATGCTCATCCTGCCGCCGGGGACCTCGACCCTGACCCGCGTGCACGGGCCCTACGTGGACGAGAAGGAGATCCACGCGGTGGTCGAGCACTGGCGGCAGCAGGGGGCGCCCGTCTACGACCCCAACATCCTCAAGCCGCGCGCCGAGGACGGCGA
>JAYWAJ010000151.1:0-6351 GCA_043782525.1 Deltaproteobacteria bacterium | reverse complement strand
CTGCCTCGCCGACGCAGACTGCTGCGACGGCCGCGCCTGCGTCGACAAGGTCTGCAAGGCGCAGGGCGGGGTCATGCAGGGCAGCAGTTCGCAGAAGCTGGGCGACTGCGACGTCAAGGCGATCTACTTCGGCTTCGACGACGCCACGCTCTCGCCGGATGCCCGCCGGCAGCTGGAGCAGGACTTCGAGTGCCTGCAGCGGTCGACCTTCCGCCGCGCCCTCCTCTCCGGCCACACCGACGAGCGCGGCACCACCGAATACAACGTCGCCCTCGGAGAGCGCCGCGCCGAGGCGGTGAAGAAGTACCTGGTCGGCCTGGGCGCCGACGGGCGCAAGCTCAAGGCCATCTCCTACGGCAAGGAGCGGGCGGCCGATCCGGGCCACGAAGAAGCCGCTTGGTCCCGCAACCGCCGCGTCGAACTCGTCACGGAGCAATGATTGCAGACCGCAAAAAAAAAGGCAGAGGCAAGAGCACACCGCGAAAGCGCGAAGTTCCGCGAAGGTTCGCGAAGGTTTTTTGGGTTTGAAACAAGCGCTTTCTTCGCGCACCTTCGCCCTCTTCGCGGCTTCGCGGTGTGCCTTTGCCTTTCGCTCCTTCTCGCGGCGTCGGGCTGCGTGACGACGGCGCAGGAAGGCGAGCAGATGCGGCAGGACATCGCCGCGCTGCGAGTCGATCTGAAGAAGGAGATCGACGCCGGGGCCCTGGAGCGGCAGAAGCTCGCCGAAGAGCAGGCGGCCAAGTCCAAGGCGCTGCAGGACGCGCTCGACACGCTCAACCGCGCGGCGCGCAAGAGCGGGGCGGACCTCTCCGTCGATCTGGAGAAGGCGCAGAACGACGTCACTGCGCTGCACGGGCAGCTCGAGGTGCTGCAGCACCGCCTCGAGGCGCTGGAGAAGCTCTCGCAGGATCAGCAGCGGGCGCTCGAGGCGGCCAACCAGTTCGTCTCGAAGCAGCAGAAGGAAGCCGACAAGGCGGAACACCCCACCGACCGGATGGGGGTCTACACGCTGGCGCGGCAGAAGCTGGACGCGAACCAGGTGCCGCGCGCCCGCGAGCTCCTGCAGGACTTCCTCGCCCGCTTTCCCAAGGACGAGCTCGCGCCCAACGCGCAGTATTGGCTGGGCGAGACGTACTACGCCGAGAAGAAGTGGAACGACGCCATCGTGGAGTTCCAGAGGGTGCTGAAGGAGTTCAAGGGCTCCGACAAGGTGCCCGACGCGCTGCTCAAGATCGGGATGGCCTTCCAGGCGCAGGGCGACTGCCAGAACGCCACCCTCTTCTTCGAGGAAGTCACCCAGGGGCACCGCGGCGCGCCGGCCGCGAAGACGGCGCGGGAGAAGGCCGCCGAGTGCCGCAAGGGCGGCAAGAAATAAATCTGGGGACACCCTACGCAACTCCCCATGCCAAGACCGGGAGGAGGCCGAGTTGCGTATGGTGTCCCCGGATCTCCGACGCCGCCTGCCCGGGCAAGTTCTGCAACGCCTTCACCGGCCAGTGCGTCGACGCCGTGGGCGGCTGCACCTCGAACAGCGCCTGCGCCGGCGGCCAGTACTGCAACACCGCCGTGCGCACCTGCAAGGCCATCACGCTCTTCTGCCAGCCGTGCAAGAGCGACAACGAGTGCGGCGCCGGCAGCGCCTGCGCCGCCCATCCCGACTGTGCCGCCGCCGGCGCGTTCTGCCTCGCCGCCTGCGACCAAGCTCTGCGCGCAGGACTCCGACTGCTCGAGCGGCCAGATCTGCCTGGGCAACGCCGACGGCTCGAAGAGCTGCCACGCCGGCTGCGTCACCAACGCCGACTGCCCGCTGGGGTCGGGCTGCAACACCACCGGTGCGGCCCATCCCCGCTGCGCGCCGGGCTGCACCCAGAACACCGACTGCGCGCTCAACACCATCTGCGCGGGCGGAGCCTGCGTCTCGACCACGGCGAGCTGCTCGTCCCAGACCTGCCAGGACACCGCCGTCTGCAAGGTCGGCGGAACCTGCGCAAGCAACTGCTGCGTCGAAGCCGACCTGCCCAATACCTGTGGCGAGAGCGCCTGCGGCGCCTGCCCGACCGCGAGCCCGTGGTGCACGGTCAAGTGCGCCTCGAGCTGCTTCCCGATGAACCTCGGTCCCTGCAGCTCCATCGCGCAGTGCACCGGCAAGGGTTTCCCCGCCGACGTGGTCTGCAACGCCCAGGTCGGCCAGTGCCAGGTGTGGGGTCATCTCCAGCCCTGCACCCCCGCTGCCGACTGCCCGATGAAGGGCTTCAAGTGCCTGCCTGTCGCCAACGTCGGCTGCGCCGGCACCGGCAGCATCTGCTTCCCCACCGAGCAGGCCGCGCAGACGGCCTGCGGCGTCGGGCATCCTTAAATCCGCAGCCGGTAGCCGCGCAGCAGGCGGTCCTCGATCTTCTCCACCAGCGTCACCAGCTCGCGCCGGCGGAACTTGCCCTGCGCGTGCTCCTGGAAGGCGAGCGCGCCGTCCACCAGGTAGCGGGTCATGAAGTGCGCCGTCTGCTCCTCCAGCTCGCTGGGCAACAGGCGCTTCCACTCCAGGCTGCGGCAGAAAGCGTCGATGCGCTCGTACTCGTGGAGCAGCTCCTCGCGGGCCAGCTCGCAGGCGACCCGGTAGGTCTCGAGCTCGGGCTTGCCCAGCCGCGTGAGCACGGCGGCGTAGCGGTTCTTCAGCGCCTCGTCGAGCCACTCGTCGATGGGCGGCGGGAAGTTGCGCAGGTCTTCGGCGAGCTGGTCGGCGACCTTGTCGAGGACGTAGTCGCGGACCTCCTGCGGCTTCTGGTCGAGGATGCGATCCCAGCGCGAGGAGGACATGGCCTGGTAGTCTACGGCGCGCCGGGCAATCCGGGGCGGGCATAGACGACGATCTGTGGAACTTCGTCGAGATAGAGGCCGGTCGCCGGGCGGCGGGTGCCGAAGGCGTTCCAGGTCTCCGGCTCGCGGTCGCGGAACTCGCGGTGCCACTGGAGCGCGGCGTAGTCGGCGGCCTCGGGCGCGGGCGCGTAGCGGAGGTCGGGGCGGAGCATCCCGCTCGAGAGATAGGTCCGGAAACTTTCCACGTTGACCTCGTGGAAGAAGATGCGCGCGCCTTCCGGGCAGTGCGCGTTGAGCCAGGGCAGCACCGCGGTGACGTTGTTCGACCAGTACTGCCGCTGCATGCCCAGCGTGGCCGCGCCGGGGACGCCTCCGGCCAGTTCGCCATAGGCGCTGGTGCCGTACGGATGCAGGTGCGCGATCTGCCAGAGGCCGGGCAAGAGCGCCGCGGCCGCGCCCAGGGCCAGCGCGCGCGATCTCTGCCAGGGCGCCAGCTCCGCGGCCCGCACCAGCAGCGCGGCGGCTTCCGGCGTCAGCAGCGCGACGAAGGCGAGCCAGTGCTTGAGGCCGCCGAAGATGGGCGTGGTGGTGAGGAGGAACGGCAAGAGCGCGGCGCCGGCGAGGCCCAGTTCCAGGAGGCGCTGCGCCTCGAGCCGGCGCCGCGCGAACCCGACCAGCAGCGAGACTCCCGCCGCGGCCAGCAGCGCCACCAGCGGCAGGGGGAGCGCGAGCGCATCGACCACCAGCGGGTAGATGATGGGGAAGGGCGGCGCGCGCAAGACCTGCCCGAGGTACCACCACGCGTAATGGACATGGTGGGTGTGGAACGCGATCCAGTCGCCCAGGTGCCGCACCGGGTCGTGCCAGAGCAGCGGCCAGAAGGCGAACAGCACCAGCGGCGAAAGCAACATCCACGGCAACGTCTTCAGCGCGCGCATCCGCTGCTCGCGCGGAAGCAGCAGCGCATGCACCAAAAGGACCGGCGGCAAGAACCACGCATTGTGCTTCACCGCCAGCGCAACTCCGTAGACAAACGCGAACCAGACTCGAGGCCTCAGGCCCGAAGCCCGAAGCCCGCTCTCCTGCGGCCTGCCAGCCGCGCCCAGCCACGCAACTCCAACCCCCGCCCACAGCGCGCAGATGGGCACGTCGAACGCCGCCAGGTGTCCGTGGAAGAAGGTCCGCTCGGCGCACCAGAAGAGGAGCGGCGCCAGCACTCCCGCCGACCGGGATCGCGACGACCCCAGAATACAGAGCCAGTACGACAATAGCCCCGCGAAGGCGAAGGCCGGCAGCCGCCACGCCAGCGCGTCGGGAAGCAGCTTGAGCCAGGTCGAGAAGACCAGGTGCGAGGCGGCGAAGAGCAGCTTGGTGAGGCCCGGATGCTCGAAGTTGTACGACCAGTAGCGCTCGGTCTGGGCGATGGCCTGCAGCGGCGCCCGCAGGAGCAGCCGCAGCCACTCCTCGTAGCTCTGCGCGGCGGTGAAGTAGTAGCCCTCGTCGCGCACGAAGCCGACCGGCGCCTGGGTGAGCGCCAGCGCGGCGGCGGTGCAGAAGCCCAGCGTGCGCGCAAGCCGCTTCATCTCGTGGTCCACGCTTGCAGGCAGAAGGGCGCCGCGGCGTCGGCAGAGGAGACGGCGAAGACGAAGTCGCGTCCGGCCTCGCCCACCGCACCTTCGCTCCCGGCCGGAAGCGGAAGGTCGAGGCGGCGCCAGCCGGTGCCGTCGCGCTCGGTGCGCGGGACGGCGAGGGTCCCGAGCGGCGCGCCGCCGGCGAAGACCTGCACCTCGATGGCGGGGCGATCGCGATCATAGGCGCGCTCGCCGATGACGCCGCCGCGCAGATGCAGCCTGTTCCCTGCGCCGCGGGAGGTGAAGCGCGATCCGACGGCGACGCGCAGGCAGCGCCGCGGCAGGTAGTCCACCTCGTGCTCCTCCGTCGCCCGCGTCAGGTCCGCGGCCGGAGGCGCCGCGTGCAGGTCCCAGGGCCGCAGCGAGAGCGCGCCGAAGGGCTGCGCCTCCGCCGCCGGAGTGGCTCCGCGCGATCGCAGCGCGTCGTCGGGCGCGGCGAAGCGCGGCGTGCGCGGCAGCGAGAGGACCCAGAGCCGCTGCACGCCGACGAAGTCGGCTTGCGCCAGGTCCTCCTCGAAAGCGACCGGCATCGCATCGACGAAGAGGCGCGCCCGCTCGGCCCACGGAGGCCAGACCTGGACCGCATCGCCCGCCTGCGCCCGCGCCCGCAGCGCACCCGCGGCTTCGGCCCAGTCGGCATCCGCAGGCAGCCGCGCCGACAGAGTCAGATCGAAGAGCAGCGATCCCGCGCCGACCAACACAATCAGGAGCAGCGGAACCCGGCGCACCTGACGCTTATAGCCCAGCCCTGTCCTTCGAGCCCGGAACTGCGGCTTCAGGCCCGAAGCCCGAAGCCTGAAGCCCGAAGCCGCCTCTCCTCAACCCGACCCCAACTTGATCTTCCTCTCGCTCTTCTCCCGGCAGAAGAGGCACAGCGCCACCTCGGGATAGGCAGCGAACCCCGGCGCCCAGCCCGGGTGCATGGCGCAGCGCACGTCGTAGCAGTGATGCAGATCCCAGAGGTGCCCGACGTAATGGGCCGCGCGCTTGGCCAGCCCCGCCTCGACCGACGGCAGCCCCTTCTCGCCCAGCCCATGGGAAGTCGCCACTGCCTTGCCGCCGCCGTACTGCGCAAATCCGGCGACCGGCCCGAGCCCCATCGGCCCCGGCGGCGCGGTGAGCGGCTCCTTGGTCAGGTAGATGATCTTGTCGTCGGCGTAGAGGGTGACGTCGTCGTCCATCTCTTCGACCATCTTGACGGCGTCGTAGGCGGACTGCTCGTCGTCGAGCGCGCCCTTGGGGACCGCTCCGTCGCCTTCCAGCTCGCAGCCCATGCCGTAGGCGGCGTGGATGCGGCGCGAGACGAAGTCGATCAGGTCGGGGGGGAAATCCGACAGCGTCACGATGCGGATCATTTCTTTCCCTTGGCCTTGGACTTGGCGGCGGGCGCGGGCTTTTTGGGCGCGGCCTTCTTCGCGGGCGGGGCTTTCTTCGGCGGCGGCGCCTTCCTGGCCGCGGCCGGCGCGGCCTTCTTTGCGGGCGGAGCCTTTGCAGCCGGCGCGGCGTGCTTGACGGCGGCGTGCGGCGCAGGCTTCGCGGCTGGCGGCGCGTGCTTCACGGCGGCGTGCGGCGCGGGCTTCGCGGCAGGCGGCGCGTGCTTCACCGCGGCGTGCGGCGCGGGCTTGGCGGCTGGCGCGTGCTTCTCCGCGGCGTGCGGCGCTGGCTTCGCGGCGGGCGGCGCGTGCTTCTCCGCGTCGTGCGGCGCGGGCTTCGCGGCTGGCGGCGCCTGCTTCTCCGCCGCTGCCTTCTTCGCCGCGGCCTTGGGCGCGGGCTTTTCGACCGGCGTCTCCTCCTCGTCCTCGTCGTCGTCGCCCTTGGCGGCGGCAGGCGTGGCGGCGGCGGGCGCCTCTTCCTCCGCCTCCTCGTCGTCGAAGCCCAGATCGTCCTCGCCGACCGCGCGCACCGA
>JAYWAJ010000150.1:0-16999 GCA_043782525.1 Deltaproteobacteria bacterium | reverse complement strand
CTCTGCCCGACGACGTGCTCGATCGACATCTCCTTGCAGCGCTGCAGCACCAGATCGGTCCGCCGGCCGGTGAGGACCGCCAGCTTGACGTCGCCGTGCAGGGAGAGGAGGCGCAAGCCGTGGCCGTCCCGCACGTCGAAAGCCTTCATCAGCTCGCCCTGCGCGCCGTAGTAGAGGCGGCCGTCGGTCAACGTGCCGTCGACGTCCAGCACCACGAGGCGGATGCGCCGGAGGAGCGCGCGCGACGGCTTTCTGGGCACGCCGCGCTTTTAGCATGGCGACCCGGCAGGGCGGGGAGCATCCAAGCTTGCCGTGAGCGCGCCGAGACCCCACACCAGGCTGGGCACCGCTGTCGCCATCCTCTATGTCTTCCTCTGGGCGGCGGCCTTCGTGCCCAGCCGCATCCTGGCGCACTCGGCGCCGCCCCTCTCGATCCTCTGGATCCGCTTCCTCGTCGCCGGCGCCCTGCTCTTCGCCGGCGTGCTCCTCGCCCGGCTGCCCCTGCCCCGCGACGGGCGGACCTGGTTCCAGCTGGGGCTCCTCGGCCTGCTCGGAAACGCGCTTTACCTCGGCTTCAACTACGAGGCGCTGCGGCACCTGTCGGCGGGCATGGGGTCCATCGTGGCCAGCACCAATCCCTTGCTGCTCGCCCTTCTGGCCCCCTGGCTCCTGCACGAGCCGCTCACCCGGCGGAAGGCGGCGGGCCTCTTGCTCGGCTTCTCCGGCGTGCTGCTGGCGATGCATTCCCGCGCCACCTCGCAGGAGGCGCGGCTCTCGGACGTGCTGCTCTCCGCCGCGGGCGTGCTGGCCTTCGTCTTCTCGAACATCCTCTACAAGCGGATGCGGGCGCGGCCGCACCCGGTGGTGCTCAACGCCGCGCAGCTCTTCCTCTCCGGCGTGGTGCTGCTGCCGGCAGCGCTCCTCATCGAGGGGCCGCCCCGCATCGACTGGACGCTGCCGGTGGTGGGAAGCCTCGCCTTCCTCATCATCGTCCTCAGCATCGGCGCCTCGATGCTCTGGTTCTGGATCCTGCAGCACGGCGAGGCGAGCCGGGTCAGCGCCTTCTTCTTCCTCACGCCCGTCTTCGGCCTGCTCCTCGGCGCGGCCTTGCTCCACGAGCGCCTGGTGCCGCTCGACGCCGTGGCGCTGCTGGTGATCGCGCTCGGCCTGTGGCTGTGTCAGCGGTTCCCGTGATCGCCTGGCCCCGCAGGCAGCACGACCTCGACCTCCGCGGCGCGCATCAGGCTCGCTCCGGACGCGACCACGCGGGCACGTCCTGCGGCCAGTGCGGTAAGCCTGCCCGTGCGCGAGTCGATGACGGCGACCGTCCGCGGCGACACTGCCCAACTGACCGTCCGTCCCTCCGGGACGGTGACTGCCTTGAAGACCTGGCTGTCGCCCACCGTCAAGGTCCGGCCCGGCGACAGGATGGCCAACGACGTCATGGGCGCCAGCGCCCCGGCCGTGCGCAACCGGTCTATCGGTGCGCTCACCTGATGCTCGCGACGGTCGATCGCCGACTCGCGGGCGCGCTTCCAGGTTCCGTTCTCGACCGTGTAGAGCGAGAGCCTCGCCTCCAGAAACCCTTCCGGCAGGTCTGCGTTCCGGTAGCCCAGCGTGAGGCGGGCCGGGATGGCGAAATCGACGTCCGGCGAGAAATCGTAGACGTGGCTGATGAAGCCTTCGGTCCAGGGTGGCGCCGCGGTCGGGGCGATCCGGACGGTAACCGGCGACGTCAGCGCCGCCGCAGGCACCTCCAGCGTGAGCAGACCATCGGACGTGCCCACCACGGCTCCAAGCGGACCGATGCGGACGCTGCCGCCGGCAGGCCCGAGGCAGTGCGTGACGTGCCGGCCAAGCGCACTACAGTCGGGTCCTTCGGCGGCTTCGACCCCTTTCGCGACAGTTTCGGACGCCGCCGCGGGCGGAGCTTCCTCGATGGTGGCTTCGAGGGTGGGTTCGCGCAGGGGTGAACGCTGCGCCCTGTTACAGGAGGTGGACAAGAACGAAAGGGAAAGACCAAAGAGGAGCCATCGATTCCGTCGGTGCACCATGACGGACTCCTTTCAATTGATGACTACAAACATCTGTTGGATCAACGGCAGCGCCGTCGACCACGGATGTAGATCAGTTTTCGGCATAACGACACCATCCGAATTACCTGCCCTGCGACAGTCCGAAGAGATGCTGCTCGGTGTTCTCCACCCGCAGGGTCTTGAGGAAATGGACCAGGTGCCAGGCGTCCTCCGGCGAGACCGTGTCGGCGAACGACGGCATCGGCGTCCCGTTCAGGCCGGTGAGGAAGGTCCGGTAGAGATCCTGGTCGCTGTTGCCGCACTTGCGGTGCGGGCTTGCCGTGAAGTCGAAGGGCACGGTGTGATTGCCCCAGTCGTCGAACAGCGTCGGAACGGATGCGCCGTCACCCTTGCCGCCCTGACCGTGGCAGTTGAAGCAGGCCTGGGCATTCCAGATCGACTGACCCTTCTTGCGCGAGTCGGCACCGTCGGCGGGCTCGCTCGCGTAGACGATGGGATCGCCGGGGCCCTCTTCCTTCCAGCGCGGCGAGAAGGTCTTGAGGTACTCGACCACGTCGTGGAGGCTGCGGTCGCCGAGCACCGACCAGGAGGGCATGTTGGTGTGGTAGAGGCCCTCGTGCAGGGTGCGCATCAGGTCGTCATCGACCGGCAGCGTGCCGCTGGGAGTCGAGCGGCACTTGAAGATGGCGCGGGTGAAGTCGCGCGGCTGCGGATTGAGCCATTGCGCCGAATACCCGCGTCCGTCGCCGTTCTCGCCATGGCAACTGATGCAGAACCGCTGGTAGACAGCCTTGCCGCGCACCACCTTCGCCTCGTCGAGAGGCCGCGGTGGATTGGGTGGCTTTTCCGCCGCCGCCACTGCGGCCTTGTCCGCCGGTGGCGGTGCTGGCTGCGGTGGTGAGGTCTGCGCGAGCGCGACCGCGGCCGGGAAGAGCGCGATCCTCAGGGCTGACTTCCATCCGAACATGGACGCCTCCTTACATCGTGAAGTCAAAAGCGATGAGACCGCTGTACGCGGAAGGAACGGTGCCGTCCGCGGCCGGGCTGCTGCTCTTGGTCATCTCCAGCTGCAGCGCCGCTTCGGTGCGGCTGGAAAGCTCGAAGGTGTGGCGGATGGCGCCGGTGAAGGAGGTCAGATCGCCGCCGGGCTGGAAGCTCAAGGGATCGCTCGCCTGGGTGGTGCGGATGCGCTCGTACCGCGCGATCAGGCTGAGCCGCGGATTGTAGGTGTAGACGCCCTCGATGAAGGCTCCCATCCACTTCGCGTCCTGCGTTGCCGTCGGGCCGCCCAGCTCGGCGTCCTGCTGGCCGCCCCAGAGCACGCCGCTGAGCGTGAGGGGATTGGTATTGCTGAAGAACCGGAGGTGGCCCTCGGCGCCATAGTTGTAATGCTTCCGGTGATTGTTGCCGCTGCCCTGGACCCGCGCGGGAGGGCCTGCCGCCGTTCCGTCTGGATTCAGGGGAGTGAGCAGGGAGACCCCGATGGGATGCCACCCGACGGAACCGAAGACTCCGCCCTTCACCGAAACGAGGAGGTTGCTGTCGATGAGCTGCTGTCCGGTGAGGTGACCCCAGACGACGGGATTGCTCACCGCGTTGTTGGAGAAATAGGGCGCGTCGCGCTCGTTGACCAGCGAGACCGAATACCGCACCCGCGAGAGATCGGAGTGGCCATACAGCTCGACGCCGGCCTGGTTGTCGCCGGGCGAGAAGCTCACCGCCGAGTTCGCCGGCTGGAAGTGGTAGACGTTGTATCCCGAGGTCAGGGTGATCTGCCGGTGCTCGTCGATGGGCAGATCGAGGGCGTGCTTTCCGACCCGCCGGTTGATCCAGTCTGGAACGCCGATGTCGTGGAGGCCGATCCACGCATTCTCCAGATCGCTGTCGCCGGCATTGTTTCCCAGCTGGAAGCCGGCGCCCACCAGGCCCGGCGTAAAGGTGATGGCGAACGAGAGCCTCTCGCCCAGCGTGCCCGCCGCCCAGATGTCGATGCCGGTGAAGCCGAAGGTCCCGGTGTTGGTGGTGATGGGACCAGCGTCGGTCGCGACCATCGCCTGGCGGACGAACTGGTATCCGGCGGTGGTGCGGAAGGCCAGCGGCCAGTAGGCGGGGTCCTGCTCGACCGGGACGTCGCGGTCGCGCTTGAGCCGGTATCCCCGGTCGCGGAAGTTCTGACCGAAGTCGTTGAGCCGCGGCCAGACCTCGTGACAGGTCGAGCAGGAGAGGCCGGTCTTCCGCGCGAAAAGGGGGAGCGCGCTGACCACGGGCGAGAAGAGCCCGAGGCCGAAGAACACGAATACGCAGGTGACGATTCCGGCGATTGCGAGTCCGAACGTTCGACCCATCGGTTCCTCCAGTGCGGGAGCGGCGTAGAGCTTGATTGCTTCCAGACTTGAATCGGCGGACAAATGCTGGGCTGCTGCTCGAGGGCCCTATCTGATCTTCGCGTTCCAGGTCACGATCCCGTTCTCGGAGATGGCCACCTTCTGCGCGATCGGGCCAGCTGACTCGTGCCACGTATTGATGGTGTAGTTCCCGGGTGGCACCTCCGAGATCTCGAAGCTGCCGTCGTCGGAGGTGATGGCATAGTAGGGATTGGAGGCGACGAAGATGGCCCCGCGCATGAAGTTGTGGACGTCGCACTTGAGCTTGATGCCTCCGGGCTTATCGAGCTTCTTGTTCAAGGAGAACCCTTGCGAGGGCGGTATGGCGAAGTTCATGAGAGTGGTGCCATCGCGATAGGTATGGATGTTGTGCAAAACCGGATCGCTGCTCCTCACTTGCAACTCGGCGTCCCTTGCCACCACGCTGATTCGCGGGATGTAGTGGCAACGAACCTGGTTGAGGACCAGTTTCTGCGGGGCGGTCATCTTCTTCCCGCTGGTGATGTCGGAGAGAAAGACGACCACGTTCTTGACGCCGCCATCGGCAGCGATCAACCAGGAATCGTCGTCCCGGCTCTCGCCGCAGTACTTGCGATCGGTGGTGATGCTCAGCTTGGCTGGCGACGGAGGTTTGCCGTTGTAGCTGATCTTGCCGGAGATCGTGCCACCGCGACTGATATCCATTGGGACATATGCTGATAACGACGATACAACGAACAGCACTGCAATCAAGGCGTCCATTCCATTTCCCCCCTGCGACGGAATCAGGTCGATTCCTGGAAACAGTGCGGCCGAGCTCACTCGATCAACCACGACAGAATCACGCCGGGTCGTGGGTGGCACCCTCGAGGGGAGCCCCGGCGACGCGGATTCACGCCCTCCTGGCAGCATTGCCAGGCGTGCGTGCACAGCGGATCTTTGAGCATCCCCCCTTGGATGACGATCCAATACAGCGTCCTACCCGATCCCCGCGAAAGAAAGCAAATCGGGTTTCAATGACACTGGATCGGCGTTCCTATCGGGTTTTTTTCGAATCAGGCCTTGACCGCTTGCGGCAATAGAATCGGCCTTGAATATCAACAGTTATCGACGTCGGCCGCCCTCAGTGCGCGAAGCCGGGATCGCCGGCGGGCCGTGCGCGGAGGCGTGCCGATCATTCGCGCGCGAGCGCGGCGCGGATTTTCAGCACGTCTTCGACCAGCGCTTCCCACATCGCAAAGGTCAGCGAGTTGGGGCCGTCGCTGAGCGCCTTCTCGGGATCTTCGTGCACCTCGCAGAAGAGGGCGTCGATGCCCACCGCCGCCGCCGCGCGGGCGAGCGGCGGCGCCAGCGTCCGATCGCCCCCGGTGGCGTCGCCCTGCGACCCGGGCCGCTGCACCGAGTGGGTGGCGTCGAAGCAGACCGGCGCAAACTGCCGCAGGGTGACGAGCGCGCGCATGTCGACCACCAGATTGTGGTAGCCGAACGACGCGCCCCGCTCGGTGAGCAGGACCTCGCGGCAGCCCACCTCTGCCAATTTCGCCACCACGTTCTTCATGTCCTCGGGCGCGAGGAACTGGCCCTTCTTGACGTTGACGGCGCGACCGGTCCTGCCGGCGGCCAGCAGCAGATCGGTCTGCCGGCAGAGGAAGGCGGGGATCTGCAGCACGTCCACCACCTCGGCAGCGGGGGCGCACTGGTCCTCGGAGTGGACGTCGGTCAGGACCGGCAGGCCGGTCTCCTGCTTCACCTTGGCCAGGACGCGCAGCCCTTCGACGAGGCCGGGGCCGCGGTAGCTCTTGCCGCTGGTGCGGTTGGCCTTGTCGAAGCTGCACTTGAAGACCGCCCGAAGGCCGTGCTTCTGCGCGACGGTGGCGATGCGGCGCGCATGGCGGAGCGCGAACTCCTCGCCCTCGATCACGCAGGGCCCGGCGATGAGCAGCAGCTGTCCGCCGCCGAACTTGACCGTCTCGCTCACGCCTTCGCGACCGGCGTCCCGGGCTGGACGGTGATCTCCGGCTGCGGCGCGGGCGGCGGCGAGGAGATGCCCTTGCGCACCCGCTGGTCCAGCGCCGCCTTGACGAAGCCGGAGAAGAGCGGGTGCGGCTGGAACGGCTTCGACTGGAACTCCGGATGGTACTGGCAGCCGATGAAGTAGGGGTGCCCGGCGAGCTCGATGACCTCGACCAGCCCCAGCTGCTCGTTGATGCCGGTGCAGAGCAGGCCTTTCTCTTCCAGCTGCGCGCGGTAGGCGTTGTTCAGCTCGTAGCGGTGCCGGTGGCGCTCGCTGATCTCCGCCTTGCCGTAGAGCCGCGAGGCGAGGGAGCCCGGCTTGAGCGAGCAGGCGTAGGCACCGAGCCGCATGGTGCCGCCCTTGGCGCTCACCTGCTTCTGGTCGGCCATGAGCGAGACCACCGGATGCGGCGTGCCCTCGTCGAACTCGCCCGAGTTGGCCTTCTCCAGGCCGCAGACGTTGCGGGCAAACTCGATGGCCGCCATCTGCAGGCCGAGGCAGATGCCAAAAAATGGAATCTTCTTCTCCCGCGCATAGCGCACCGCCGCGATCTTTCCTTCGGTTCCGCGGATGCCGAAGCCGCCCGGCACCAGGATGGCGTCGACGTGCTGCAAGAGCGTGTCGGCCCCCAGCTGCTCGATCTGGGTCGAGTCGATGTAGTCGAGCGAGACCCGCGCGTCGTTGGCGATGCCGCCGTGCACCAGCGCCTCGTTGAGCGACTTGTAGCTCTCGGTCAGGTCGACGTACTTGCCCACCACGGCGATGCGGACCTCCCGCGAAGGCTCCTTGATCGACTTGACGATCTTCTCCCACTTTTCGAGGCGGGGCGCGCGGCTCCAGATGTTGAGCAGCTCGGCGACGCGGTCGTCGAGGCCTTCCTCGTGCAGCGTCAAGGGCAGCTCGTAGATGGTCGGCACGTCGGCGGCGGTGAAGACCGAGCCCGGCTCCACCGAGCAGAAGAGCGCGATCTTGTCCTTGATCTCCTTGGAGAGCGGCCGGTCGGTGCGGCACAAAAGGATATCCGGCTGGATTCCGATCTCCCGGAGCTTCATCACCGAATGCTGAGTGGGCTTGGTCTTCACCTCGTGCGCCGTCGAGATGTAGGGCACCAGCGTGAGGTGGATGTAGATCGCGTTCTCGCCGCCGATGTCGTACTTCATCTGCCGGATGGCCTCGAGGAAGGGCAACGACTCGATGTCGCCCACCGTGCCGCCCACCTCGACGATGACGATGTCGTTTCCTTCCGCCGAGTTGAGGATGAAGCGCTTGATCTCGTCGGTGATGTGCGGAATCACCTGCACCGTCTTGCCGAGGTATTCGCCCTGACGCTCCTTGTTGATGACGTTGAGGTAGATGCGGCCGGTGGTGGCGTTGTTGTTGCGCGACATCTTCGCGGTGGAAAAGCGCTCGTAGTGGCCCAGGTCGAGGTCGGTCTCGGCGCCGTCGTCGGTGACGTAGACCTCGCCGTGCTGGAAGGGGCTCATCGTGCCCGGGTCGACGTTGATGTACGGGTCGAGCTTCAGGTGGGTGATCTTGAGGCCGCGGTTTTCCAGCAGCGCGCCCAGAGAAGCGCTGGAGAGCCCCTTGCCCAGCGAAGAGACCACGCCGCCGGTCACGAAGATGAACTTGGTGCGCTTGCCGCGCGAGGGATCGCTGCGGCGCTCGTTGCGGACCGGGGTCATCCGTGTCTCCTTTGCTCTGCGTAGAGTTTGCGGACCCGCTCGAGATCTTCGGGCGTATCGACGGCCACCGAGGTGAAGTGGCCCACCCCGACCTCGATGGGAATGCCGTTCCAGAGCGCGCGCAGCTGCTCGAGTCCTTCGGCGCGCTCCAGATTCGTCTCGGGCAGCGCGGCGAAGCGCTGCAAGGTGGCCGCGTCGAACCCGTAGAGCCCGAGGTGGGCGAGCGGCAGGACCTCGCCGGGGCTGCGCGGAAAGGGGATGAGGGAGCGCGAGAAATAGAGCGCGCGGCCGCGGGCGTCGAGGACGACCTTGACGACTTGTGGAACGTTCTCCTCGCCAGGCTGCAGATGGCGGGCGAGGGTGGCCATGCCGGCCCCGCCGTAGATGAGCTTGCCCAGCGCGGTGATCGCCTGAGGGTCGACGAGGGGTTCGTCGCCCTGGACGTTGAGGTAGCCGTCGGCGGGCAGGTCGCGCGCCGCCTGGGCGATGCGCTCCGTGCCGTTCTTGCAGGCGGGGTCGGTCATCAGCACCCGGAAGCCCGCCTGGGTGACGGCCCTGGCGATGCGTTCGTCGTCGGTGGCGACGGCGACCTCGGCGATGCCCTCCGCCTGCGCCGCCCGCTGGGCGACGCGCACCACCATGGGCGCCCCGCCGATGTCGGCGAGGGGCTTTCCCGGCAGTCGCTGGGCGGCAAAGCGCGCAGGGATGATGGCAACGAGGCGCACGACGCGTTGTATCGCCTCCGGACCCGCCTTCGCAACCCGTTGTGCTATGCCGAATTCCGATGAGCGTCCTGGACGACATCCGCCACGCGGCCTTCGAGCTGCGCACGACCGACCCGCAGGAGGCCGTGCGCGTGCTTCGCCGGGCGGCGGCGCTGGGGGGCGAGGCGGAGGTGCTGGCGCGGGGCGCGCTCGGGGAGATCTACCTCGAGGAGTTCGGCGATCTCGACGGCGCCGAGTCCGAGTTCCGCAAGGTGCTGGCGGCGGCGCCAGGGCTGGCCGCGGCCGAGATCGGCCTGGCGCGCACGCGCCGCGAGGCGGGCGACTTCGACCAGTCCGACCAGGGCTTCGTGCGCGCGATGACCAGCCTGCAGAAGGACGTCGGCGAGTTCGGCAAGGAGCCGCCGCCCGGCGCCGAAGAGGTCATCCTGACGCTGCTCGAGGTGTCGATCGAGCTGGCCGAGTTGCGCGGGGCCTCGGGGCACGACACCGACATCTCCGTCCCGCTCGACGAGGACGTCCTGCAGTGGGCGGCGAGCGAGCGGCTCTTCGACTCCGAGGGCGACCAGGACGACTGGATGCGCTTCCACGCGCTCTGGACCCAGCTGCGCCTCCTCACCGGCCGGCCCGAGGAGTCGCTGGCGGCGCTGCGGGAAGCCGAGCGGCAGGGACAGCTGCCGGCAGTCGAAGCCGCCCGCCTCGTCTCGCTGGCGCTGGAGGATCTGGGCGACGCCCCGCGCGCCGGCGCCGAAGCCAGGCGGATGCTGGAGCTCCTCGACGCGCCCTGGCCAGTCGGCGAAGTGATCCGCGCCGCCCACCTCCTCGGCGACTCCGGCCGCCCGCTCCTCGAACGCTCCGTCTCCCAGTGGCCTCCCGAAACCGAAGAAGCCCGCACCCTCAGAACCGCGCTCGGCGCCCCGGACCTCATCGCCCTACGCAAGCCTGAGATCTAGATCCGGGGACACCATACGCAACCCGTGCCAACGCGCAGTCTGGCATGGCGGGTTGCGTATGGTGTCCCCGGATCTACCTCTTCTGCCCCCTCGCCCAGACCTCCAGCGCGAACAGCGCCCAGGCCTGCCGCGCATCGCCGCGCGGGGCGAGGGCGTGGCGCAGGACGGCGTCGATGGCGCGCGGATCGAGGAGGCCGCGGATGCGCGCCGAGGGCGAGGCGACCAGGTCGTGCAGCATCGGCCGCAGCGGTCCGCGCAGCCAGGCTCCAGCAGGCGGGGGCGGCCGCGGAAGGGGCGTGAGCGCGTCCCGCGGCAGGAGGTCGGCCACCGCCTCGCGCAACAGACGGCTGCCGTGGGTGCGGCCCAGCTTGTGCCGCGAGGAGGCCGGGACCACCGTCTGCGCGAGCTTCGCCTCGAGAAACGGAGCGCGCAGCTCGACCCCGGCCTGTGCCGCCGCGGCCTGCAGCACGGCCAGGAGGCCGTCCGGAAGCGCGACCTCGAGGTCGAAGGCGATGGCCGCATCGGCACCGTCCGCCTCGCCGGCCGGGCCCAGCGCCGCGCGCGCATGGACGCCGAGCAGCGCGCTCCGCTCGTCGAGGGAGAAGACCTCGATGAGCGCCCGCGCCCGCCCCTTGCCGCGCGTCCCCAGGGTCGACGCCGCCCGCTGCAGCCGCCCCCGATGTCTCTGCGGCGCGATGCTGCGGAGCAGATCGGCCGCGCCCGCCGCCCGCTTCGAGTGCAGCATCCGCGCCGCGCGCAGGTAGCGCGGGTGTCCGGCGAAGAGCTCGTCGGCGCCGGCCGCGCTGACCACCGGGCCGCCGATGGCCCGCAGCACCGCCGACCACCAGGGCAGCCGCGCATCGCCCAGCGGCTCGGAAGGCGCCGCCAGCGCCGCCGGAACCTCGTCGAGCGCGTTCACGGAGGTCTCGGTGTGCTCGCTGCGGAAGCGCTCGGCCATCCGCCGCGCCAGCGGATCCGGGTCGGCGGTGAAGCTGCGAACTTTTCCCTGCCGCCGGGTGAGCAGCGCGAGCAGCGCGCTCGAGGGCAGATCTCCCGGCAAGAGCAGCGTCGCGCCGGAAGGCTGCCCGCGCACCGCCTCCTCGAGCCCCGCCCGCACCGCGATGCGCGACGGCCGGGTGTCGGTCGAGCCCGGCAGAGGAACCTGGAACCAGCGCCGCACCTCGACGCCATGCGGGCCGGCCCGCAGCAGGTGGCCGGCGGGCAGCTTGCGGACGCTGGTCCAGATCGAGGCGGGCGCGGGAACGTAGAGGAGCTCGAGATAGTCGGAGAGCGCGCCACGGTCGAGGTGGCCGAGCGGCGCCCCCTCTTCGCGCAGCGCCTGCACCTCGCTCGCGAACCAGAGCTGGGAGTCCTTCTCGCAGTAGAAGAGCGGCTTCTGTCCGAAGGCGTCGCGGGCGAGGAGCAGCGTCTCGCCGTCGAAGAGCGCCAGCGCGAAGCCGCCCCGCAGCCGCTGCAGCATGGCCGGGCCGTGCGCCGCGTAGAGCTGCTGCAGCGCGGCCGGATCGGGGCCGTCGGCCAGCGCCCACGGCTGCCCAGGGACGAGGCGCAGGTGGCCGCGGAAGCTCAAGCGCGCGGCCCTTCGCGGCGCAGCGGCTTGTCGAGCGGGCTCCAGCGCCGCTCGTCGCCGGGGCGGCGCAGGCGCGCGGTCATGCCGTGCAGGGGGAGGAAGGCGCCGCAGCGGGGGCAGGCGGGCTCGCGCAGGTTGCGCACCATCCTGCCGCAGGGGCCGCAGAAGCGGATCAGGTAGAGGTAGCCGACCGCGACGGTCAGGAGGGCCAAAAGCAGCGCGACGCGGAAGCCGAAGCTGGCGCGGACGAACAGCCCGCGCTGCGCCGCCAGGGCCACCAGCGCGCCCGCGCAGGGGAGCAGGGTCAGCCGCAGCGCGGCCCGCTTCAGCGCGCCGCTGGCGTTCCCGCGGGCGAGAAACCAGATCCAGGCCATCCCCGCGGCGGCGATCGGTGCGTAGACGGCGGCGTGCACCGCACCGGTGTAGGACGGCAGCGTCCGATGCGCAACGCGGACCAGCGCCTGGCTGGACGTCCTGCTGCGCCTGGGCAGCGCCGCACTCTCAGCAGCGCAGCTTGCGCTGACGCCAGAGGCGCCGCCTTGGATGCCGCCTCATCGCCGCCACCTTTGCAGCACGTCGGCGATGCGCTCTGCCGCGTGTCCGTCCCACAACTCGGGAAGGGCGCCCTTGCGCGCGCGCCCGGCCAGCACCTCGCGCGCCGCCGAGATCACCCGCGCGGGGTCGGTCCCGACCAGCTGGTTGGTGCCGACGTCTACCGTCACCGGCCGCTCGGTGTTCTCCCGCATGGTCAGGCAGGGGACGCCGAGCGCGGTGGTCTCCTCCTGGATTCCGCCCGAGTCGGTCATCACCAGCCGCGCCTCCGCGGTGAGCGCGAGGAAGTCGAGGTAGCCGAGCGGGTCGATGAGCTTGAGGCCCGCGGGCGCGAAGCCCTGGGGCAGCCGCGCCCGCGTGCGGGGGTGGATGGGGAAGACCACCGGCAAGCTGGAGGCGATCTCCGCGAGCACCGAGAGCAGCCGCTGCAGGGCGGCCGGCTCGTCGACGTTGGCCGGCCGGTGCAGCGTGGCCAGGGCGTAGTTGCCCTTGGTCAATTCGAGGCGCTGGTGGATCTGGCTCTGCTTTGCCCGCGGCAGCGCCGCCCGCAGGCTGTCGATCATGACGTTGCCGACGAAGTGCACGCGGGCGGGGTCGATGCCCTCTTTGGCGAGGTTCTCGTCGCCGTCGCGGGAGGGCGTGAAGAGCAGGTCGGAGAGCCGGTCGGTCAAGACGCGGTTGACCTCTTCCGGCATGGTCCAGTCGCGGGAGCGCAGCCCCGACTCGACGTGCCCGACGGCGATGCCGAGCTTGGCCGCCACCAGCGCCACCCCGATGGTGGAGTTGACGTCGCCCGCCACCAGGACGACGTCGGGCTTCTCGCGCAGGAGCACCGGCTCGATCTCGACCATGATCTTCGCGGTCTGCTGCGCGTGGCTCCCGGAGCCGACGCCGAGGTGGACGTCCGGATCGGGCATGCCCAGGTCCTGGAAGAAGACGTCGGACATCTTGGCGTCGTAGTGCTGCCCGGTGTGGACGAGGATCTGCTGGACGCCGTCGCGCTTCTTGAGGGCGGCGATGATGGGCGCCATCTTCATGAAGTTGGGACGGGCGCCGACGATGTGGAGGATTTTCACCGGCGTACCGTGCGCACGCCCGCCCGCCGCCGCAAGCGCCGCTGTTATACAGATGACGTGTCGGAGGCAGAAGAGAGCGATTCGCTGGTCCAGTACGAGGTCGAGCCGAACTATGCCGGCTGGACGCTCGCGGCTTACGTGGAGGAAAAGCTGAAGCGCCCGCTGCCCGGCGACAGGCTGGAGCGGATGCTGCGCTCCCGCGCCCTGGTGCACGAAGAGAAGGAGCTGCTCCCGGAGACCCGCATCTGGCCCGGGCTCCGCTTCTCGCTGCGCAAGCGCAGCCCCGGCGACGTGGGCGAGCCGCCGCTCTTGCACATCGTCTACGACGACGAGGCGCTGCTGGTCGTCGACAAGCCCGCCGGCCTCGCCCTCCACCCGACGGCGCGCTACCACCAGACCACCCTCACCTGGGCGCTGGAGCACCGGCACCGGAACGCGGCGGGCGAGAAGCCCGACCCGGCCCACCGGCTGGACCGGGAGACGAGCGGGCTGGTCGCCTGCGGGCGGAACTCGGGGTTCACCCGGCGGCTCAAGGCGGCCTTCGCGGCGCGGCAGGTCTCGAAGGAGTACCTGGCGCTGGCGGAGGGCGCGCCGCCGGAGGAGAAGTTCGAGGTGGAGGTGCCGCTGGTCGTCGGCGGCGGGCGGGTCAAGGTCAAGGTCCGCGTCGACGAGGCGGGGGCGCCGTCGAAGACGCACTTCCAGGTGCTGGCGCGCTACCTCGACGCCGCCGGAAAGCCGCTCACGCTCCTGCGCTGCCTTCCGTTCACCGGACGGCAGCACCAGATCCGCGCGCACTTGCAGGCCGCGGGCTTCCCGCTGGTGGGCGACAAGCTCTACGGGCCTTCCGAGGAGATCTTCCTCCGCCTCGCCGAGAGCGGCGGCACCCCGGCCCCGGCCGGCACCTTCGACGCGCTCATCACCCCCGACGAGCAGGCCGCGCTCCGGCTCTGGCGCCAGGCCCTCCACGCCTCTGAACTGGTCGTGCCCCACCCGGCCACCAGCGCTCCGGTGCCGCTCAGCAGTCCCCTGCCCTCCGACATCAGCGACCTCATCGGCACGCTGCGTCCGCTCTGAAAAGCAAAAAGCACACCGCGAAGATCCGCGAAGGGGCGCGAAGTCTTGGTTGGTTGTTGGCCGCGCCACCTCCCAGCCCGGCGCGTGGCCTCGCTCCCAACCCGACCCGCTCTTCTTCGCGAACCTTCGCGGATCTTCGCGCCTTCGCGGTGAGATTTAAATGTTGCCCTACGCCGCCCGCTTGAGGAGCGCGCGGAAGGACTCGACGACCCCCGAAAGCCCCTGCGCCAGCTGCACGCGGGGCTCGAAGCCGAGCAGCGCCTTCGCCTTGGAGATGTCGGACGACGACGCGCGCAGGTCGCCGGCGCGGGGCGCCTGGTGCTCGATCTCCAGCTTCATCGCCTCCGGCCCGATCACCTGCTTCAAGGTGCCGATCAGCTCGAGGAGCGAGGCGCTGTGGCCGCTGCCGACGTTGATCACCTCGCCCGGCGCCTTCTCGCTCTGCGTCGAGAGGATCATCGCCGCCACCACGTCGCTGACGTGGACGAAGTCGCGCGTCTGCTGCCCGTCGCCGAAGACGATGGGCCGCGTCCCGGCGAGGAGCCGGGTGGTGAAGCGCGGAATCGCCGCCGCGTAGTCGCTCTTGGGGTCCTGCCGCGGCCCGTAGACGTTGAAGAACCGCAGCGCCACGCAGGGCAGGCCGTAGGCCCGCGTGTAGGTCTGCGCGTAGAGCTCGCAGGCGATCTTCTGCGCCGCGTAGGGGCTCATCGGCCGGACTTCGAGGCGCTCGTGCTTGGGCTGCTCCTCGCCGTCGCCGTAGGCCGCGCAGGAGCAGGCCAGCACCACCCGCCGGACGCCGTGGCGCCGCGCCGCCTCGAGGACGTTGACGGTGCCGCCGATGTTGACGGCGTTGGTGCGCTCGGGCTCGGACATCGAGAGCGGCACCGACGGGATCGCCGCCAGGTGGAAGACGAAGGTGGCGCCTTGCACGGCGCGCTCGACCGCCGCGGGATCGGCGATGGAGCCTTCGATCAGCGAGAAGCCGGGAACCTCCGCCAGCAGCGCGGCGTTCTCGCGCTTGCCGCTGGAGAAGTCGTCGAGGCCGACGACGTGGTGGCCCTGCCGCAGCAGCGCCTCCGAGAGATGTCCGCCGATGAACCCCGCCGCCCCGGTAACACAGACCTTCGCCATGGTGCCCCCTGCAGTTGCGCCCCAAGATAGGGACCCGCGAGGCTCAAGGGGAGGTGAGGACCAGCCCGCAGGCGGCGCGGCCGTCCGCAGTGTTCAGTCTGTTGCAGCAGGCGGACCTGCCGGCAGTCGTCTTCTGAGCGGTGCAGTTGCAGTCCTGCGAGTCGAGCTTCTGCTGGCAGAAGGCCTCGTCCGCCTTGCTGACCACGAAAGTCTTCTCCTGCGCCTTCGCCTGCGCGTTGCAGATCTGCTTCGAGTTGTCGTCCGGCTGGCAGCTGCAGATCTGGTTCGCCAGCGAGAGGCAGGCGTCTCCGCAGCCGGCTGTCAGCGTGAGGCCGAGCAGGCAGGCGACGAGCGGCAGGAACTTGAGGCGCGACATGGCGAGGCGATCTAGCACAACTCCTCTGGCGCACGCGGTAAAAGAGGCCGATGCAGACTCCGCCGCGGTTCATCTGGCTGCACGGCTTCGCCAGCAGCCCGCAGTCCAGCAAGGGGCAGTTCATCCGCGCCCGGCTGGAGGAGCGCGGGGCGCATCTGGTGCTGCCCGACCTGAACGACCCGACCTTCCTCGACATGACGGTGTCGCGGATGCTCCTGCAGCTGGACGTGCTGGCGCAGGGCGAAGGGCCGCTGGTGCTCCTGGGGTCGTCGCTGGGCGGCTTCACCGCGGCCCTCTGGGCGGCGACGCGGCCGGGCCGGACGGCGGCGCTGGTCCTGCTCGCGCCCGCCTTCGACCTGGGCCCGCGCTGGTCCAGGCGGATGGTTCCGGCCGAGCTTCTGCGGTGGCGCGCGAGCGGCCGCCTCGCCTTCGACCACTTCGCCCGCGGCCGCAAGGAGGATCTCTCCGTCGCCTTTCTCGACGACGCCTTGAGACACCCCTCCTATCCGCTGCCCGGCTGCCCGACGCTGGTCATCCAGGGCAGGCAGGACGAGGTGGTCGAGCCGGGCCTCGCCCGCGAGTTCACCCGCCGCATGGGCGCGCGCGCCACCCTGGTCGAGCTGGAGGAGGGCCACGACCTGAGCTCTGACCTGCCCGGCCTCTGGCGGATCATCGAGCCGCACCTGGCGGCCCTGCTTCCTCAGGCGCCGCGGCCGACGCCGTAGTAGGTGAAGCCCAGCTCGCGCAGCTTGCGCGGGTTCCAGATGTTGCGGCCGTCGAAGACCACCGGCTCCCGCATCGCCGCCTTGATCCGCGCGAAGTCGGGCTGGCGGAACTCGTTCCACTCGGTGACGAGGAAGAGCGCGTCGGCGCCGGCGACGGCGGCGTAGGGATTCTGCACGAATTGAACGCGGTCGCCGAAGTGGCGCCGTGCGTTCTCGTTGGCGACCGGGTCGTGCGCCGTCACCACGCCGCCCTCGGCGAGCAACTCCTCGATGAGGGCCAGCGCCGGCGCCTGGCGCAGGTCGTCGGTCTTGGGCTTGAAGGCGAGTCCCCAGACGCCGAACTTGCGGCCCCGCAGGCCGCCCTGGCCGAAATGCGTCTTGGCCTTCTGGGCGAGCAGGCGCTTCTGGCGGTCGTTGACCGCGTCGACGGCGGAGAGCAGCGTGAAGTCGAGCCCGTAGGTGCGGGCGGTGGCGATGAGCGCCTTGACGTCCTTGGGGAAGCAGCTGCCGCCGTAGCCGCAGCCGGGGAAGAGGAACTTCTGGCCGATGCGCTCGTCGGAGCCCATCGCTTTGCGGACGGCGTCGACGTCGGCGCCGACGCGCTCGCAGAGCATGGCCACCTCGTTCATGAAGGAGATGCGCGCCGCCAGCATGGCGTTGGCCGCGTACTTGGTCAGCTCGGCCGAGCGCGGGTCCATGAAGTAGAT
>JAYWAJ010000149.1:0-17126 GCA_043782525.1 Deltaproteobacteria bacterium | reverse complement strand
TCGGCGGCGGCGTGTTGATGGGCATGGCCGCCCGCATGGCGCGCGGCTGCACCTCGGGCCAGGCGCTCTCGGGAGGCGCGCTGCTCTCGGTGGGAAGCTGGGTGTTCATGTTCTCGATCTTCGCCGGCGGCTATGCGGCGGCCTGGTTCGTGAGGAGGGAATGGCTATGACGATCTTCCCGTTTGATTCGCTCAGCGCCGGCAGCCGCGAAACCGGCCTGGTGGTCGGCACGCTCATCGGCGTCGGCTTCGGCTTCACCCTCGAGCGCGCCGGCTTCGGCCGCGCGCAGAAGCTCGCCGCGCAGTTCTACGGCACCGACCTGACCGTGCTCAAGGTCATGTTCTCTGCCGTCGTCACCGCCATGCTGGGCATGGTGGTGCTCTCCAGCGCGGGCCTCCTCGACTTCAAGGCGGTCGCCGATCAGGCCACCAGCGCGACCTTCCTCTGGCCGATGCTGGTCGGTGGGCTCGCCCTGGGCGTGGGCTTCATCGTCTCCGGGTACTGCCCGGGCACCTCGTTTGTTGCGGCGGCCTCGGGCAAGCTCGACGGCCTCGCGGTGGTGGGCGGCGTGATCGCGGGCCAGGTGATCTATGCCGAGCTCGAGTGGCGCCCGTGGCTCGCGCATTTCCATAACAGCGGCAACCTCGGCAACTTCTATCTCTGGGAGCTCTTGCACCTTCCGGCGCGGACCGGCCCGGCCATCGTCGCCCTCGGCGTCGTCGCCATGGCGGTGGGCGCGTTCTTCTTCGCCGACTGGGTCGAGAAGCGCCTGGCCGCCCGCGCCCAGGTGGTGGCGCAGCCCGTCGCAGCAGGACGCAAAGGCCGGGCGGTCTTCGTCGGCTTCGCCACCGCCGGCGCCGTGGGCCTCCTGGCGCTGGCCATTCCCACCCGCGTCCAGGCGCGGACCCGCGAGGCGCTGCCCATCGCGCAGCTCGACCTCGCGCGACGCGTTCTCGACGAGCCCTGGAAAGTCCGGGTCATCGACCTGCGGGCCATGGACCAATGCGCGAAGAGGCGCATCCCCGGCGCCGAGTGCGTGCCCGGAGACAAGCTGGCCGCCCTGCAGCTCGCCGACGCTCCCGCCGCCCGGGACCTCGTGCTGGTCGGCGCGCAGGATCTCGCCGACCTCCCTGCCGCGGCCGCCGGCTTCCCCGGCAAGCTCCAGGTGCTCGCGGGCGGCTTCGCCGGCTGGGAGCAGTTCGCCTTGACCGCGCCGGCGCCGCTCGCGCCCGACGCCACGCCCGCCGAGCGTGATCTCTACCGGCTGCGCGCGGGAATCCATGCGGCAATGACGGGGATGAAGGCTGCCCCGCCGCCTCCCGCTTCCCTGGGTACCCCTGCCGGCGCGCCGAAAAAGGCCGGCGGCGGCTGCGGAGGTTAGTCATGTACGAACTCGAGATCGCGCGACACAGCCTGCAGATCGACCCCCACCTCCACATCTGGGGCTGGGAGATCGCCGTCTATCTCTTCCTCGGCGGCATGGCGGCGGGGCTGATGATCCTCACCTCGCTGCTCGCCCTGCGCGGCGAGGAGCGCTCCCCCGCGGGGCGCTGGCTCGCCTTCGCGCCCGTCGCCCTGGTCTCGCTGGGGATGATGGCGCTCTTCCTCGACCTCGATCTGAAGCGCCACGTGCTGCGCTTCTACTTCGCCTTCCGCTGGACCTCGCCGATGTCCTGGGGCGCGTGGATCCTGGTCGCCGTCTATCCGGTCTCGCTGCTGCTCGCGCTCGGCGGACTTGCCGATGACCAGGTCGCGCGCCTCGGCAAGCTCGGCAGCCTGGGTCGCGCGCTCGCGCAGAAGCTGTGGACGGAGCTGCGCTGGATCAACCTGGCTGTCGGCGCCGGCCTCGGCGTCTACACCGGCGTCCTGCTCAGCACGCTGGGCGCGCGGGCCATCTGGAGCTCGGCGCTGCTCGGGCCGCTCTTCCTCGTCTCGGGGCTCTCCACCGGCGCGGCCTTCCTGCTGCTCTTCCGCCTCAGTCCCGGCGAGCGCCACTTCGCCACCCGCTGGGACCTCCTGGCCATGGGGCTGGAAGCGCTCCTGCTCACCCTCTTCGTCGTCGGTCTCTCCACCAGCGGCGAGAGCGGCAAGGAAGCTGCCAGCCTGCTCCTCGGCGGCCGGTTCACCGCGCCCTTCTGGACGCTGGTGGTGATCGCGGGGCTGGCCGTGCCCTGGGCGCTCGAGCTGATCGAGTCGCGCCTGCACCTGCGCGCCACCATCGCCGCGCCCGCGCTGGTGCTCCTGGGCGGTCTCTCGCTGCGCTGGATCCTGGTCGTTGCGGGGCAGGTCTAGATGTCATGGCAACCGCAACCACCCAGTGCGGTGAGCTCCCCGCGAAGGTAGCCGCGCCGGCGCGCAAGATCGCCATCATCGTCTCCAAGGGCACGCTCGACATGGCGTACCCGGGCCTGCTCCTCGCCAACGCGGCGCGGATCACCGGCATCGAGACGACGCTCTTCTTCACCTTCTCGGGTCTCGAGGTGGTCACCCGGGAGAGGTTCGATCACCTGCAGGCGCCGGCCGCGGCGAGCTCGATGATGAAGGGCCGGCTGGCGCGGATCGACCTGCCGGGGGTGCGCGACATGCTGCAGATCCTCTCCGACAACGGCGCGCACCTGTACGCCTGCGGCCTGGCGATGGAGATGTTCCAGCTGAAGCAGGAAGAGCTGGTACCGCAGGTGGAAGCCGTGGTCTCGACGATGGAGTTTTTCGCCAGGACCCAGGGCGCACAGCTTTTGTTCATCTGAAGGAGGACAACGTGAAGCGAATCCTATGGGCGGCAGCGTCTCTGATGGTTCTCGCGGGCTCGGCGTCCGCGACCAACGGCATGCGCATGACCGGCTTCGGCCCGGTGCAGAACTCGATGGGCGGAGCGGGCGCCGGCGCCAACCTCGACGGCGCGACCATGCTCTACAACCCGGCCGGCCTCGTCGGGCTGGGCAAGGAGCTGCAGATCGGCGGCGGCTGGTTCATGCCCACCGTCAGCTACCGCGCCACCGAGTCGCCGCTGCCTGCCGGCCTGACCGGCGCGGTGGTGGGCCAGCCGGGCACCTCGATCGGCTCGCGCAGCGGCGGCTCGCCCATCCCCACCCTGACCGCGGTCTTTCCCCTCGCCAACGGCCTCACTTTTGGCATCGGCGCCTTCGGCGTCTCCGGAATGGGCGTCGACTACCCGGACAACCTCTACGGCGGGCGCACGTTCACTTCGTATATGCAGGCGCGCCTCACGCCCGCCCTCGCCTGGCGGGTCAACGACGTCCTCTCCGCGGGCGTCACCGTCAACGCCATGGCGGCGCAGATGAAGTGGGACGTGGCCCAGGGCTTCGGCCAGCAGCTCCACGACACCGCCACCTCGCCGGGCCTCGGCGCCACCCTCGGCGTCAAGGTCACCCCCGCCGAGTGGCTGAGCGTCGGCGCCGCCTACGAGACCAAGTCGTACTTCCGCGACTTCTCCTTCACCGTCCCGGCGCACAACGGCGTCGATCCCGCGACCTTCCAGCCGGTGCCGTTCCCCGCCTCGACCGACAAGCTGACCTTCCACCAGCCGATGAGCGCCACCGTCGGCGTGGCGCTGACGCCGGTGGAAGAATTCCTCTTCGCGTCGGACGTGCAGTGGATCAACTGGTCCGACACCAACGGGGCCGACCGTCCCGGCTTCAGCAGGAACACCGGCGGCGCCATGCCGTGGGACATGGGCTGGAGCGATCAGTGGGTCTTCAAGGCCGGCGCGCAGGTGAAAGTGCGTCCTGACGTGAAGCTCCGCGCCGGGTATAACTACGGCAAGATGCCCCTCGACTCCAACTGCGCCTTCGAGAACCTGGCCTTCCCGGCCGTCGCCGAGCACCACCTCAGCGCCGGCCTTGGCTACGACTACGGCAGGGTCACCCTCAACGCGGGCGGCACCTGGTCTCCCCGGGCGACGCTCTCCGGCTCGAACGCAAAGTACCCGGCGCAGGGCGGGCAGGCCATCCAGTCGTACACGACGTCGATGTCACAGGTCTCGGTGGACCTGGGCGTCTCGTACCGCCTCTGATGGGAGTCGCGGACACTGGCGAGCCGGCCATCGCGCGCGCGCGGTTGCCGGGCAGTGTCCTCGATCTGGGCGGGCTCTCCGGACTGGGCGAAGAGGAGGCCCGCGCGCGCCTGCAGCAGGAGGGACCGAACGAGATCCCCGCGCAGGCGCAGCGCAGCTTTTTCGCCATCGTCTTCGAGGTGGTGCGCGAGCCGATGTTCCTCATGCTGGTGGCCGCGGGGGTCCTCTACCTCTTCACCGGGGAGCGGGCCGACACGGTCATGCTGCTCGGCTTCGTCTTCGTGGTCATGGCCATCACCATCGTCCAGGAGCGGCGCACCGAGCACGCGCTCGAGGCGCTGCGCGATCTCTCCAGCCCGCGCGCGCTGGTGATCCGCGGCGGCGGGCGGCGGCGCATCGCCGGCCGCGAGGTGGTGCGCGGCGACCTGGTGGTCCTCTCCGAGGGCGACCGCGTCCCTGCCGACGGCCTGCTCCGCCGGGCGCTCCACCTCTCCACCGACGAGTCGCTCCTCACCGGCGAGTCGGTCCCGGTCCGCAAGCAGCCTTCCCCCGAGGCCCGCGCGCTCGACCGGCCGGGCGGCGACGACCTGCCCTCGGTGTTCTCGGGAACGCTGGTCACCGCCGGACAGGGCATCGTCGAGATCGCGGCCACCGGCGCGCAGTCGGAGCTGGGCAAGATCGGCAAGGCGCTCGAGCAGGGCGAGCCGGAGCCGACCCTCTTGCAGAAGGAGACCACCCGCGTGGTCCGCAACCTCGCCGTCGTCGGGCTGGTCGCCTGCGCGGTGGTGGTGGTGGTCTTCGCCTTCACCCGCGGCGGCGGCTTGGAGATGTGGAAGCAGGGCTTCCTCGCCGGCATCGCCATGGCCATGGCCCTGCTCCCCGAGGAGTTCCCCGTCGTGCTGACGGTCTTCTTCGCGCTGGGCGCCTGGCGGCTCTCGCGCAGCAACGTGCTGACCCGGCGGATGCCCGCGGTCGAGATGCTGGGGGCCGCCACCGTCTTGTGCGTCGACAAGACCGGCACGCTCACGCAGAACCAGATGACCCTGCGCAATCTCGCCGTCGCCGGGGGAGCTGCCCTCGACCTCGCCACCCTCGACGGCGCGCTTCCGGAGGAGCTGCACGGCCTGCTCGAGAACGCCATCCTGGCGAGCAAGCGCGATCCCTTCGACCCCATGGAGCGGGCGCTGCACGAGGCCGGCGACCGGCTCATCAAGGACACCGAGCACCTGCATCCGCGCTGGTCGCTCTTGCGCGAGTATCCGCTCACCCGCGGGCTGCTCGCGGTCAGCCACGCCTGGAAGAGCGGGGACGGAAAGGCCGTGGTCGCGAGCAAGGGCGCGCCCGAGGCCATCGCTGATCTCTGCCACCTCGCTCCGGAGCGGCGGGCGGCGCTGGCGCTGGAGGTGGCGGCCCTCGCCTCGCAGGGACTGCGCGTGCTGGGCGTGGCGCGCGGAGTGGCGCGGGAGGAGGCCCTCCCCAGCGCGCACCACGATCTCGCGCTCGAGTGGGCCGGCCTGCTGGGCTTCGCCGACCCGCTCCGGCCCACCGTCCCCGCCGCGATGGCGGAGTGCCAGGCGGCGGGCGTGCGGGTGGTGATGATCACCGGCGACTCTCCGGCGACGGCGCAGAGCATCGCCCGGCAGGCCGGGATCGCCCGCTGCGAGACCGTGCTCACCGGGCCCGAGCTGGAAGGCATGTCCGACGGCGAGCTCGCCCGGCGCGTCTCCGAGGTCCAGGTCTTCGCCCGCGTCGTCCCCGAGCAGAAGCTGCGCATCGTCAACGCGCTCAAGGCCAACGACGAGGTCGTGGCCATGACCGGCGACGGGGTCAACGACGCTCCCGCCTTGAAGGCCGCCCACATCGGCATCGCCATGGGAGGGCGCGGGACCGACGTCGCCCGCGAGGCCGCCTCGCTGGTGCTGCTCGACGACGACTTCTCCTCCATCGTCGCCGCCATCCGCCTGGGCCGGCGCATCTTCGACAACATCAAGAAGGCCGTCGTCTTCATCGTCGCCGTGCACGTGCCCGTCGCCGGCCTCTCCATCCTGCCCGTCTTCTTCGGCGACTGGCCGCTCCTGCTCCTGCCGGTCCACATCGTCTTCCTCGAGCTGATCATCGACCCGTCCTGCTCCATCGTCTTCGAAGCCGAGGAGCCGGAAGAGGACGTCATGCAGCGGCCGCCGCGTCGGCGCGACGAGCGGCTCTTCTCCCGGGAGACCCTCGGCGTCGCCCTCCTGCAGGGCTTCAGCGTCCTCGCCGTCTGCCTCGGCGTCTTCCTCGTCGCCCGCAGCGGCCGCTCCGCCGCCGCCGCCCGCGCCCTCACCTTCGCCACGCTGGTGGTCGCCTTCCTCGTCGTCATCCTCGTCAACCGCTCCTGGACGCGGTCGGCCCTCTCCATGCTGCGCGTGCCCAACGCCGCGCTGCGCTGGGTCCTGCTCGGCGCCTCGGTCTTCCTCGCGCTGGCGCTCCTGCTCCCCTTCGCGCAGCGCCTCTTCCACTTCGCGCCGCTTGAGGCCTCCGACCTCCTGCTCAGCATGGGCGCCGGCTTTCTCTGCGTGCTCTGGTTCGAAGCGGTCAAGCGCGTCCGGCGTCGCGCTCCGCAGGAGGCAGCGCGACGGGGTACAACCGCGCGATGACCGCACGCCCCTCGCGACTCGCCTGGCTCTTCTGGGCGTTGGCCGCGTCGGCCGGACCGGGTCTCTACGCCTTCTGCCGCATCGGCGACAGCGACGCGGGCTGGCACCTGGCGCTGGGCCGGCGCATCGCCTCCGGCGACTTCCCCCGCAGCAACGCGCTCACCTGGACCGCGACCGACGTCCCCTGGTACGACACCTCCTGGCTCTGGGACTGGGCGACGTACCTCGCCACCGCGCGATTCGGCCTGTTCGCGCTCCAGCTCATCACCTGGCTCTTCTTCGGCGCCGCGCTCCTGGCCATCGCCTGGACCTGCGCCCGGCGCGGCACGCCCGCGGTGGTGGTGGCCGTCGCGCTCCTGCTCCTGCCGCGGCTGACCGTGCGGCCTCACGTCGCCACCTGGACGGGCCTCGCCTTGGTGGTCGCGCTCTGCGAGCTGCGCACGCTGCGGGCGCGGCTCGCCTGCGTGCTGGTGATCGCGCTCTCGGGCAATTTGCACTCGGGCGCGCCCTTCGCCGCGGGAGTGCTCGGGCTGCACTGTCTCGAAGCCTTCGCCCGCACCCGGCGCCCCCGCGAGCTCGCCATCGGCGCAGCCGGCGTGCTCGCCCTCTGCGCCAACCCCGGCGGCCTCTTCAACCTCAAGTCGCTGGTCTGGCACCTGCACGTCCGCGAGGTGGTGGTCATCGAGGAGTACCTGCGCCCGACGCTTTTGGCGCAGCCGCTCTTCTTCCTGCTGCTCCCGACCGCGCTCCTGCTCGCCTTTCGCGCGCGGCGGGAGCGCCCCGCCGAGCTGGCCATCGTGGCCGTCTTCGGCGCGCTGGGCCTCCTGGCCTACCGGATGGACTCCGAGTTCGCCATCGTCGCGGCGCCGCTCTTCGCCTCGGCCCTCTCCGGGCTGGGCGCCCGCTTCGGGCAGAACGCGAGGGCGGCGGCGGTGGGCGCGCTCACCGTCGCCTCGATCTTCGGCTACCGGGCCGATCTCACCTTGCGGCATCTCGACCTCGCCCCGGAGTGGGATGCGCAGGCGCAGCCGGTCCGCGCGGTGGAGTTCGCGCGGGCGCACGGGCTCCGCGGCCGGCTCTTCAACGGCTACAGCGCCGGCGGCTACCTCGAGTGGGCGCTCCCGGAGTCGCCCGCCTTCGTCGACGGCCGCGTGCAGTGCTTTCCGAAAAACTTCTTCCCCACCTTCTACCGGAGCAGCCACAGCGCGCAGGCCTTCGACGGCTGGCTGCGGTCGCTGGGGACGGACTGGGCGATCACCTCCCGCCGCGCACCCTGGCTGAGCGGCAGGGCGCTGCTCGACCGGCCCGGCTGGGCGCTGGCGTACTGGGACGAGGTCGACGAGGTCTGGCTGCGTCGCGACGCCGAGGCCAACGCCGCGCTCATCCCGCAGCTCGAGTACCGGCGCTTTCTCCCGCGGGGCAACCTGGTCCGCAGCATCGCCGAGATGCCGCTCGCCGCTCTGCCCGCCTTGGCGGCCGAGGTCGAGCGCTACGAGGCGACGACGGCAGACGACCCGTACGCCGCGGTGGCGCGTTGCGCGCTCGCCGTCCGCTTCCATCGCGGGGGCCAGGTGGAGTGCGAGCGGGCGGCGGCGCTCGCCCAGGGGGACGAGGCCGCCGCGCAAGTGCGGGCCGCCGCCACGCTACGCTAGCTCTGAGCGGCAGCGCCTCAGCGGCCGAGAAACTCGATCAGCGCCTGGTTGAAGATCTCCGGGTGTGAGGCGTTGACGCCGTGCGGGCCGCCCTTGATGAGCGCAAGCTGGCTGCCCTTGATGGCTGCGTGGGTCCGCTTTCCGCTCACCTCGAAGGGCACGATGGCGTCCGCGTCTCCGTGGATGACCAGCGTCGGAACGGTGACCTTCTTCAGGTCGCCGCGGAAGTCGGTGCGGGCGAAGGCGGCGATGCAGTCGAGCGTGCCCTTGGGCGAGGCGAAGGCGGCGATGTCGCGCGCGTACTTGCGCTGCTGCTTGCTGACCGCCTGGGTGCCGCCCGCGCTGAAGAAGTTCTTGGTGAACTCCTCGAGGAAGTCGAGGCGGTCCTTCTTCACGCCGCCCTGGAACTGCGCGATGGTCGCCTCGTCGAGGCCTCCCTCGGGGTTGTCCTGGGTCTTGAGCAGGAAGGGCGGTACGGCGGCGGCGAAGACCGCCTTGGCGATGCGGCCGGCGCCGTACTTGCCGAGGTAGCGGGCCACCTCGCCGCCGCCCATGGAGAAGCCCACCAGGGCGGCGGCTTTCAGGTCGAGGTGCTGCATGAGGCCGTCGAGATCGGCGGCGAAGGTGTCGTAGTCGTAGCCGCTCCACGGCTGCGACGACCAGCCGAACCCGCGGCGGTCGTAGGAGATGACGCGGTACCCGGCGCCGACCAGCGCAGGAACCTGGCTCTCCCATGAGCGGCTGCTCAGCGGCCAGCCGTGGATGAGCACCACCGGCTTTCCCGAGCCGTGATCCTCGTAATAGAGCTCGACCGGTTTTGACTTGTCGCTTCCGACGGATAGGTTGGGCATGGACTTTTCGATGCGCTGCGGTCCGGCAGGTTTCGTGCACTCCCGGACTGAGCCTGTCTCGGGCGGAGGTTGGTTGGCCCGAACTGTCCGGTCTCTGTCCCGTCTCGTCCTTGGCGCAGCAGGCGGCGCCGGTTAGATCTGTCCGCATGCCCAGAGCGCGCCGGGTGGTCTTCGTCTACTTCGACGGCTGCGAGGTGCTCGACTTCGCCGGACCGCTGCAGGCCTTTCACGAGGCGCGCTCGTTCGGCGCGCCGCTCGGCCTCGTCCACTGCGGCCCCGGCGCCTCGGCCCGCACCAGCCAGGGGCTCCTGCTGGCCGACCTCGCGCCCCTGCCTGCGGTCGGCCCGGGCGATCTCATCCTGGTGCCGGGCTTCACTCCGCCGCAGAAGGGGCAGCGCCGCCTGGTCGCCTGGCTGAGAGAGGCCGGGGCGGCGGGAGCGACGGTCGGCTCGGTCTGCACCGGCGCCCTGCTCCTCGCCCAGGCGGGGCTGCTCGACGGCCGGCGCTGCACCACCCACTGGAAGCGCATCGGCGAATTGCGCCGGCTCTGCCCGTCGGCGCAGGTCCTCGAGGACCGCCTCTTCGTCGAGGACGGAAGCATCGTCACCAGCGCCGGCATCGCCTCGGGCATCGACCTGGCGCTGGCGCTCCTCGAGCGCGACTTCGGCGCGCACCTCGCCGCCCGGGTGGCCCGCGAGATGGTGGTCTACATCCGCCGCGACGCGGGCCATCCACAAGAAAGCGTCTACCTCGACCACCGCACCCACCTCGACCCGGGCGTCCACAAGGTCCAGGACTTCCTCTGCGCCCACCCGTCCGACCGGTCGGATCTTCTGGCGCTGGCCCGCGTCGCCGGCAAAAGCCCCCGCTCGCTGACGCGCTCCTTCCGGGCGCTGACCGGCGTCTCCGTCCAGCAGTACCGCACCCGGCTGCGCCTCGAGCGCGCCCGCGCGCTCCTGGGAAATCCCTCGCTCACGCTCGAGGCCATCGCCTCGGAGTGCGGCTTCGCCGACGCCCGCCAGCTGCGCCGCCTCTGGTCCCAGGCCCACGCCGCCCCTCCCTCCCACAGCCGCACCGGAGCCTGAATGCTGCCGTACACCGTCATCGACGTCTTCACCGACGTTCCCCTGCAGGGCAACCAGCTGGGCGTCTTCACCGACGCCGCCCGCCTCTCCGCGCCGCAGATGCAGCGGCTCGCGCGGGAGATGAACTTCGCCGAGTGCGTCTTCGTCCTGCCCGCCGAGCAAGGCGGCGACGCGCGCATCCGCATCTTCACGCCCTCGCAGGAGCTGCCCTTCGCGGGACATCCGGTGCTGGGCGCCGCCTTCGTCATCGGCGAGCCTTTGGGCGGGGACAGCGTTCGCCTCGAGACGGGCGCGGGCATCGTGCCGCTGCAGCTGCGCCGCGAGAACGGGCGCGTCGTGCACGGGCGCATGCAGCAGCCGCTCCCGACCGTACGCCCGTACGAGCGCGCGGCGGAGCTACTGGCGGCCCTCAAGATCCCGCGCTCGCTCCTGCCGGTCGAGGCGTACCGCAACGGGCCGAACCACGTCTACGTCGCGCTCGAGAGCGAGGAGGCGGTGGCCGCGCTGCGTCCGGATCTGGGCGCGCTGGCGGCGCTGGGCGACATCGGGGCCAACTGCTTCGCCGGCGCGGGACTGCGCTGGAAGACGCGCATGTTCGCGCCGGGGCTGGGCGTCGCGGAAGATCCGGCCACCGGCTCCGCCGCCGGTCCGCTGGCGGCTCACCTGGCGCGGCACGGCCGCATCTCTTTTGGAGACGAGATCGAGATCCGGCAGGGCGCGGAGATCGGACGGCCTTCCCTCCTCTATGCGCGGGCATTGGGGACGCGCGACGCCCTCACGCGCATCGAGGTGGCGGGGGCAGCCGTCGTCGTCGCCCGCGGCGATTTCCACCGCTACGGAGAGGCATGAGGGAAGCTTCGCCCGCTTCAACGCCGTCTACGCGCGGCACTTCGCCGAGCCGCGCCTGGTGCGGACCACCGTGGACGCGCCGCTGGTGATGGGGATGCTGGTGGAGATCACCGCCGTCGCGGACCGGCGCGGTGCAGCAGCGCGGCGCTGACCCAGGGCGGACCCCGCGGCGAGGCGACGGCCGCGGGGCCCTCCCGGAGTTGTCCTAGAACAGGTAGCGCGCGCCGAACTGCATCCGCCAGCGCGACAGGGTGGGGCTGTAGGTCGTGTTCGAGACCGAGCCCGGGGCGCTGAACTTGTAGACGGGCCGCTTGTTGACGGCGTCGTAGCCCGCCGCGGTGAGGAACTTCGAGGGGGCCGTCTCGAAGCCGGTGACCTCGTTGTAGTGGCCCCAGTCGCTGTTGATCAGGTTGAGCACGTTGAAGATGTCGTATTGCACCTCGAAGTGCTGCCCCTTCAGGGTGGGCGAAGTCCAGGTGAGCCGCGCGTCGAGGTAGTCCTGCCACGGGTTGCGGCAGGCGCCGCGCTGCAGGAGGTGCCCCTGCGCGGCGCGCAGGCAGTCCTGGCCCTGGATGAACTGCGAGAGCGCGGCGTACTGGGTCGGATCCCGCAGCGTGATCTGGCCCGCGTTGGCAGGGATGAAAGGCAGGTCATTGGAGCTCTGGCCGTCGCCGTTGATGTCGCCTTGAACGACCCAGGTGTACGGCGTGCCTGACTGGCCGATGTAGGTCAGGCCGGCGCCGAATCCGTAGGGCAGCGCCGCGGTACCGGTGATGGTGATCTTGTGCGGCCGGTCGAACGCCGAGGGGCGCACGTTGCGGTTTTCGAGGTCGCCGTCGACGGGCGCGAAGCGGAAGTTCGAGAGCGCCTGCGAGCTGGTGAACGACATCCGGTCCTGGGACTTCGAGTAGGTGTACGCCACGCTGATGCCGAAGCGCCGGGCGAACGGCTTCTGCACCTGCAAGGTGACGCTCCCGACCTTTCCGCCGTTCTTGTTGAACACCTTCACCGCGTTGGTGACGTTGACGGTGTCGATGCGGCTGGGCTTCACGCTGAAGCTGGTCGGCGTGCTCTTGGCAAAGCTGCCGTAGGTCGAGCGGCCCTCGCCGTCGTAGCCCTGGAAGACCAGGTTCTCGTCGCTGGTGTAGAACCCGTTGACGTCCTCGGTGTAGAGCAGGTCGGCGGACCCGAGCAGCCCGAACGGCAGCCGCTCGTCCACGCCGAAGGCGGCGCGCAGGTTCTGTGGATACTTGGTGCTGGGATCGAAGTAGTCGACCTCGCCCGCGGGAGGCGGCGTGCTCGGCGTCCCGGTGCCGCCCGCGCAGTCGGTGGGCTGCGCCGTCGGGTCCGGTCTGAAGGTCGGCACCTGACCGCCGTTGCCGCAGGTCAGCTGCAGCTGGCCGATGCCGTTGACGCCATAGGCATTGGCGACGAAGACGTACGGCGGCCGGCCGGAGAAGATGCCCAGTCCGCCGCGGAAGATGGTGTCCGAGTTGCCGGCGACGTCCCAGTTGAAGCCCACCCGAGGCGACCAGAGCGGGTTGCCGCTCGGGACCCTGCTGGTGTCGAGGGGGAAGGCTGGGTTGTTGACCAGCGTGGGGTTGCGCACCGCGGTGGAGAGGAAAGGCAGGTCGATGCGCAATCCACCGGTGAGCGAGAAGTTGTCGGCGAGAGCGTACTCGTCCTGCACGTAGAATCCGTACTGCTGGACGTCGAAGGCGGAGACGCCTGCTTCCTCCAGCGGGCTGACCCCGAACCGGCGCTGGTAGGCGCTGGGGGTGCCTGACTCGAACGAGTTGGCGCAGTCCGCGGCGCTGATGCAATCGAAGGCGTAGGCTCCGATGGCCGCCTGGAGGAAGAGGTTGCGGAAATGGAAGAACTCGTTGCTGGTGCCCAAGGTGAGCCGGTGCTGGTCGAGCGCGAAGGTCAGGTTGTCCTGGATCTGGAAGACGTTCTGGTCGAGCGTGTTGCCCTGCGAGAAGCGCTCGGCGCCGGCCGCGATGTACGCGTCGTTGCCTCCCGAAACGCCGGCCTTGACCAGGATGAGCGGCGCGCTGTTGGCGAGGCTGCGCGAGTCGCGGATGGTGGAGACGCCGGTGAGGAACTCGTTGGAGACCTTGCTGTCGTCCGAGTTGGTGGTGAGCTTGAGGCGGCCGGTGTTGGTGGTGTTGGCGATTCCGTAGCCGCTGTTCGAGAGCTGGTAGCCGCCGCTGAGGAAGAAGGGCACCGAGGTCGCGCCGTAGTCGCGGCTGAGGTTGTCCTTCTGCGCCGTGACCAGGTTGTAGCTGAGCTCGAGCCGGCTCTTGGGGATCTGGGTTGAGGTCACCTTGACGAAGAGGTTCTTGTCCGGATTCTCCTGGCTCGGCGCCGAGCCGTCGCCGACGTTGGTGATGCCGTACTTGTTGTTGAGGAGGTCGGTGAAACGCTTCACGTCGGCGTTGGTGAAGCCCACCGTCGCTTTGTCAGCGACGTCGTTCCCGGTGAGGTTGAGCGGGCTGCCGAACGACGAGCTCTTCGACTGCAGGTCGCCGGCGATGAAGAAGTGCAGCTTGTCCTGGATGATCGGACCGCCCAGGAAGGCGCCGTACTGCAGCGTATGGTAGCCGTTGTAGTTCGGGTCGGTGATGTACTGGCCGTTGACGTTGGCGTTCTGGTTGGTGAGCGACTTGTTCTGGTAGTAGCCGAAGAGCCCGCCATGAAAGCTGTTGGTGCCGCTCTTGGTGATGGCGTTGACGAGGCCGCCGGCGAAATCGCCCTGCCGCACGTCGAAGGGCGCCACCTGCACCACGAATTCCTGGATCGCCTCGAGCGAGAGCGGCTTGGCGTTGGAGTTGCCGCCCGGCGTGCCGTTGCTGGCGAGGCCGAAGAGGTCGTTGTTGGCGCCGCCGTCGATCTGGATGTTGTTGAAGCGGTTGTTCTGGCCGGCGATGGAGCCGCTGGTCACCCGCGGGTCGATGTTGATCAGATCGACGAAGTTGCGGCCCTGCAGCGGCAGCTCGGTGATCTGCGCGTTCTTCACCGTGGTCGAGGCGCCGGTGCGGCCCTTGTCGGCGTTGGCGTCGGAATGACCGACGACCGCGATCTCCTCGACCAGCTCCTTGCGCATGACGATGTCGCGCGTCAGCCGCTGGCCCAGGTTGAGCTGGACGTCCTGCTGCAGGTTGACCTGCAAGCCCTCCACCGTGGTGGTGACGAGGTACGGTCCGCCGGGAGGGACGTTGTCGATGAAGTAGAAACCGGCCTTGTTGCTGACGGCGCGGTAGTTGTCGCCGGTGGCCGGATTCCTCAGCTGCACGGCCGCGCCCTCAATCGGGACGCCCTTGTCGTTGGTGACGGTGCCGGTGAGGGCCGAGCCGGTCACGCCTTGTGCCAGCGCGGCCGACGTGCCGACGGCCAACAACACTCCAGCGAGCCTCGCGATGATGCGGCGGTTGCGATGCATTAAGTTTTCCCCACTCCTGGAACGCTGCGTGGACGTGCGCCAAAGCCCCGCGTCCTGATAGCTGAAAGCGAGCGGGCCTTCAAGCGCTGCCTTGGCGCGCCCGAGGAGCGTCGCCACAAATGCGAAGGGCTCGCCGCACTGTTTGCGGCGAGCCCTCCGTCATTCTGCGGCCAGATCTAGAACTGGTGCTGGACGCGACCGTAGAAGTAGCGGCCGAGGTAGTCGTAGGTGCTGGGGTCCGAGTTGGCCAGGGCCGCGCTGTAGATGTACGGGGGGCTCTTGTCGAAGAGGTTGCTGACGCCGACGAAGACGCTGGTCCTCCCGATCGAGCTGGGCTGGGTGTAGCCGGCGTGGATGTCGACCTGGGTGTAGTGGCCCACCTGGCGCGCGTCCGGGTTGGTATAGGTCGACTTGGTGGCCGGGTCATAGAGGTTGCAGAGGCCGCCGTTGGCGGTGGTGTTGTCGCCCGGGTTGGCGCACTCCTTGAAGTTGCCGACGAACCGGCCGACCACTCCGGCGACGAACTGGTCCAGGTTGTAGTCCACGCCGACGTTGGCCTTGACCGCCGGCAGCGCGCCCAGGTCGTAGTTGCCCTTGCCATGGGTGACCTGGTCCCCGCTCGCCAGCTTGAGGGTGCTGTCGAGGAAGGCGAGCCAGTTGGCGTCGAAGGCGAAGGCAAAGCGGCCGACGCTGGTGGGCATCGCGTAGCGAACGGCGAAGTCGATGCCGCCGGTGGTCTTCTGGCCGATGTTCTGGTTGAGGTCGTTGATGTACTGGATGGAGCCGGAGTTGTTGCGGACGATGAGCTTGCAGTAGTCGTCGTTCAGGTTGTAGTAGCAGCCTTGGAGGATGTTGGGGGCTCCGATGGTGCCGATGGCCTTGTCGATGGAGATGTTGAAGTAGTCGACCGTCACCGAGAGGCCCTTGACCATCTGCGGCTGGACGACGATGCCGAGGCTGTAGCTGGTGGCGGTCTCGGGGGAGAGCAGCGGATTGCCGCCGTTGCGGGTCAGCTCCTGGAGCCCGGTGTCACCCGAACCGCTGCCCGTGACGCCGTTGGCCTTGCACTTGGCCGCCGAGGGTCCGGTGGCCCCGCCGGGGAGCTTGCTCAAGTCGACGCAGGGGTCGGTGGCGGCGGGGTCGTTCTCGGTGGCGCCGAGGTAGAGCTCGGAGATGCCCGGCGCGCGGAAGGCCGTCGAGTAGGTGCCGCGGACGGTGAGGTCGCGGACGGGCGTGTAGCGGGCGCCGAACTTGTAGGTGAAGTTGCCGCCGAAGGTGCTGTAGTTCACGTAGCGGGCGGCGACGCTGGCCTCGAGGGCTTCCACGCCGGGGAGGTTGGAGAGGATCGGCAAGGACAGCTCGGCGAAGGCCTCGTTGACGTTGAAGAAGCCGTTGGTCGACTTGAAGTTGAAGTCGCTCGAGTCACCCGCCTGGACGATGGGGTCGGCCACCTGCGCGCCCGCCTGCCGGCGGAACTCGTAGCCGACCGCCATCGACACCGGCCGGTCCGCGGCCAGCGAGAAGAGGTCGCCGCCGAGGTTGAGGCCCACCGAGAAGAGCGAGTCGAAGGCGCGCGAGGTGCCGGTGAAGCCGATGTAGTCGATGGCCCCCTGGGTGAGGGAGCCGTTGTTCGGGCCGCCGAGGAGGTTGAGCGGCGTGCAGCCCGCGAGGGCAGTGGTGGGGTCGCCCGCCTTGGTGACGCAGACAGGCTGGCCGTTGACGATCATGCTCGGTCCCACCGCGTTCTGGACGAGCGAGTTGCGGAAGGCGCCGCCGGTCGTGAACGTCCCCGAGGTCCTGCCGTAGTTCATCGCCGCGTCCCAGTACCAGCCCTGCAGCGGCCCGAAAGGCTGGCCGAGGGTGCCGTCGAGGCCGGTGACCACCCGGAAGGTGCCCAGATCCTCGGCGTAGGTGCGGGCGCCGAACTCGACCAGGCGGCGGCGCAGGTAACTGATGTCGACGCCGAAGGGATTGTAGAGGCTGTCCTTGGAGACGAAGCCGTTGTTGTAGTCGGATGGGTTGAGCGGCGACGGGGCCGCGTTCTGGGTCGAGCTGCGCTGCACGTACGAGACTTCGTAGTAGCCGCGCGCGATGGGGAACTTGGCGTCGCCGGCGGAGAAGGCCTGCACCGTCGTCGAGGGGATGCTGAGGTAGTTCACCGCGGCGTAGTTGTAGAAGTCGTTGCCGGTGTTGTTGTTGGCCGGCGCCTTGGAGTTGAAGCGGCGGAAGCAGACCTTCTCGCCCGCAGGGTTGTTCCCGCAGATTGGCGAGTCCGGGTCGCGGATGTAGCGGCGGCCGATCTTCCAGCCGCCGTTCGCCGGGCTGGTGAGGGCGAGGCAGAGCGGGTTGCCGTTGCAGAGGGGACTTCCCAGCTTGTTCGGGTCCTCAGGGAACCGCAGCACGCCCTGGGGCGTACCGCTGCTGCCGCTGGGGCTGACTTCCATGCCGGCGGGGGCCGTGTAGTCGTAGTCGAGGGCCTGGGCGGCCCAGTCGCGGTCGCCGAGGATCGACGACTTCTGGTTGAAGTAGCGCACCGAGAAGATCGCGCTCGAGGTCTCGTCGCTGTGGCCGGTGGTGA
>JAYWAJ010000148.1:0-6416 GCA_043782525.1 Deltaproteobacteria bacterium | reverse complement strand
TCTGCGTAGCGGTCACTCAGCCTCAGAGCCATGGTGCCTCCTGAAAACCACCATGGCAGTGGGGTCTGACATCGCTACCTGATCGGCATTGGCGCTAGAGGCCCAGCTGCGCCTTGGCGGCCTGGATGGTGTTGGAGAGCAGGTAGGCGATGGTCATGGGCCCGACGCCGCCCGGCACCGGCGTGATGGCCCGGGCGCGCGCTGCGGCGCCGGCGAACTCCACGTCGCCGCAGAGCTTGCCCTTGGCGTTGCGGTTCATCCCCACGTCGATGACGGTGGCGCCGGGCTTCACCCAGGCGCCCTGGATCATCTCGGCCCTGCCGATGGCGGCGACCAGCACGTCGGCGCGCCCGACCTCGTCGGCCAGCCCGGCCGTCCGCGAGTGGGCCAGCGTCACCGTGGCGTTGCGCTCGAGGAGCAGCAGCGCCACCGGCTTGCCGACGATGTTGGAGCGCCCGATCACCAGCGCCCGCGCTCCGGCCAGCTCGGTCTGCGCTTCGTCGAGCAGGCGCAGGATGCCGAGCGGCGTGCAGGGCCGCAGCCCCGGCCGCCCGCTGAAGAGCGCGCCGGCGCTGTGCGGCCCGAAGCCGTCGACGTCCTTTTGCGGCGCCAGCGCGTCGAGGATCACCCCGGCGTCGAGCTGCTTCGGCAAGGGCAGCTGCACGAGGACGCCGTGCACGCGTGGGTCGGCGTTGAGCTGGCCGAGGAGCGCGAGCAGCTCCGGTTGCGTGGTCGCCTCCGGGAGGATGTGCTCGAAGCCGGCCATGCCCGTCTCCTGGCAGGCCTTGACCTTGCCGCGGACGTAGACCTCGCTGGCCGGATCGTTGCCGACCCGGACCAGCGCCAGCCCCGGCTTCACGCCCTTGCGCGCCTCGATCTCCCGCACCTGCACCGCCACTTCGGCGCGGACCTTGGCCGCGATCGCCTTGCCGTCGATGATCATTTGGCGCCATCTAGCACTGTGCTAAGCAGCGCGCCATGCGAACCGTCTTCATCACCGGCGCGTCGAGCGGGCTGGGCCGCGGGCTCTGCCTGCATTACGCGAAGGAAGGCGCCACCGTCTTCGCGGCGGCGCGGCGCAAGGACGAGCTGGTGAGGCTGGCTGCCGAGGCCGCGGGCGGCTCCATCGTGCCGGTGCCCCTCGACGTGCAGGATGCGGAGGCGCTGGTCCGGGCCATCCGCCGCGCCGAGGAGGAGGCGGGCGGGGCGCTCGACCTGGTCATCGCCAACGCCGGCATCGGGCAGCCCACCCCGGCGCGCAAGATGGACTGGCAGGTGGTGAAGCGGATCTTCGACGTCAACGTCACCGCCGCCTGCGTGACCCTGGCCGCCGCGCTGCCGAAGATGATCGAGCGCAACGCCGGCCACGTGGTGGCGGTCTCGTCCTTGGCGGCCTTCCGCGGCCTGCCGGGCAACGCCACCTACTGCGCCAGCAAGGCCGCGCTGCACACCTGGATGGAGAGCGTGCGCGTCGACCTGCGCTCGACCCGGGTCCGGGCGACGACCATCTACCCGGGCTTCGTCAAGACGGAGATGACGGCGAAGAACCGGCTTCCCATGCCCTTCCTGATGGAGCTGGACGCGGCGGTGCAGGTGATGGCGCGCGGCCTTTCGCGGGGCGCGAAGACCATCTCCTTCCCGCTGCCCATGTCCGCCCTCACCCGCTTGCTGGGCGCCCTTCCGCGCGGGCTCTACGAGCCGCTGGCCGGGAGAGTCGGCGCACCATCCAGATGACCGCGGCCCTCACCCTCCTGCTCTGTTGCCAGCTGGCCGGCGAGGCCGCGGCGCGGCTCTGCGGGCTCTCCGTCCCGGGGCCGGTGCTGGGAATGCTGCTGCTCTCTGCGCTGCTGCTCGCCCGCCCGCGCCTGCTCGAGATGGTGCGCGACCCGGCCCTGGGCCTCTTGCGCCACCTCGCGCTGCTCTTCGTGCCGGCGGGGGTCGGCCTGATGCGCCACTTCGGCCGCATCCGCGCCGAGCTTCTCGCCATCGGCGCGGCGGTGGTGATCAGCACCGTCCTCACCATCGCGGTGACGGCGCTGGTCTTCCAGTGGGCGGCGCGGGCGCTCGACAAGGAGCGTCCCTGATGGCGCGCGCCTGGGTCTACCTCTCGGCGACGCCGCTGCTCTGGCTGGCCGCCACGCTGCTCGCCTACCAGCTGGGCCACTTCATCTTCCGGCGCTTCGGCGGCCGGCCGATCTTCCATCCGGTGCCCATCGCGGTGGCGCTGCTCATCGCCACGCTGCGCACCACGCACACCGCCTACGAGACGTACTTCGACGGCGCCCAGTTCGTGCATTTCCTGCTCGGTCCAGCCACGGTCGCGCTGGCGGTCCCCCTCTACCAGAACCGCGCCGAGGTCCGCCGCGTGCTCCTGCCCATGCTGCTCGCGCTCCTGGCGGGATCGGCGACGGCCATCGTCTCCGCCGTCGGCATCGCGCGGCTCCTCGGGGCGAGCGATCAGACGCTGCTCTCGCTCGCGCCCAAGTCGGCGACCACGCCCATCGCCATGGGCATCTCCGAGCAGCTGGGCGGGCTGCCTTCGCTGACGGCGGCGCTGGTGATCGCCACCGGCATCTTCGGCGCGGTGGTGGTGACGCCGCTGCTCGATCTGCTGCGCATCCGCGACTGGCGCGGCCGCGGGTTCGCCGCCGGAGTGGCGGCCCACGGGCTCGGCGCCGCCCGTGCCTTCCAGGTCCACGAGCTGGCGGGGACCTTTGCCGGCATCGCGCTGGCGCTCAACGGCATCGCCACCGCGCTCCTGGCGCCGCTCCTCGTCCACCTCTTGCGGTGAGGGAAGCTGCTCGCGCGCCGGCCGGAGCGCGGGGAAGACTCCCTTCTCGCAGCCTACGCCAGATGCGCCGCCTTGCGGCGGGCTTCGAGGAGCCCCACCACCGCCTTCTCCAACTCGTCGGGCAGGCAGGGCTTCTCCAGGAAGAGGTCGGCCCCGGCCAGCAGCGTCTGGTCGCGCGCCTCGTCGCCCACCGAGGCGGAGAGGATGATGATGGGCGTCGCCGCCGTCTTCGGCTGGCGGCGCAGCTCGCGCAGCACGGCGATGCCGTCCATGCGCGGGAGCGCCAGATCGAGGATGATCAGGTCGTAGCTCCCCGGCAAGGCGAGGTGCAGCGCCGACTCTCCGTCGGCGGCGCTGCTCACTTCGAAGCCGCGCAGGCGGAGGAATTCCGCGTACAGGTCGCGGGCGTCCTCGAAATCGTCGACGATGAGGATGCGCGGCGGCATGCTGACCCGATCTCGCGGCCGCGCGGAAATAGCCACTCACGCCGCGTAACAATGTACGATTCTGGTCCGACTCCCGTTTCGCAGGAGGACCCGCCATGCGCCTCGCCGCCCTCTGTTGTTGCATCCTCGCCGCGCTTCCCGCTGCCGCCAAGGAGCGCGAAGGCGTAGTCTCTCCGGAGGTGATGCAGGTCTCCGGCCAGCAGCTCCACCTCATGGGCATGGGCCTGCGCAAGAAGCTCTGGTTCAAGGTCTACATCGCGAGCTTCTACTTGCAGACCCCCACCGAGGACGCCGCGCTGGCGATCTCCTCCGACCAGGTGAAGCGCGTCGAGATGCACATGCTGCGCGACCTGGAGCGCGGCAAGATCACCGAGGCGGTGCAGGGGGGCTTCGAGAAGAACTCCGCCGCGGAGCTGCCCAGGCTGCAGGGCCGGCTCGACACCTTCCTCAAGTCGATCCCCGATCTGAAGTCGGGGCAGGTGATCCTGGTGACCTACGTCCCCGGCCGCGGGACCTTGATCAAGGCCGGCGGCGGCGAGGAGATTGCGCTGCCCGGGAAGGACTTCGCCGACGCGCTCTTCTCGGTCTGGCTGGGTCAGCACCCGGTCGACGACGAGCTGAAGAACGAGATGCTCAAGGACCGCTGAGGTCCGACCGCGGGTACACTCGAGCGCACTTTCCGGGGGGAGCTGATGCGACGACGCTCCTCACGCGGGTCCTCTGCGCCGCCGCTCCGGCCTTCGCGCGCGAGGAGCGGGGGCGCACACCCTGCACATCGAGTACCCGGCGTATGCGCGGCTGCAGTTCTTCGCCTCGTACTACCGGCGCAGCTTCGACGGCGCCCCGGTGGACACCCGCCCGGCCCTCGGCGACAACACGCTCACCTACGGCGCCGCCCGCCTGCACCTGCTCTGGATCTTCTTCATCAACGCCCGCGTCTTCCGCAGTTGCAGGCGGACCTGGCCTTCGGCGAGATGAAGAACCTGTGGGGCGGCGACGTCGACCTCGAGATCGGCTACGAGTTCGACCGCTCGAAGCGGAGGTAGGGCTCCTAGTCGTGCTCCTCGTCGTCGTCCGACTCGTGGCCGCTCGCGCCCCAAAGGGTCCTGAATCAGTGGATCAAGAAATCCCGGATGCGCTGGGCGGCCCGCGCGAGGGTCCCAGAACGAGACCCCGCTGTAGCGTTCTGCAACGCTTCGTCCAGCTTCTGTGCGAAGCCGGCGGCGAGACCGCGCTTTTCGTCGCCGGTCGAGCGCAGCGAAAAGGGCGTCCCGGCGAGCTGCGATTCGACCAGCGCCCGCACCGCGCCGCTGGCCTTGAGGGTGGCGGCTCCCACGCCCGCCTCGTCCGCCTTGGGGCCCAGCACCGCGGGCGGGATGCCCAGCGCGTCGAGCAGCGCCACCGTCGCCTCCGCCTCGTCGATGAGCGCGTCTGCCGCGGACAGGTCGGCGCGCGACGCGAACGCCCGCGCCCGGCGCCGCCCCGGCTCGTGGAAGAGGGGCCGCGGCTTGAGCAGCGCCTGCACCGCGCTCTCCATCGGCTCGTCGAGCAGCGTCGCGCTCTGCGCCTGCGGCAGCCGCGCCGCCTGCGCCACCCTGCGGGCGCGCGTCTGCAGGCGGTAGGCCTCGCCCATCGCCGTCTGGAAGAGCTGCCGGATGGGCAGATCCACCAGCAGCCGCGCTGCCCGGACCGGATCGCCCGCAGAGAGGAGCTCGAGTCCCAGCGAGAGCGCCGCCCGCGCCTCGGCGAGCTGCTCGCGCACTTCCTCCGCATCGTCGAGCGGAACCCGGTTCGCCACCAGGGCGGCGTTGGCCGCGTAGACCACCCCCTCCTCGGCGACCTCGAGGTCCTCGCCGGAGAGCAGCTCGAGCGCGGCGTCGAGCAGGTTCCGCTGCGGAGCGAGGAGCGCCTGCGTCGGCGGCGGCGGGGCGGCGGTCTCGGGCGCGGCGCGCGAGGCGGGCCGCGCGTAGAAGGAGATGGCCTCCTCGAAGTCCGGCACGCCGAGGTCGCGCAGCCTGCCGTCGCGCCAGCGCCGCGCCGCCTCTTCCAGCTCCGCCGACTGCTCCCAGCGGGTGGCCTCGATGAGCCGGCCGGCGGCGCCTTCGTCGCGCTCGTAGAGCGCCTCGATCAGCTGGCGCATGGCCGTGAACTCGCCCTCGCTGGCGAACTCGAGCAGGAAGCGTCGGTCCGCCGTGTAGAAGGCGAGGGCCGGGTTCTGCGGCTGTGGGTCGAGGTCCTCGCCGAGGTCGTAGACGGTCATCCCCCGGCGCAAGAGCAGCGCCAAGAGCTCGACGTCGAGGCCCGAGAGCTGGGCGCGAAAGCGCAGGCGCCCGTCGTTGCCGCTGCGGCTGCCGCTCCCTCCCTCCCTGGAGAGCCGCAGCCAGCGCAGCGCCTCGGTGGTGCGCGGCCCCTCGTCGCCGCCGCGCCAGGCCGACATGTCGACGAAGTGGCGGAACTGCTCGGGCGACGACATCGAGACGATCTCCGCCGCGTCGTCGGGGCCGATGTCGAGGAGCGCCAGGTAGAGGTCTTCGGGAGGCAGCGAGCGGACGAGCTTGAGGGGCGCGTCGGTGGAGAGGAGCAGGTCCAGCTTCTGCTTGCCCCGCGCCTCGCGCAGCGCCTTGCGCAGGGTGCGCACGTCGAGCAGGGCGCTTCCGTTGCCAGCCGCCATGGTGGACCTCCTGCTCCCGAAGCGCGACGCGGCGCCCCTGGGTGAGGAGCGCCGCGCCGGAAAGACCAGACGACGCCTACGCCGCCTTGGTGACCTTGCCGGCTTTCAGGCAGCGGGTGCAGACGCGGAGGTGCGTGTTGGAGCCGTCCACCACCGCCCGGACCCGCTGTAAATTCGGGAGGGTGCGCTTCTTGGTCTTGTTGTTGGCGTGGCTCACCTGGTTTCCGACCAGGGGGCCCTTGCCGCACACGTCGCACTTGAAAGCCATTTGACCGACTCCGAAAAAGGGAGGCGTTGATTGCCCCAGAGCTGCGCAAAAGTCAAGCTAGACCGCGCTGACGGACTTTCGCCCCGAGAGCGCCAGCGCCTGGTCGGCGGCAGCGCGGGCCGCAAGGATCTGCCCCTCGAGGCCGAAGCCCGGATAGGTGGCGGCCGAGGCGAAGAGCACGCGCTCGTGCGCGTCCGAGAGGGGGCGCAGGCCGATGGGCTCGGCGTCGTCGTGGGGGCG
>JAYWAJ010000147.1:0-6428 GCA_043782525.1 Deltaproteobacteria bacterium | reverse complement strand
GTCGAGCGAGAAGCGGAAGCCGAACTGGAACCAGCCGCTGTTTTGATAGAAGAAGCCGGGCACCGCCACCAGCGCGGTGGTGATCCAGAGCGCGCGGTGGAGCCGCGGCTTGTCCCGTGGCCAGAGCAGATAGAGGAACAGCGGCGTGGTGACGAAGAGGCTCATGCCTTCTCCGTTGAACCCGATTCGCAGCGGGTGGAACTGGATCTCCGGCAGCCGGGTCAAGGCCGAGTGAAGGTTTCGCTCGAGGAAGGCGTAGTGGAAGAGGCCGAACTGCTGGATCTGCTGGTTGACGCGATTGGCGTAGAGATGCGAATGGCCGAACTCGCCGAAGCTGCCGAATCGAACGTAGTTCGCCCAGGCCATTGGGACCGCGACGGCAACCATGGCGAGGAGGTAGGGGACGAGCTTTGGCAGTGCGGCCTTCCACCGCTGGGCATCCCGCAGGCCAGCGGCTTCCACTGGGCGGTCCGGCGCGAGCGCCTCGCAGAGGAAGAAGACGGCGGAGAAGGCCAGCGGCGTGCGGGTGATGGCTCCGCAGGCGACGGCGAGGCCGGCCGCGATCGGGTGTTTCGCCTGCAGCGCGGCGTGGAGATAGAGCAGGGTCAGCGTCACGCCCAGCGTCTCGGCGGTGAACCACACCTCGCCGCGGATGCCGCAGGTCCAGGCCAAGGTGCCGAATCCCAGGATGAGGGCGAAGGCCGCGTGCTCCCACTCTGGCCGCGCCTCCTGCACCCGGCGCAGCAGCCGGTAGAAGAGGGCGACGTTGAGCGCCGCCAGCACCACCGTGAACCAGACGTCGTTGAAGCCCAGACCCCAGAGCGCGACGAAGGGCATCATGACGACGGCGGGAAAGGGCGGAAACGACACGTACCAGCGACCGTCTTGCAGCACCCAGTCGTTGAGGTTGGGCGGCTGCTGGCGCAGGGCGAGCTGCCCGTGGAGGAAGGCGTCCGCCTGCCAGACGAAGTGCGGGGCCAGCGACTGGTGCAAGAGCATGCCGCCGCTCGAGACGGCGTAGGCGACGAGGGAGACGGCGAAGAGGATCAGGTCGACGCGGTAGCGCGCCGCGAGGTCGCGCCAGCCCATGCTCAGGAGGCCCTCGGCGAATGAGCCATCGCTTCGCGCAAGAGCTGCAGGGCGGAGAACGCCGACTGCATCCGCACCTGGCCGCGGTCGCCGCGGAACTTCTTCGCCAAAGCGCTGGTGCCGGAGGGCCCGCAGAGGGCGAGCCAGACGGTGCCGACCGGCTTGTCGGGCGTTCCGCCGTCGGGGCCGGCGATGCCGGTGATGGCCAGGGACCAGGTGGCGCCCGACCGGCTGCGCGCCCCTTCGGCCATGGCGCGGGCGACGGGCTCGCTGACGGCACCGTGCTGCTGGAGCAGTTCGTGCGGCACGCCCAGCGCCGACTCCTTCAGCTCGTACGAGTAGGTGACGAAGGCGCCCAGCGTCCAGCGCGAGCTGCCGGCGACCTCGGTAAGCAGCTGGGTGAGCAGGCCGCCGGTGCAGCTCTCCGCGCAGCAGATGGTCTCGCCCCGTGCGGCCAGCTGCTCGCCCACCGCCTGCCCAAAAGTCACGCCGTCCTGGCCGTAGACGAAGTCGCCCAGCGCCTCGCGGCAGAGCATCTCCACGCGGGCGAGGTTCGTCTCGGCGGCGGCAGCCTCCGGCGCGAGCGCCACCAGCGTGAGGTGGTTCTCGGGGAACTTGGTCCGGAAGCCGAAGCGCACTTCGGGATGCGCTTCGCGGATGCCGGCCACCATCTCGTCGAGGCGGCTCTCGGTGACGCCGAAGCAGTGCAGGATGCGCGAGCGCAGCACGTTGTTGCCGGTCGCCTGCAGCAGGCGCGGGATGACCAGCTCCTGCACGATGCGGTGGTATTCGCGCGGCACGCCGGGCAGGAAGAAGAAGAGGCAGCGCTCGATGCGCAGCGCGAAGGCGGGCGCGCTGCCGTCGGGATTGCCCAGCACTTCGGCAGACTCGGGGAGGTCCGCCTGGCGGAGGTTGTTCTGCGGGAGCGCCTCGTTGGGCCGGATCTTCGCCCAGCGCTGGTGGAGGTGATCGATCCAGGGTTCGTGCCGCTTCATCGGGACGCCGGCGGCCTGGGCGGCGCAGGCGGCGGTGAGATCGTCGGAGGTGGGCCCGAGCCCGCCGCTGACGATGCAGAAGTCGGCGCGCACGCTGGTCTCGAGCAGGGCGCGGCGGATGTCGTCGCCCCGGTCGCCGACCACGGTGGTCCGGCGCAGCGCCAGCCCCAGCGGATGGAGGCGCGAGGCCGTCAGCGCGGTGTTGGTGTCCGCGATCAGGCCGCGCATCACCTCGTCGCCGGTGACGATGAATTCGACGATGGGAGCGGTCATGATCCGAAGAAGCGCTGCCGGGCCCAGACCGCGGCCCAGGTGAGCGCGCAGGCCCAGACGCCGGCGAAGATGTCGTCGAGGACCACGCCGGCCCCGTTCTTCCAGCGCGGATCGCGGTCGAAGAAGTACGCCGGCCAGGGCTTGAGCACGTCGCAGATGCGGAAGAAGACGAAGCCCAGCAGCGCAGCGAAGAAGCTGCGGGGGAGGAAGGCCATGGTCACGAGATAGCCCGCCACCTCGTCGATGACAATGTGGCCTGAGTCGGCGACGCCGTAGTATTTGCCCGCGCGATCGGCGGCGGCGATGCCGGTCAGCGTGATGGCCAGCGTCGCGGCGAAGTAGACCCAGAGCGGCACCGCGTCCTGGCGCAAGACCCACCAGAGCGGGATGGCGGCGGCGGTGCCGGCGGTGCCCGGCGCGAGGGGAAAATAGCCCGAGCCGAAGAAGCTCGACCAGGTGAGGGCGAGGAGCGGGGCGGGGCCGCGGTCTCCCGGGAGCCGCCGCGGCTTGACGACGACGCGCGGCCCCGGCGCGGACCCCGTTTTGCGGAGCGGGTCCGTCGGTGGCGGAGGGTTGCTCAAGCGTCCTGCTCGTCGTCGCTGCCGTTGGCGGCGACCGCGGCGGCGGGGTCGAGCGGAACCTCGTCCTCCTCGGCGGGGAGCAGCGGCTCTTCGGGCTCGGGCGGAGCCGCGGCTTCGGCGGCGGCGCGCGCGAGTGCCCGGCGGCGCCGTCCGAAGAACAGCTCCTCGCCCAGCCCGAGCAGGATGTAGAAGGAGAAGTAGACGAGCAGCACCAGCGAAGGCCGCCCCCGGATGGCGACGCCCGTCCCGACCGCGACCACCAGCACGAAGATGAAGAGCGTGCTCGAGTTGAGCCCGGCCTCCTTGAAAGTCCGGTAGCGGATGGTCGAGACCATCAGGAACGACAGCGCCAGCACCAGCCCGGCGATGGGCCAGGGACCGATGGCGTCGGCCGGCGACCCCAGGCTGTTGAGCGCGATCACCAGCGCCACCAGCATCCCGGCGGCGAGCGGAATGGGCAGCCCGACGAAGTAGCGCGACGAGCCGGTCTCCGAGTGCGCGATGACGTTGAACCGCGCCAGCCGGATGGCCCCGCAGGCTGCATAGATCGACGAGATGACGATGCCGGTGGTCCCCATCCCCGCCAGCGCCCACTTGTAGACGAGGATGGCCGGCGCGACGCCAAACGAGATCACGTCGGCCAGCGAATCCAGCTCGACGCCGAAGTCGCTCTGCGTCCGCGTCAGCCGCGCCACCCGGCCGTCGAAGGCGTCGAAGAAGCTGCCGAAGAAGATGGCCACCGCGGCCCGGTAGAAGTTGTCGCCGGTGGGCTCGCCCGCGCTGAGCGTGATCGAATAGACGCCGCAGAAGATGCTGCTCACCGTGAAGAGGTTGGGCAGCACGAACATGAGCTTGCGCAGGTTGACGCGTGGCCTGCGGCGCCTTCGCCTCTCGGCGGGCGGCTGTGGCGAGACGGCGGCCATGAATTTCCGGAAGTTAGCACGCCGCATTGCAGGCCGCCACGGCCGAAGTCCGCGCCGTTACTCGACGCAGGCGCGGCGGCGCACCGGCGTCGCAAAGGTGTTGCCCGCCAGCACCTCCGCGGTGCCGGCGAGGCCCTTTCCGCAGCCGGTGTCGATGTCGAACCGCGGATTGCCCTCGAAGCGGTTCTTGGCGAGGGTCGCGCGCGCCAGCTCGCCCACCTCGACGGCGGCGAGGGCGTTGCGCTGGAAGAGGTTGCCGGTGGCGGTGCCCTTCGACCGATCGAGCAGGAGCAGGCCGGCCCGCCCGTTTTCGATGAAGCCGTTGCCCTCCAGCCGGACGGTGCTGCGGATGGAGGCGATGCCGCTGCCGCTGTTGGCGCGCATCACGTTCTCTTCCACCACCAGCTTCGACTCGATGATGAAGAAGGCGTCGCCCATGTCCTTCTGGCGGTCGGGCGAGGCGCCGGTGATGGTGTTGCCCCGCGCCGTGACCGAGGAGCCGGTGACGTGCACGCCCATGGTGCCGGGATTCTGGATGCGGTTGTCGACGAGGAGGACCGGCGTCTTGCCGTCGGCCAGGGTGATGGAGATGGCGCTCTCGGTGCCCCCGCGCGCGATCAGCGTGCGCTGGACGGTGCCGTGCGCCTGGACCAGCGCCACGCCGGCGACGTGGTAGTCGGTGATCTCGTCGCCGATCACCGACAGCTCCGAGCCGCGGGCGGCGATGATGCCGTATTCGTTGTGGCGGAGGTGCGCGTCTTCGACCGAGAGCCGCGCCGCGCCTGCGTAGAGGGCCGCGCCGCCCTGCCCCTCGAACTCGCCGCGCAGCACGTGCACGTCGGCTTTGTCGAGGGCCTGGACCGCCGCCATCGCCGAGCCGTGGACCTCCAGATCCTCGAGCCGCGCCGCCGCACCGGTGACGACGATGGCGCGCCGTCCGGCGGACTGGAAGGAGACCCGCCGCGCCTCGAGCGCGCCGCCCTCGATCTCGAGGCCGTGTCCCTTGGTTCCGCCCGCCACTTCGCGCACCGAGCTCGCGGTGATGGAGATCTCCGCGCCCCGCCCCAGCAGCGCCGCCTCGCCGAAGTCGTGCAGGTCGACGTTCTCCAGGCGATGCCCGGCGCCCCCGCGGAACTGCAGGCCGACCGCCGCGCCTTCGACGGAGAGCCCGTAGAGCTGCACGTGGTCGGCGCCCTGCACGTCCACCGCGATGCGCGTTCCCTCGGGCGCAACGAGGCGGGTGCGCCCCGCGCCGCGGCCCATCAGCACCACCGCGCGGGTGATGGTCAACTGCTCGCGCCAGATGCCTTCTTCGACCCGCAGCAGCGCCCCGGGCGGCGCCAGCGAGAGTGCCGCGCGCAGGGACGCGAACGGCCGGGCTTCCGATCCGTCCGCGGGCGCCTGGGGCGCGGAGAGCAGCGCAGGCATCAGGCCCGAGCTGATCGCCTCCGCGGGAGGCTGGCGCACGAGCAGGACGGCCGGCGCCACCTCGCGCGGCCCTCCATCGGCCCACGAATTGCCGATCTCACACGCCGTGCAGAGCGCGAGGAGAACCACCGCCATCGTCCTGCGCAGCACGTGTGCCTTCCTGTGAGGGACCTGCAAGAGTTTAGTATGGCTTGAGCACCCCACCGGCAACCTGTCCGGCCGATCAGCCGGGATCCACTACAAACGGTGGGTTCACCTGCCCGACCCCCCAGCGCTGGTGGATCAGTGTTGACAGCGCAGATCCGCTCTGGTAGCGGTCCGTGCGCGTTCCGAAAGCTCTGGCCTGCGCCAGGAGCGGCCCGGCGGAGGTTGCCGGGGGGAACTCGAACAAGGGGACCACCATGACGAAGGCTGATCTGATCGAGACCGTTGCCGAGAAGGGCATGACCAAGAAGGCCGCCGGCGAAATGGTCGACGCGCTGTTCGCGACCATCGGCAAGACCATCAAGAAGGAGGGGCGCTTCTTCTACCCCGGCTTCGGCACCTGGACCGTCCGCCAGCGCAAGGCGCGCAAGGGCCGCAATCCGCAGACCGGCGCCGAGATCAAGATCAAGGCGTCGAAGACCGTCGGCTTCAAGCCGGCGAAAGAGCTCAAGGGCGGACTGTAGGAGCAGGCCTCAGGCTTCAGGCCTCAGGCTTCAGGCCTCAGGCTTCAGGCCTGAAACCGACACATCGGGCTCCAGGGCTTCCGGCATCTGCCGCGGAGACTGGGGCCCGAAGTTTATCCGCCGCCCGGCCCCCTGTTTGGGAAGGCTACCCCCGAAAAAAATTAATTTTTTTTCCGCTGGGCGGGGCACACCCGGCTCGGGGGGCGGGCAGAGATGCCGCCGCCTTCAATCTTCGGGCGACCCGGGCAGCAGCAGCGGCGCGCGGATGGCCGTCCTCAGCTCACCGGTGCCGTAGCGCTCGACCAGCTGCTCCGGCGTCTCGCCCAGGAGCTGGCAGACCCGGCTGATCAGCGCCTCCGCCGCGAGGAAATAGAGCCGGTCTCCCGCGAAGGCCGCGATGAGCACGCCGCGGCCGTGAGGCAGGTGCGCGCCCACCGATTCGAGGTGGTAGACGAGCTTGGGAAGCTGGTC
>JAYWAJ010000146.1:0-6431 GCA_043782525.1 Deltaproteobacteria bacterium | reverse complement strand
CGGCCGAGACCTCGGCGGCGTCGGCGGTGGGCAGGTCGCGGGTGATCCCGAGCGAGTCCATCACGGTGAGGATGGCGTCGTGGAGCTCGCTCATCGTCTGATAGCGGCTCTCTTGCTGCTTCTCCAGGCACTTCATGATGACCGCTTCGTAGGCGTCGGGAATGTCGGCGACGATCCCTTTCAGCGGCGGCGGCGGCAGCTGGAGGTGGCCGATGAGCACCTCGCCGAAGCTCGACCCCGGGAAGGGCAGCTTGCCCGAAGCCATCTGGTACATCATGCAGCCCAGCGAGTAGATGTCGCTGCGGGCGTCGATGCGGGTGGTCATGCCGCCCGCCTGTTCCGGCGACATGTACGCGGGTGTTCCCATCACCATGCCGGTCTGCGTCTTGCCGGTGGACTGGCCCTGGTCGTCGGTGAGCTTGGCGATGCCGAAGTCCACGACTTTGACGAAGTTCTTCTTTCCCTTGTGGATGATCAGGTAGACGTTGTCGGGCTTCAGGTCGCGGTGGATGATCTTGTGGTCGTGCGCTGCCTGCAGCGCCTCGCAGACTTGCAGCAGGATGGGGCCCGCCTGCTCGAGCGGGATGGGCATGTCGGGCTTCACCAGATCCTGAAGCGCCTTGCCGTTAAGGAACTCCATGATGAAGTAGTGCCGGTTGTCGTCGGTGACGTTGAGGTCGAGGATCTTGAGGATGTTGTCGTGGCCGATGACGTTGACGGCCCGCGCCTCGTTGAAGAAGCGGTCGACGATCTTCTTGTCGGTGGCGTACTGCGGGTGCAGGAACTTGATGGCGACCTTGGAGCCGATCACCGGGTGCTCGGCCATGTAGACCGCGCCCATGCCTCCCTTGCCGAGCGGCTTCACCACCCGGTAGGAGCCGATGGCCCGGCCGATGAGTTCGTCGTCGGGTTCGACGTGAGAAAGGTCGAGTCCGTCCTCCGGGCAGTGGAGGATCTCGTCGTCGTATTGGGTCTGGCACTCGGGACAGGTCCGGGACACGGTTTTCTCCGGGCAAAAAGCCGTCCAGACGAACGCGCGAGCCCCCCTTGGTTCTACCCGGGAGCAAGCTCGTTTCTCGACCGACGCCGACCTAGTTGACGCTTGGCGAGGCAGTGCTGTCAAGCGATCAAAAGCATAGCCGCATCGCGGGAGTGCGGGCGAAAGACAGCCTGTCCAGCGGGCTTGGTACAACGCGTTACTTGAGGGCGTCGTCGAGGTCGATGACGCCGTCTTTCGAGGGGGGGACGTCGAGCTTCTTCTCCTCGCCGTTCCTCTTCCCGTGTGGATGCTTCTTTTCCACAGGGGTCTCTGTCGCAACCGGGACGGGCTTGAGCACCGCGTGCACCGTCTGCGCCTGATCGCTGATGACGTCCATGGAGTAGCCGGTGAAGCCGGTCTTGGTGAACTCGAAGTGCACCTTGGTGTTGTGGGGCACCTCGAAGCTCAGCGGCGCCCGGCCCTTGCGTTCGCCGCCGTCCTTCCAGGTGGCGATGACGTCGGCCTCGAGCGGCTCGGAGACGACCGAGAGGAAGATGGGCGTCGGTTCCTCCTCGGCCGGGGGCTGCTGCTGGGCCGCGGCCTGGGAGGCGGCGAGCCGCGCGGCGCGGGAGGCGGCATCGCGGGCGGTCAAGTCCACCCGCTGGTTGGCATTGCGCACCAACATGAAGGCGACCGCCACCACCACGAGGAGCACCGCCGCGGCGATGCCGGCATAGAGCCCGCCGCGGCCGGGCTGGGGCTGCACGGTTGCACCTTCGGGGGGATGCGTGGGAGCCCGCGGCGGACGCGTGCCGGGACGCTGCCCCGGGTTCGAGGCGCGGAAGTTCGGGTTCGCGGCGCGGACGTTGGGGTTGGAAGCGCCCGCCTTGGAGAGCCGCGCGCCCGGGCTCGAGACGCGCGCCTTCGCGCCGGGCCCGCTCTGCCCCGGCCCGCTCTGCCCCGGCCCGCTCTGGCCCGGCCCGGTCGCCCGGCCGGGCGTGCGGGGGCCCGGGCTCGACTGCGGCCGCCCGTCGACCGCCTGCAGCTCCGGATCGGTCTCGTCGTCGAGCGGCAGCTCGCGGCTGATGCCGAGCTGCTCCATGCAGGCCTCGATCGCCTCCTCCAGATCGCGCATCGACTGGAAACGGTCCTCCTGCTTCTTCTCCAGGCACTTGAAGACGATGGCCTCGTAGGCCTCGGGCGTCTCCGGCTTCAGCTCGCGCAGCGGGGGCGGCTTCTGCTGCAGGTGGCCGATGAGGACCTCGCCGAAGTTCGAGCCCGGGAAGGGAAGGCGGCCGGAGGCCATCTGGTACATCATGCAGCCCAGCGAGTAGATGTCGCTGCGGCCGTCGATCTTGCTGGTCTGCCCCGAGCCCTGCTCCGGCGACATGTACGCCGGCGTCCCCATCACCATGCCGGTCTGGGTCTTGCCGGTGGACTCGCCGGCGTCGTCGGTGACGCGGGCGATGCCGAAGTCCACGACTTTGACGAAGTTCTTCTTCCCCTTCATCGAGATCAGATAGACGTTGTCGGGCTTGAGATCGCGGTGGACGATGCCCTTGCGGTGGGCGGCTTCGAGCGCCTCGCAGATCTGCACCAGGATGGGCCCCGTCACCTCGAGGGGGATGGTGATGTTGTGCTTGAGCAGATTCTGCACCGCCCTGCCCTGCAGGTACTCCATGACGAAGTAGTGGCGGTTGTCCTCGGTGACGTTGAGGTCGAGGATCTTGAGGATGTTGTCGTGGCCGATGACGTTGACGGCGCGGGCCTCGTTGTAGAAGCGGTCGACGATCTTCTCGTCGTGGGCATACTGCGGGTGCAAGAACTTGATGGCGACCTTGCTCCCGATCCCCGGATGGAAGCCCAGGTAGACGGCCCCCATGCCGCCCTTGCCCAGCTGCTTCTCGACGCGGTAGCTGCCGATGCTGCGTCCGATCAGCTCGTCCACCGGCGGCAGATCGCCCAGGCCGCGGCCGTCCTCGGGGCAATGGAGGACGTCGTCGTCGTAGGTGTTGTGGCAGTCGGGGCAGGTTCTGGACACGGCCAATCGAGTTGAATCGTCTGTCGGCAGTGCTGTCAAGCAAGGGATTGCGGACCGGTTACACTGGAGCGCGATGCGTTTCGCCAAACTGCACGGCCTCGGCAACGACTTCGTGCTCCTCGATCTGCGCGGGGGCGGCGCGCCGCTCGATGCGGAGCGCGCGGTGGCGCTCTGCGACCGGCACCGCGGCATCGGCGCCGACGGCGTCTTGACGCTGCTGCCCGGAGGAGCGGGCCCTGCCGGCGACGGGCGCGGTGCGCCGGGCGGAGCCGGGGAAGCCCGCATGCTGGTGCAGAACTCCGACGGCTCGGTGCCCGAGATGTGCGGCAACGGCGCCCGCTGCGCAGCGCTCTGGATCGCGACCGACGGCTGCACGCGCCCGGGGACCGCCAGCGTTCTGCTGCACACCGATGCCGGGCCGCGGCCCTGCGCGGTCGAGGCGCCCTCCGCGCGCCAGGGGATGGTCGAGGTGGAGATGGGCCTCGCCCGGCTCGAAGCGCCCCGCGGGCTGCCGCTCCCCAACCGGCGCGCCGACGCCTGGCCGGTCTCGATGGGCAACCCGCATCGCGTGCTCTTCGAGGACGGCGACCCCCTGCAGCTGGCGCGCGAGTTCGGGCCGGTGCTCTGCCGGGCGGAGAACGCCAACATCGAGTTCGCGCGCAAGCTTGGGCCGCAGCGCTACCAGGTCTCGGTCTACGAGCGCGGCGCCGGCCTCACCCAGGCCTGCGGCACGGGCGCCTGCGCGGTGGCGGCGGCGGCGGTGGCGCGGGGCGAGGCAAAGCGCGACCAGCCCATCTCGGTGCAGCTGCCGGGCGGCGAGCTCGTCCTGCGGGTCGACGCGGAGAACCGCGTCCGCATGCGGGGCGCGGCCGGGCTGGTCTTCCTCGGCGAGCTGTAGCAGCTACTCGTCGAGGATGGCCTTCAACGTTTCCCTCTCGGAAGCGGTGATGTGGACGGTCCGGGTCACGTCCTTCTGCAGCTCGGCGTTGATCAAGCGGACCTGGTGGTCGCCCGCCGGCAGCATGAGCGGCTCGTCGAGAGGAGTGGTGCCGACCTCGCGTCCGTCCACCTCGACCTTGGCCCAGGGGCGGATGAGCAGCACCAGCTCGCCCTTGGCCAGCACGGTGGGCCGGGGCGGTGCGACCGGCGCGGGAGGCGGCGGGGGCGGCTCGCGGACGATGACCACCGGCGCGGGCTGCGGGTCCACCTGCGCGACCCGGCGCGGGCGCGCCTTGGGAGGCTCGAGGTGTTTCTCCGGCTCGGCGGCAGGAGGCTCCTTGACGGCGGGATCTTTCGCCGCGGGTGAGGGCTCCTTCGGCGTCGGGGCCGGCTCCCTGGGCGCGGGCTCCGGCGCCTTGCCCGGCTCGCTGTCTCCCACGGTGGCGCGCTCGACCGCCACCGGCGCGGTGGCGGGCTCCTGGTGGAAGAAGAACCAGTAGCCGCCAGCGCCGCCGCCGACGGCGATGAAGAGAAAAGCCAGCAGCCCGACGAGGAGTCCGCGGCTCCCGCTCTCGGCGCGCACCGGCTGCGCCACCGCCACCGTCCGCGAGTCGCGCTCCTGCGCCTTGCCGCGGCCCTTGACCAGCGCAGGGGCGGCGCCGGTGCCGTTCAGCTCGTCCTCGATGTGCTGGATCTCGGCCGAGCTGTGCTCGGGCGCCCCGGCGTCCGACTGCGGCTCCGGCGAGTACGCCTTGACGAAGTCGGAGATGCGCGCCGGCGTCAGGCTCTGGCCCAGCTGCACCACCAGGTTTTCCAGGTCCGCCTGCAGCTCCTGGCAGCTCTGGTAGCGCTGCCCGCGATCCTTGGCGAGTGCCTTTTCGACGATGGCGACGAGGCCCTCCGGCGCGTCGGGCCGCAGCGCGGAGAGCGGCGCCGGCTCCTCGGTCATGATCTTGCCGATCAGCGCCACCTCGCTGTTGCCCTCCCACGGCCGCTTGCCGGCGAGGAGCTCGTAGAGGACGACGCCGAGCGCGAAGACGTCGGTGCGCCGGTCGAGCGGTTCGCCGCGCAGCTGCTCCGGCGGCATGTACGCCACCTTGCCCTTGAGCGTCCCGGTGCGGGTCTGCGACGAGGAATTGGCGGCCTTGGCGATGCCGAAGTCGACGACCTTGGCCGAGCCGTTGCGGTGGACGAGGATGTTGTCGGGGGAGATGTCGCGGTGGACGAGCCCGAGCGGGCCGCCCCCGGTATCGGAGAGGTCGTGGGCGTACTGCAGGCCGCCCGCCGCCATCGAGATGATTTTGCAGATCTCCGGAATCGGCAGGAACTCGCCGCGGCCTTCGGCGGTCTTTTGGACCGCGCGCAGGCTGGGACCGTCGATGAACTCCATGGCGATGAAGTAATTTCCGTTGGCCTCGCCGAGGTCGAAGATGGAGACGATGTTCGGGTGATCGAGCCGCGCCGCCAGCCGCGCCTCGTTGAGGAACATCTCGACGAACTGCTTGTCGCGGGCCAGGTGCGGCAGGATGCGCTTGAGGCAGACCAGCTTCTCGAAACCGGCCGCGCCGGCCTGCTTGGCGAGGTACACCTCGGCCATGCCGCCCGAGGCGATCAGCTTGACCAGCTTGTATTTTCCGAGCGGTGTCGTCATGGGCGCGGATCGTTTTACCGCACCCGAAGGGCTTCCAACAATTCGCTATTTCGCCGGAGGAGCAGGCGGCGGAGCGGGCGCCTGCGGCGGAGTCGTGGCTCTGGGAGCGGAATTGCGCAGCTCCTGGACCACGACGCGCAGGCGATCGGCCTCCTGCTGCGCCACCAAGGCATGGGGGCCCTTGCCCGCCGCCACCACGAGGAAGTTCTGCACGGCGGCGTCGAGCTGGGCGGCCGCCTGCTGCACGCCGGTGCCGGCGTCGTCCCAGGCAAGCCCCGCCTTCATCGCCACCAGCTCGGCCACCTGCGCGCCGGTGAGGCCCGGCAGCTGGCCCGCCCGCTCGACCAGGGCGGCCGCCGCGTGGGTGTCGCCCTTCTTCGCCGCGGCCTTCGCCCATTCCTGAAGGAGGCCGAAGAGGTGGCGGTCGAGGCCGTTCTGATCGTCGAACTCCTGCTCGGGCGGCGGCTTGTCGCCGGCCACCAGGGACACCGGCGCGTAGATCTTGTCGGCCGACGCCGCCGTGCCCATGGGAAAGAAGCGGCCCCGCTCGATGACCAGCTGCCCGTTCTCGGCGACGACCCGGAAGTGCCGCTCGTTGCGCTCGGAGGCGAGGTACCACACCGTTGCGAGCAGGGCCGCGATGACCAGCCAGAGCACCAGCCGCTGCAGCCCGCCTCCACCGCGCTTGGGAGCTTCGTCGGCCATCAAGTCCCCTTCTTGACGCCGATGAACGGCACGTTGCGGTACTTCTCCGCCGCGTCGAGCCCGTAGCCGACCACGAAGCGGTCCTCGATCTGGAAGCCGAGGTAGTCGATGGGAAT
>JAYWAJ010000145.1:0-6462 GCA_043782525.1 Deltaproteobacteria bacterium | reverse complement strand
AACACCGCCATTTGCGTCGGCGCGCCGAGCTGCTCATCGACCGGACCCACAGAAGCGAACCGCACCGCATACCCGAAGCGCCCGGCCACGCCCTGAGCCCACGCCTCGAACTGCGCGCGGGTCCACTCGAAGCGGTGGTCCTTGTGCCGGAACTTGCCGGCGGGGAGCCCCGCGAACTTCACGTTGTACTCAGCGTTCGGTGTGGTGAGAACGGCGGTGCCGGGCCGAGCGAACTCGAACAGCGCGCGCTCGAATGCCGCGAGGCGCGGCTCGTCCAGGTGCTCGATGACCTCGACCACGGCCGCCGCGTCGAACCCGGCGAGCCGCTGGTCGCGATAGAGCAGCGACCCGTGGAGCAGCCGGATGCGCTCACGCTGCTTGTCGGGCATCCGGCCGCCGATGCCGAGGCCCAGCTTCTCCTCCGCTATCTCCAGGGACCGCAGCGACACGTCCATACCGACGATCTCGGTGAACTGCTTATCCCCGAGCAACGCCTTGAGCAGCTTGCCCTCACCGCATCCGAGATCGAGAACGCGCGCCGCGCACGAGTCCTTCAGCGCAGCGACGACGGCGGAGCGGCGCTGCTCGTCGAGGCTGAGAGGCCGCTCGAGCTCTGCCTCCTGCTCAACCCGGACGGGTTGCTCCGCGACCTCCTCCGGGTCCTCCTCGATGACGAGGCGTTCGAGCGCGGCGCGGGCGAGACTCTTCTGGTGCGCGAGGTAGCGCCGCGCGATGGCTTCCCGCTCGGGGTGCTTTTCCAGCCAGCCTGCGCCGTGGCGAAGCAGCTTCTCCACCTCGTCGTGGCTCACCCAGTAGTGCTTGTCGTCGTCGAGGACCGGAACCAGGACGTAGAGGTGAGTCAGCAGGTCCGCGAGGCGCTTCGTCGCGCGCAGCGTGACGGTGAAGTACCGGCTCGCGCCCCACTCCGGGTTCGCCTCGTCTAGGGCGTGCTGGATCGCCGTGACCTCGTAGCCCAGGGGCTCGAACAGCCGGCGCAGGAAGTCCTCGCCGCCCCGGCACGGCAGGACCGAGATGCGTGCCTCCAGCGGGATCGCCTGCTGCGCGAGCTCAGGCCGGTCCTTGCTCCGGCCGCCGAGGGCCGAGCCCAGCACGCGCGCGATGGCGACGCTCAAGAACGACGAGGCCACGTAGGGCCGGTCGTTCACGTACTGCTCCAGCGCCCCGCCTTCGCCGGGCGGGCCCTGGCGGCCACGAACGAGGCCCACTGGATCGACATCGAGCAGCAGCGCCGCCGTGCACCGCTCGGGCGACGCCTCTGGGTAGAAGACGTGCACCTTCCCGAAGGCGAGGTCGAACGTGTGCAGCCGCGACGGGTTCTTGGCGAGCAAGTACCCGAGGTCCGTGGCAGGCGTGGCGGTCGTACTGACGGTGAGCAGCATCGCGATCCTGGATGTCGAGGGCGTCGCAGTATCCCCGGACAGCACCGACGCGCAAGCCGAAGCATCCGGCCCGTCACTTCTTCTGCTTTTTGCGGACCCCCATCTCCTCCTCGACTTGCTCAAGCGCACGGAAGAGCAGCATGCGGGCCGCGGTGCTGGCGCTGGCTTCGATGCCGGGCTGAGTTTGGTTGAGGTGGTCGCGGTAGCGGTGGATGCGCTCGACCGTGCCGGTCGGCAGACGGACGTTGAAGAGTTTGAAGTCGAGTTCGAGGGTCTTTGGCATTCGCTGTCTTCCTTTCGTTGCGGTTGGCGGCCTAACGCACGAGCCGCTGCAGCAGCATCGCCGCCGGGTTCATGAGCTTGGGATAGCGCGGCTCCGTGAGCACCGACCTGCCCGCGCGCACGGTGTGGCGGACCTCCTGGATGATCTGCAGCGCCTCTTGGTAGAAGCGCTCGAGAAGCTCGATTTCCCTGAAGGAGACCATGACTCCGTCGAGGGTCGCCGGCGCGGCGACGAGCGGCGGATTGGCGAGCGGAGCGGCGGAGCGGGGCGCGTCGCCGATGAGCTGCGCCCGGAATTCGGCGCCGGCCTCTGCGACGGTGAGCGCGCGCAGCGCGAAGCGCACGTCGATTGCGGTCCAGTATTCCTCGGCCGCCTTGACGATGGTGTCGCGCCTGGCTGCCGTCCGCGTGAGGAAGACAACGATTGGCTTGTAACCATCGCGGAAGTGCTTGCTGTAATACGTCTCGTTACCGGACGTGGTCGTGGGCGTGAGGAGGAAACTGGAGTAGCGCCCGAGCTTCGTTAGCGTGGCCGTCTTGTGCTGCGCGTTGCGGACCGTCGCCGAGCCGGTCTCGAACTCGATCAGGTAGCGGCGCTTGCGGACCAGGTCCTCGAGCATCGCGTCCGGCTGCAGGCGGCGGTCCGCGACGTGGTCCGGAGCGCGGCTGACGTACTCCTTGAAGGGCAGTTCGAGATCCTCGGTCGCGACCCATCGGAACAAGATGGGAAGCCGAGCGAAGTCGTCGGCAGGCTTGCCCCGTGGCGCCGGCGTCGGAGTCCCAGGCTTCCTCGTCAGCGCGACGTAGAGATCGTTCACTCCCGTCGCGTGCTCGAGAAACTGGTGCGCCACATCGTGTCGCGGAACCTTGAACTGCCGCCCGAGCTCCTCCCCGGCCAGCGCGTACCCCGACGGCGTCAGTGCCCAGACCAGAACGCGCTTGCCCTCGCCGTTCACGAACCAGAGCTTCTTGATCAGCGCCCTCGTGTTCCCATGTCGTTCCGACAATTCCCCAAGCCGCCCCGAAATCACCGACTGCGCTCTCCCTGGAAATATCAGTTCTGCAATTTGATCTGTCCTCAGATACCTCACCAACCCCAAGTGACTCACCAACTCCTTGTCCCTGGAAGTCAGTCTTCCTCTCCAAGAACCAATCCCAATCTTGCCCTCCGCCCCATCCTCAACTTCCCCAACTCCTCCGACCTCCGCCTCTAGAAAAGAGATACCGGCTCCGGCCTCTCCATCCAGTGGTTGGGAGGGAGAGGCCGGAGCAGGTATCTCTCTGTTTGCAGCACGCTGCGGAGGCCGGGCACTCCTCGGGGATTCGTTAGTCTCTACAGGGGCGGAGGGCACAGTCTTCCTCGAGGGTGAGATCCGAAATCGGACGCGGTCCAGGGACCGATTCTGACCCTGCTCTTAACATCGGACCCGTTCTTCGGACCATGCATCGTATGCGTTCGTAAGACATCAGTCTTCATTCGACATCGAATGTAGCAAATAGTGTTGCGTAAGACAAGCGAAGTGTAGTAGCACATCACACATGGCCCTTGATGATCGCCGAATGGCATCGCGCCAGGGGCGGCGTTCGAACGACGCCGGTCGAGATTTCTCGCCGAGAGAAGCTTCACGAGCGAGCGGGAGTCTCGAAGACACGCTCGGCGCCCTGCTCTCTTCGCGGCTTGTCCCTCTTCGCTCTGACCTCCAGCGCGTCACCGCTGAGCTCGCAGCCATGCGCCAGGCGTTGCCGCCCGCGCTGTTGCCACTCAAGGAGGCTGCCCGGCGAATGGGCGTCTCCGAGAAGACAGCGCGCCGGCGAGTCCGCGCAGGAGAGTGGCCAGCCCGGCGCGACGGACGGAAGGTGCTCGTGGACTTGTCAGCCCTCCGGCCTATGACCGACGATGAGGTCGCCCGCGCCGCTGCCCAGCTCCGCGACGACCCAGGAAGGCACCGCGATGACACGACATAGAAAGCGCCGCCAGTGGGGCAGTGGCGAGATCCACCAGACATCCAGCGGCTGGCAGGTCCGGTGGCGAGAGAATGGCCAGCGCCGCGCGCGTGGCGGTTTCGCCACTCGCGAGGACGCCGAGCGCGTGCTGGCGAAGATCCGCGGCGACATGGCCCAGCACCGCGCGGGGCTTCCGCCCGATCCACGCGGGCTGCCGACGCTGGCCGAACTGCTGCCAGACATCCTCGAGCGCCGGAAGCTCACGCACCGCGCGGCCGACTGCGATCGCTACCGTTGGAGGAAGCACATCGAGCCGCACTTCGGCCACCTCAAGCCGAGCGCAGTGGACGTCGCCCGCATCCGTGCCTTCGTCGAGGTGAAGCTGGCGGAGAAGCTGAACCCGGCGACGATCCGCATCTTCGTTGCGCTCCTCTCGGCCGTTTTCGTCGACCTCACCGAGCGCGGGCTCGCGACCGGCAACCCTGCTCGCGGCCTTCCCAAGTCGCTGATGCGGCTCATCCGCCCGACTCACGACCCGAAGAAGACGCCGTTCATCGAGCGGCTGGACGACGTGCGCCGCATCTTCCTCGCGCTGCCCGAGCCGCTGAACGTCGCCTACGCGATCGGCGCCCTGGCCGGCCTGCGCACCGGCGAGGTGTTCGCGCTGCGCTGGACGCACCTCGACCTGGTCGCGCGCCGCATCCACGTCCGCGAGTCCGTCAACGGCCCGCTCAAGGACGGCGACTCCCGGATCGTGCCGGTCCTCGACGCTCTGCTGCCCATTCTCACCGAGTGGAAACTGAAGTCCGGCGGCGCCGGCAGGGTCATCCCGCCCATGCGCTGCGACGGGAAGAAGATCGACAAGGCAACGCCGGGAAACTACCTCCGCGTCGCGCTCGGACAGCTCGAGCTCACGCAGCCAGACCTCGGCTGGTACGAGGCAACGCGCCACACCTTCGCCTCGCAGTGGGTCCTGGCTGGCAACTCGATCGAGAAGCTCTCGGCGATCCTCGGCCACTACTCGGTCGTGATGACCGAGCGCTACGCCCATCTGAGACCGGAGCTGTTCACGCAGGCCGACCTCGCCACCATCGCGATCGATCTCCGTCCAAGCGGTGCAAAAGTCGGTGAACTTGGCCACAGAATGGCCACGGACCCCTCGAACCCCACCGCTAACCTCAAGGAAGAAAAAGAAAATGGTCAGAGCCGCCCTGTAAGCCGGGTTCTGTCTCGCCGAGTCGTTACCTCCTCGGCGGAGGCGGACATTCCTCCAGGACCGGCGTTGCCGCCGGCCTCCAGCAGGCTACCCGGGAGCGCGGCGGGCCGCCGCATTGCTCCCCTATGTGCCCTTGCTCCGGGTGGGGCTTGCCCTGCCGCCCGTGTCGCCACGGGCGCGGTGCGCTCTTACCGCACCGTTTCACCCTTACCGGAAACGTCTCCGGCGGTTTGTTTTCTGTGGCGCTGTCCCGCGAGTCGCCTCGGCTGGTCGTTAACCAGCACCCTGCCCTATGGAGCCCGGACTTTCCTCCCGCGCGTTTTGAGTGCGCCGGCGTCCGCCCGGACGGCTCTGACCGCCGCGGACTCTAGCGCATCCCCGCGGGCGGCGTCGGTCAAACTCCGGCTTCTTCGACCTGCGGCTCTTCGCCGGCGTAGATGAAGCGGTGGCAGTTGGGGCAGCTGAGGATCTCGCTGGAGGTGAGCAGGTTGTTGGCCATCTGCGGCGGGATGTTGCGCTGGCAGCCCTTGCAGGTGCCGCTCACCACCGGGACCACCGCCACGCCGCCGCGCTGCTTGCGGATGCGCTCGTACTTGGAGACCAGCGACTTGTCGCACTGCTCGATGAGCCGCGCCCGCTCCGCCTGCAGCTCCTGCATCTGCGTCTGCACGGCGTCGAGCGAGGACTGGATCTCCTGCCCTTCGCGCGTGACCACCGCCTCCTTCTCCGACAACCCCGCCTCGCCGGTACCGACCAGCTTGCGCAGGTCGTCGTACTCGCCGATGAGGCGCTTCAGCTCTTCCTCCGCCGTGAGGTTGGTCTTCTTGGCGATGTCCAGCTCGCGGGCCAGCGCCGCATATTCGCGCGGCGTCTTCAGCTCGTTGAGCCGCGACTCCCACTTCTTGACCTTTTCCCGCTCGAGCCCGAGCAGCTGCTCGTTCTGGCGGCGGGCGCGCTCGTTGTCGGCCAGCTTGCCGCGGGTGGCGTCGAGCGCGTTCTTCGCCTGCCCCCGCTCGGTCTCGATCTGCTTGAGCCGCGCTGGATGCTTCTCCGCCTCGGCCTCGAGGTCACGGATTTTCAGATCGACCTTCTGCAGCTCCTCCAGCGCCTTCAGCTTCTCTCGCGACAACGTTGCCTCCCGAGCGGGGACCGCTTTTTCTCCCCTGCAGGCGGAGTTGTCAACGCTGGCGCACCACCTGAGGCCTGAAGCCTGAGGCCTGACGCCTGACGTTTCAGGCTGGCCCGAAGCCTGAAAATGGGCCCGGCAGGATTCGAACCTGCATGCGACCGGTTATGAGCCGGCTGCTCTGCCGTTGAGCTACGGGCCCTCCATGGAGGCGAACGCACAGCGGACAACACCCTAGCGCGACGCATGGCAGCAGCACAGGCGGAAGCATAGACTCCGCGCGTGCGCGTTCTCGCCCTCTTGCTCTTCGTCTCGACGGCGGCCCTCGCCGACGAGGTGGACCTGTCCCAGCGCCGCGGGAGCGGCCGTCCTCCCCAGTACGTGCTGCGCCTCGAGGGCGGCAGCGCCTTCGCGCCGTACGGCCTGGTGGGGGGGACGCTGAGCTGGCTGACCGAGAGCCAGTTCGAGTTCGAGCTGGGCGCGGGCGGCGGCTT
>JAYWAJ010000144.1:0-17327 GCA_043782525.1 Deltaproteobacteria bacterium | reverse complement strand
CCGTCGCGGGTCTCGAAGTCGTCGTTGTTGACGCCGTCGCCGTGGCCGCGGATGCCGATGTTGTGGCCGGTGCGGTGGAGGAAGCGGTCGCCGTAGCCGGCCTTCTCGATCACCGCGCGGGAGGCGATGTCGATCTCCGCCCCGGTGGGCAGGCGGGGCGCATCCTGGAGCACCTTCAACGCCGCCTCGCGCGCCTTGAAGACGATGGCCGCGATGCGCGCCACCTCGTCGGGCACCTTCTCGCCGAGGAAGAAGACCCGCGTCAGGTCGCCGTAGATCCCGCCCGCGCCCAGCCGGGCAGAGAAGTCGAGGAGCAGAACGCTGCCGCGCCCGGCCACGGCCGACCCCTGCTCCGGAGGCGAATAGTGGGGATCGGCGGTGTGGGCATCGACCGCGACGCCGGGCCTTCCGCCCTCGTCGTCCAGCCCTTCCTTCGCCCAGCGCTGCAGGGCGAAATCTTGCAGCTCGCGCTCGGTGGCGGGCTTGCCCTCGCGGATGCGCCGGGCCGCCTCCTGCGCCACCGCCTCGATATCTCCCGAAATCAAGTCGGAGGCGCGCGCCTGCGAGGCCAGCTCTTCCGGCGAGAGCGTGCTTTCGACCGCGGCCACCAGCTCGGCGCTGGAGACGACCTCGGGGCCCAGCGAGCGCACCAGCTCCAGCGTGCCGGCGTCGACCTTGCCCAGCGTCGGCAGCTCGTTGCGCGGCGAGTACTGCATGGCGACCTTGTGCAGCCCGCGCAGCATCGCCCCCAGCTCGCGGTCGCGGGTCCGCCAGGAGGTGTAGGTCGTCGACGGGCCGGGCACCGCGTCCAGCGCCCGCGGCTCGATGGCGTGCAGCAACTTGCGCGGCTCGCCGTGGGCAGGGACCAGGCAGTACCAGCGGCGGGTGCGGACTCCCTGCGGGTCGAGGCCCAGCGTGCGGTAGGCGATCTCGTCCGAGCGGCGGAAGTCGTAGAAGAGCCAGGCGTCGATCTTCTGCCGCTGCAGCTCCGTCTGGATCTGCTGGAGCTTCGCCGGCGAGAGCGCGAGCAGGAGCGCGAGGATCATTCCTTGCCTCCCGCGCCGCGAAAGCCGTCGTCCTTGTCCCGGAAGAGGACATTGAAAGTCGTCAGCGAGCCGTAGCAGCCGGTGATGTACGCCTGCAGGTCGACCTTCTCGGCGTCGGTGAGCTTGGCGTTGGCGTTGATCTTCTGCTCCATCACCCGCAGCTTGTCGCGGATCATCACCACTTTGTGGAAGAGCGCTTCCAGCGGCAGCTCCTTGCCCTGCAGCGCGGGGTCGAGCGGCTTCAAGAAGGCCGTCCCGCCTTCCCACTTGGGCGCGAGCTGCGTGATCCCTCCGCCCCGCTCCTCGTCCATCGCCTCGCGGATCAGCGCCTTGAGCTCTTCTCGGGTCATCTCGACGACTCCCACTGGACCATCCGGAATGACTGGCCTCGGGCTTCGGGCTTCGGGCTTCGGGCCGGGTCGCGGGCGCCCCTGCAAGACCTTCTGCGCCCGCGCCAACTGCACCACCGCAGAATCCCCCGCCTGGGTCGGCCGGCCTTTCGCGTCGAAGGCGCCGGCCCGCGGGACGTACGAGTCGCAGATGGGGGCGGTGCAGGGAAATTCCCCCCGGTCGGTGCGGATGCGGCAGGTGCCGAGGAGAAGGCCGCGGCGCGTCTCCAGCACGCGGTAGACGACGCAGGTGCCGCAGATGGGGCCGTAGCCGCAGACGTGGCCGATCTCCGAGGGATCGGAGAAGCAGTCCTCGACGTCGGGGCAGTTCTCTTTGGGGGGAGGAATCATTCGAGGCGCGTACGTTTCCGCCGCGGGCGGGCTGAGGTCAAGGCCCGGCGTACTCGACGCGTCCTCCGACGACGGTGGCCTGCACCGGGACCTGGGGCAATTCATCGACGTGGACTTCGAGCAGGTCCCTGGCGAAGACGGTGAAGTCCGCCTCGAAGCCTTCGCGGATGGCGCCGCGGCGGCCCTCCGCGAATTCGGCATAGGCGGCGCCGGCGGTGAAGGCGTGCAGCGCCTCCTCGCGCGTCAGCCGCTGCTCGGGCATCCAGACGGCGCCGGACGCGGACTTGCGGGCGACGGCGGCGCGCAGCCCTTCGCGGGGATCGATTCCCTCGACGGGAAAGTCGCTGCCGAAGGCCAGCTTCGCCCCCGCCTCCAGCGCCTGCCGCCAGGCGTAGGCGCCGCGCTGCCGCTCGGTGCCGCGCCCCAGCCGCGACTCTGCCCAGGGCGCGTCGCTGGTGGCGTGGGTCGGCTGCATGGAGGCGATGGCGCCCGACCGCTTGAGCAGCGGGACGTCGCGGGCGCGCAGGATCTGGAGGTGTTCGGCGCGGGGGCGGAGATCGCGCGGCACCTTGGTGAAGGCCTGCAGCACCAGCGCGCAGGCCTGGTCGCCGATGCAATGCACGCAGGGCTGGAAGCCGGCCGCCGCCACCTTGGCGACGCGGCCTTCCAGCTCGCGCGGGTCCATCAGCCAGAGGCCGGTGTTGCCGGAGTCGTCTTCGTACGGGTCGAACATGGCCGCCCCGCGGCTGCCCAGCGCGCCGTCGGCAAAGAGCTTGACCGCGCGCACGGTCAGCCGGCCGATGCTGGGCGTCTCGCGCCACTCGCGCATGCGCTCGTCCAGATCCGCGCCCTGTCCGTCGATCATGGCGTAGATGCGCACCGGCAGGTCGTCGTTCTCCGCCAGCCGCCGGTACGCCGCCAGCACCTCCGCCCCTGCCGCCGCGTCGTGCACCGCGGTGATCCCGACGGCGGCCAGCGCCTGCAGCGATCGCAGGAGCGCCTCTTCGGCCTCCCGCGGCCGGGGCGGCGGAATGGCCCTGCGCACCAGGTCCATGGCGGTGTCGATGAGCACGCCGGTGGGCGCCCCGTCCGGCCCGCGCAGGATGCGGCCCCCGGGCGGATCGGCGGTGCGCCCGTCGAGGCCGGCGGCCTTCAGCGCGGCGGTGTTGCACCAGAGCGCATGCACGTCGATGCGCGAGAGCGCCACCGGATGTCCGGGCGTCGAGGCGCTGAGCAGCTCGCCGCCGGGGAATTCCCGCGCGGGCCACAGGTTCTGATCCCAGCCCGACCCGCGGATCCAGGCGCCGGCCGGCACCAGCTGGGCATACTTCGCCACCCGCTCGACGCACTCCTGCTCGCTGCGCGCGCCGCCCAGCCGCACCTCCGCCAGCATGCGGCCGTGCAGGAGCGGGTGTCCGTGCGCATCGATGAGGCCGGGCACCGCGCATCCCGCGCCCAGCTCGATGAACTTGAGATCCGCCCGCGCCTCCTTCTCGCACTCCGCCCGGCTGCCGACCCGGACGAACCGGCCGTTGCGCACCAACGCCGCGCCCGCCCGTGGACGCGCCGGGTCCAGGGTGTGCAGCGTGCCGACGATGAGGAGATCACCCATGGGCCTGAAACTTTCGCGAGGTTCGCGCGTACACTAAGGGCTATGGACGCGGAGCACCACTTCGACGGCAAGCTCCTCTTCGCGCTCCTGGCGGCGGCGGTGCTGGGCGTGCTCTTCTGGAGCAGCTGGCCGCTCTACCCGTTCAAGCTGCTGGTGGTGCTGATGCACGAGAGCGGCCATGCCGCCGCCACGCTGCTCGTCGGCGGTTCGGTCGATCGCATCCAGATCAGCCCCGACGAGGGCGGCGTGACCTTTTCCCGCTATCCGCCCTCGCTCCTGCGCTCCATCGTCATCTCGAGCGCCGGCTACGTCGGGTCCACCGTCTCGGGCTGCGTGCTCCTCTGGATCGCGGCCCGCTCGAAAGAGGGGCGCTGGCCGCTCATCGCGCTGGCCGCCTGGTGCGCGCTGGTCACCCTCCTCTATGTGCGCGACGGCTTCACCCTCGTCTTCGTGGGCGGCTGCACGCTGGCGCTGGGCCTGCTGGCGCGCTTCGGCGCGGCGTTCTTGCGCCGGGGCGTGCTGGTCTTCCTGGCGGCGTTTTCGTGCTGCTACGCGCTCTACGACATCCGCGACGACCTGCTCCACCTCTCGTCCGCGTCCGGCGGCACCGACGCGGACGCGCTGGCGCGGGCGACGTTCATTCCCGCCATCGTCTGGGGCGTCGCCTGGGGCCTGCTCAGCATCGTGCTGGTGGCGCTGACGCTGCGGCGCATCCTCGTGCTGCAGGCCCGTGCGGACAGCCCGGCGCCGGCCCTGTAGTCTGCGGCGATGCCCCGCCCCTGGACCGTCCTTCCGCACACGCCGCTCGAGAAGCTGCAGCCCAACCTCTGGAGCGTCGAGAGCGCCCTGCCGCAAGGTCCGCTCCGCCGGCGGATGGGCATCGCGCGCTTCTCCGACGGGCGCCTGCTCTTCCTCAACGCCGTCGCGCTCGAGGCGGAGGCGATGCGCGAGATCGAGGCCTTCGGCGAGCCGGCCTTCGCGCTTGCCGGCAACGGCTTCCACCGCCTCGATCTGGGCTCGTACCAGGTCCGCTATCCGGGACTGCGCGTGCTGGCGGCGCCCGGGGCGAGGAAGCGCGTCTCGCCCATTGCAGCGGTCGACGGCTGGCTCGAGCTCTTGCCCGCGGACGGCGGCGTGCGCGTCGAGGATCTCGCCGGGACGAAAATGGGCGACACGGTCGCCATCGTCACCGCCGGACACGAGACGACGCTCTGCTTTCCCGGCGATGCCCTCGCCAACGCCACGCCCGCCGCGGGAGTGCCCGGGATGCTCCTCAAGCTGGTCGGGCTGAGCGGCAGCTTGCGCGTTCCGCGGCTCATCAAGCTGATCGGCATGCGCGACAAGCGGGCGCTGCGCGACCAGCTGCTGCGCCTGGCGGACACCCCCGGCCTGCAGCGGGTATTCACCTGTCACGGACCGGTGGTGTCGATCGACCCGGCGGGCGCGCTGCGCCGCGCGGCGCAGGGTATCTAGCGCGGCCGGTCGCTCCTCTGATAGCCGACAAAGTGCGCTGAGGCCGCGCGCCGCCGGACCCGCCCGGTGACTAGCTTCTCTCGCATGGCCACCCGGCGCGGAATCATGAAGGCGATTCTCGGAGGAGGACTGATGGCAGCGGCATCCGGCGGAGCGAAGGAGAAGCAAGCGGGCGGCGCGCCGACCGGCAACGTGCCGGCCGGCAAGTACCAGGTGGCGGCCGGCGCGCGGATGAAGACCCGCCAGCTGGGCCGCACCGGCGTGGAGGTCTCGGTCCTCGGGCTGGGCGGATATCACCTCGGCCTGCCGAAGGACGAGCAGGAGAGCCTGCGCATCGTCCGGACCGCGCTCGACCACGGCCTGAACTTCATGGACAACTGCTGGGACTACCACGACGGCAAGTCCGAGGAGCGGATGGGCAAGGCGCTGCGGGACGGCTACCGCGAGAAGGCCTTCCTCATGACCAAGCTCGACGGCCGCACCGCGCAGTCGGCCCGCGACCAGCTGGAGCAGTCGCTCAAGCGCCTGCAGACGGAGAGGATCGACCTGGTGCAGATCCACGAGGTCATCCGCGACGACGATCCGGAGCGCTGCTTCGCAAAGGGCGGCACCATCGAGGCGCTGGTGGCGGCGAGGAAGGCCGGCAAGCTGCGCTTCATCGGCTTTACCGGTCATAAGGATCCGCGCATTCACCGGCATATGATCGAGACCGCGAAATCCAATGGGTTTCATTTCGATACCGTGCAGATGCCGGTCAACGTCCTCGACGCCCATTACCGGAGCTTCGAGAAGGAGATCATCCCGCTGGCGCAGCAGGAAGGGATCGCGGTCCTGGGCATGAAGTCGCTGGGCGCCGGGCTCATCCTCGAGAGCGGCGCCGCCAGCGCGCTCGAATGCCTGCGCTACGCGATGAGCGTGCCGGGCCTCAGCCTCACCGTCACGGGCTGCGACAGCATCGGCGTCCTCGAGCAGGCGCTCTGGCTCGGGACGTCATTTGTGCCGATGCCCGACGCCGAGCGCCAGAAGCTCCTCGCGCGCACCGCCCCGCAGGCGCAGAACGGCCAGTGGGAGAAGTTCAAGACCACCGGCACCTTCGACGGCACCGAGCAGAACCAGCGGTGGCTGACCACCGCGCAGCTCTGAAGACCCCGCTACTGGCGGGGCCGCATGCGCAGGGCGACGAAGTCGGTCAACGAGGCCAGCTTCTGGAAGTAGGGATTGCGCTCGCGCTCGCGCTTGATGCTGGAGACGGGCACGTCGCCGTAGTCGTGGCCGGGAAAGAGGCGGACCTCGTCAGGCAGCTGCGAGACGCGCTTGAGGCTGTCGAACATCTGTTCGGGATCGCCGCCGGCGAAGTCGCAGCGGCCGCAGGCGTTGACGAAGACGGTGTCGCCGGCGAAGAGCGCGTCGCCGGCGTGCCAGCAGGTGGAGCCGGGCGTGTGCCCCGGCGTGTGCATGGCGGCGATGCGCAGCGGGCCGACATCGACGGCGTCGCCGGCCGCGACCGGCGTGACTTCGCGCTGCAACTCCGGCGCGAGCCTGGGAATGTCCGCCCCGTGGGCGTGCACCCGGATCCCGCCCCGCGCCAGCACCTCGGGCAAGCCGTTGACATGATCGGCGTGGTGATGGCTGACCAGCGCATGGGTGAGGACGCGCCCGTCCTCCTCGGCGGCGCGGACCGCCGCCTCCACGTCCCAGGCCGCGTCGATGATGGCCGTCTCGCGCGCTTCGGCGGCGCCGACCAGGTAGACGAAGTTTTCCATCGGGCCGAGCTTCAGCTGCCGGACGTAGAGGGCCATGGTCCCATTCTATCCGGCGGCGCCGCGCGCGCCGCTACAGATCCAGCTCCTTCACCTCGGCCGCCCGCTCCATGATGAAGCGGAAGCGCGCGCTCACGTCCTTGCCGAGCAGGTCGTTGATGGTCTGCTCGGTGACCAGGTCGTTCTCCTGCGTGATGGTCACCCGCAGGCTGATGCGCTTCTTCACGTCCAGCGTGGTGGACTTGAGCTCGTCGGCGGTCATCTCGCCCAGGCCCTTGAAGCGCATGATGTTGGGCTTGGCATTTCCCTTGGAATGGTCGCGCAGGATGCGCTCGCGGTCGGTGTCGTCGAGCGCCCACCAGGTGTCCTTGCCGATCTCGATCTTGTAGAGCGGCGGCTGGGCGATATAGACGTGCCCCTGTTTGATCAGCTCGCGCATATGCCGGTAGAAGAAGGTCAGCAGCAGCGTCGAGATGTGGTGGCCGTCGGAGTCGGCGTCCATGAGCAGGAAGACTTTTCCATAGCGGAGGTTGGCGACCTTGAAGTCGTCGCCGATGCCGCAGCCCAGCGCCGAGACGATGTCCTGGAGTTCCTTGTTCTGCCCGACCTTCTCGCTCGACGCCTGCTCGGCGTTGAGGACCTTTCCGCGCAAGGGAAGGATGGCCTGGGTGCGCCGGTCGCGCCCCTGCTTGGCGGAGCCGCCTGCCGAATCGCCCTCGACGATGAAGAGCTCGCTCTCCGCCGGATTGGTGGAGGCGCAGTCGGCCAGCTTGCCCGGCAGGTTCAAGCGATGGGAGATGGCCGTCTTGCGGGTGATCTGCTGCACCGCCGCGCGGGAGGCCTCGCGGGCGCGGGCCGCCAGGATGATCCGCGCCACGATGGGCTCGGCCACCGTCTGGTTCTCGTTGAGCCACTTTTCCAGCGCCGGCCGGACCACGCCGTCCACCTGCGCCGCGGTCTCCGCGTTGTTGAGCCGCCCCTTGGTCTGCCCCTGGAACTGCGGCTCCACCACATAGGAGCTTAATATGGCGCAAATGCCTTCGCGGATGTCCTCCGCCGACAAGGTCACGCTCTTGGGCGCGAGGCCGTGCGTCTCCAGGTAATTGCGGACGGCCTTGACGATGCCGCTGCGCAGGCCGGCTTCGTGGGTGCCGCCGTTGGGCGTGGGAATGCCGTTGACGTAGCTGCGCAGGTGCTCGTCGGTGGATTCGGTCCAGACCAGCGCCACTTCCAGGCGTACGTCGCCCTCGCTGGTCTTGTAGAAGAGCGCGCCCGGCGGAATGGCCAGCGGCGCGACCGGCGGCACGGTGGGGATCTCCCCTCCTTGCGCGGTGGTCTCCTCGGAGAGGCCTTCCTCGGTGGTGGCGACCGGCTCGGGAGGAGCAGGCGTCCCCGGCGCCCGCTGCGCGGCGGGCACGGTGTTCTTCCCCCGCTGGGCGACGACTTTGGCGAGGTATTCCGAGATGCCGCCGTCGTGCTGGTAGGTATCCTCGACGGCAGGGTTCTTCGTCTCGTCGCGGAAGACCACCGTCATCCCGCGGTGGAGATAGCTCTTCGCCTCCAGCCGGTCGCGGATCAGCTCGGCGTCGAAGCGCGCCTTGAGCCCGAAGATCTCCGCGTCGGGCGTGAACTCCATGCTGGTGCCGGTGCCGCGGGCATTGCCTTCCGACTTCAGCTTCGAGGTGGCCAGGCCCTTGGAATAGGTCTGCACGTAATGCTTGCCGTCGCGCTTGACCCGCGCGATCAGGCTCGAGGAGAGGGCATTGACCACGCTCGAGCCGACGCCGTGCAATCCGCCGGAATGGATATAGTTGCCCTGATCGAACTTCCCGCCCGAGTGCAGCGTCGTCAGGATGACTTCGATGGCGGGCTTCTTGTATTTCGGCATGACGTCGACGGGGATCCCGCGCCCGTCGTCGGTGATGGTCGCGGTCTTGCCGTCCTTGTGCAGGGTGACCTCGATGCGCGCCGCATATCCGTTGATGACCTCGTCGACGGAGTTGTCGAGGATCTCCCATAGGAGATGATGATATCCGGTGGTATCGGTCCCGCCGATATACATGGCCGGCCGCTTGCGCACCGGCTCCAGGCCCTCGAGCACCTGGATGTCGGCCGCGTTGTAGGTCGTCTTGCGCACCGCCATTATTTCTTCTCCTCGGGCAGCGCCACGAAGACCGGCGGCTGCGGCAGCGCCTTCACCTTGTCCCGCTTCACCAGCTGGTGGCCCTTGCCCCCGCGCGCCACCGGGTCCTGCCGGAAGGTGGTCAGCTCCAGCTTGCGGCCCTTGGAGGTCTCGAGCGCCACCTGCGCCTGCTTGTCCGAGGTGGCGAGGAAGGCGATGACCTTGTCGTCGTCGTCCACCTTGATGACGGTGACGCCGCGGCCCGGCCCGGCCAATTCGTTGATCTCCTCGACCCGCGTCACCAGCGTGTGGCTCTCTTCGGTCACCACCGCCAGCAGATCCTTGTCCTTCACCGGCACCACGCCGAAGAGCTCGTCGCCCTCGCCCGGCTTGGCAAAGCGCCGCCCCGCCCGGGTCGAGAGCTCGCTGTGCGCGGCCATTGCAAAGCGCAATCCATATCCCTTGCGCGAGATGGCCAATAACTTCTCCGCCTGCGGCACCCGCGGATCCAGCGAGAGCGCCCCGACCACCCGCTCGTTGTCGTCAAACTTGAAGAGCTTCTGGATCGGGTCCCCATATCCGCTCGAGGGGGGCACGTCGTTGAAGCGCGTGACATAGGCCGTGCCGAAGTTGCTGAAAAAGACCAGGTTGCTCTTCAGGGAGCCGGCCAGCACGAAAGCCACCTCGTCGCCCTCGCGCACGCGCGTCGTCGCCGGGTCCTTGATCTCGCGCACCCGCTTGACCCAGCCGTCGCGGGTGAGGACCACGTGGGCGTCCTCGTCGGCGATGAAGGCCTCTTCGCTGTACTCGATCTCCTCGGCGCCGGCGCCACCGATGCGGGTGCGCCGCTTGTCTCCATAGGCCTTCTGGATCTCGACGATCTCCTCGCGCACCACGCCCCAGCGCAGCTTGTCGCTGCCCAAGAGCTCCTTGAGCCGCTTCTGGTCGGCGCGCTTCTCCCGGGCCTCCTTCTGGATGACGAGGATCTCCAGGCGCGCCAGCCGGTAGACCTTCATTTCGAGGATGGCGTCGGCCTGCTCGTCCGACAGCTCGAACCGCTTGACCAGCTTCTCCGCCGCGTCGGCCTTGCCTTCGCTCTTGCGGATGATGCGGATCATCTCGTCGAGGGCGTCGTAGACCTTCTCGAAGCCTTCGAGGATGTGCAGGCGCTTCTGCACTTCCAAAAGGTCGAACCCGAAGCGCCGCGTCACCACCTGGAAGCGGAAGTCGAGGAAGTAGCGAAGGATGGATTTCAGATCCAGCCGCTTGGGCGCGCCCACCTCCGGGTTGTCGGTGGGAACGAGGCAGGTGAGGTTGACGCCGAAGTTGGTCTGCAGCGGGGTATGCTTATAGAGATACGCCATGACCAATTCCGGGTCGGTATCGCGCTTGATCTCCAGCACGACGCGGACGTCCTTGGTGCTCTCGTCGATGACGTTGACCAGCGGCGTCAGCTTCCGCTCGGTGATCACCTCGGCGATCTTGGTGACCAGCGTACTCTTGTTGAGCATATAGGGAATGGAGGTAATGACGATCTGCTTGCCGCCCCGGGGCAGATCTTCCGTCTTCCACTCGCCGCGGACGCGCACCGACCCCTGTCCGGTCTCATAGATGGTGCGCAGCTCGGCCTTGGAATTCAGGATCTGGGCGCCGGTGGGGAAATCCGGCCCCTTGATGAACTTCAAGAGATCCTTGACCTCCAGATCGCCGTGCTTCGACAGCTCGATGAGCGCCTCGCACAGCTCGTTCAGGTTGTGCGGCGGGATGTTGGTGGCCATGCCCACCGCAATGCCGGTGGTGCCGTTCATCAAGAGCTGCGGCAGGCGCGCCGGGATGACGATGGGCTCGAAGGTCGTGCCGTCGTAGTTGGGCCGGTAGTCGATGGTGCGCTTGGCCAGCTCGCCGACCAGCTCCGCCGCCAGCCCCGCCAGCCGGCATTCGGTGTAGCGCATGGCCGCGGCGCCGTCGCCGTCCAGCGAGCCGAAGTTGCCGTGACCGTCCACCAGCGGGTAGCGCAGCGAGAAGTCCTGGGCCATGCGCACCAGCGCGTCGTAGATGGCGACGTCGCCGTGCGGGTGATAGCCGCCCATGATGGTGCCCACCACCTTGGCGCACTTCTGGTACTTGGCGTCGTGGGTGAGGCGGTGGTCGTGGAACATGCCGTAGATGATGCGGCGCTGGACGGGCTTGAGGCCGTCGCGCACGTCGGGCAGCGCCCGCGAGGTGATGACGCTGAGGGCGTAGTTGAGGTAGCGGCGCCGCGCCTCTTCATGCAGCGGCGTCGGGATATCCTGGGGCGGCGGCGGCGCGCCGTTGCCCGGCGACCCGCCCTTCCGCCCCTTGCCCCCTGCTCCGGCGAACATGCTCATCTGTTCAGGCATCCTGTCTCAAATATGCTCGAAGACGGCTGATCTGTCGATCCCCGCGGCGAACCCGAAGGCGGCGCCTCATAGCACGGGTCCGGCGTCGTGGGCATGGCCTGAGGCCTCCCTTGCCGCTTAGGATTCCTCCATGGGCTCCCTCCTCTGCCTGCTGCTGCTCTGTCCCGCCGCCGCCTTTGCTCAAGAGGAGCCGGTGGACACCAGCGACCCGTCGGGAGACGACGCCCCCTCCCTGATGCGCCCGGGGTCCGACAGCCCCGAGGCGAGCCATGCCCGCAAGTACGACGGGCCGCGACACCGCGCCCAGGCCTTCCTGATTCCGATGGACGAAGGCGCCCGCCACCCGACCACGCGGGTGGCGACGGCCGTCGAGACGGTGCTCCTGCACACGCCCCTCTACGAAGTGGTCGACCTCGGGCACGCGCTCTCGGTCGAGTCCACCGTGGAGCAGGCGCAGAAGGCGGACGAAGGCCGCCGCCTGGTCGCCGGGGGCAACGCCTCGGCGGCGGCGAAAGGCTGGCCCGAGGCGGCGGCGAAGTACCAGCGGGCGCTGCAGGACTTCGACCTGGGGCTGCCGGCGGTGAGCGCGCACGAGTACGCCACCCGGCGCGGGTTCCTCGACGTCGACACCCGCCCCGCCGGCGCGCGGGTGCAGGTGGACGGCGAGCCGAAGGGCCCCTCTCCCGTGCACGCGGAGCTGCCCGCCGGACGGCACCTGCTGCGCGTCGAGCGGGCCGGCTTCTATCCGACCGCGGAGCTGATCGACGTCGCGCCGCGCAAGGGAGCGCGGCAGAGCATCACGCTCTCGGCGACGCCGACCGCCGCCAGCCTGAACCAGATCATCGCCGGCGCCTCCGACGAAGTGGGGCGCGGGACGGCGGGCAAGAACGTCTCGGCGCTGGCGCAGGAGTTCTCGCTGGAGCGGGTGCTGGTCGGGTCGGTGCGGTCGCAGGAGGAGAGCCGCGTCTCGGTGGTGCTGGCGCTGGTCGATGCGGTGAAGCACCGGATCATCGCGGCGAAGACGCTGACGCTCTCGGCGGACGGGACCGACGCGGACCAGATCGAGCTCGAGACGCAGGCCGCCGCCCGCAAGCTGGTCGCGGCCGACGACGCCGGGGCGGAGATGGCCGAGGCTGCCGCCACTTCCGCGCCGGCAGCTGACACGCGCGGCGCTCCCGGGCCGGCCCGCAAGCCGGTGATGCCAGGCGCGATGCTCCCCGCGGCCGCGACTGCCGACGAGCCGGGCCTCGTCGCGCGCGAGCGCAAGGTCGTCATCCCCGCGGCGGCACTCTCGAAGGCCGAGTCGAAGGCCGCCGCCGACCCGCCGGCGCCCGCGTCGAAGGAAGCGGTGAAGAAGCAGGAGGAGAGGAAGAAGTCCAAGGGCCTGCAGGGCAAGACCGGCACCGAGGGCTGGGGCGACGACTAGGAGCAATGCCATCCATTTAGAGCCGTGCTCGCGCTCGTCCTCGTTTCCCGTGGCCGACGTCGTGTTGGTGCTGGTGCGGGGGGCGCCGCTGGCGCTTCAGCGCGCGCCGCGCGGCAGGCTGGCCGGGTCCGCCAGCGAGCGGAAGCAGGCGATGGGCGGATCGCCGGGCAGGAGCGCCGAGAGCGCGTAGTTGGAGCGGGCAAACTTCGCCGCCTCGGCTTCGATGACCTGGGCCAGCTCCGCGCCCGTCTTGCCCCTGGCCTCGTCCACCGTCTTGCACACCACCGGCTTCATCGCCGTCATGCCCATCGGGTGGACCGGCCCGGCCAGGAGCACCAGCATGAGGAACGTCACGGTTCGCCTCCCTTTGAAATGCGCGGCGCAGTGTACTCGCGGGCGCGGTCGAAGGGCGCCGCGTACTGCGAGCTCCAGTTGCCGAGGAAGAACGCCTCCAGCTGCGTCGGGATCTGCCCGCCGTCGAGGAGGAGGCCGACGTTGCGGCTCTTGAAGAAGTAGTCGGGCTCCCAGTTGCTGGTGCCCACCCAGCCGCGGGCCGCGTCCACCACGCAGTACTTGGCATGGGCGACGCGGGCGAAGGGGATGAAGCCCGCCTGCGCCTGCGGCACGGTGAAGATGCGCACGGCGAGGCGCGGGTCGAGGGCGCGCAGCTCGCGCAGCGTCTTCGGACGCAGCTCCCAGTCGGAGACGAGCAGGGTCACCGCGGCGCCCCGGGCTGCCGCGCGGATCAGCGCCGCCTGCAGCCCCGGGACCTCCGCGTACGTCAAGAGCTGGACCCGCACCGAGCGGCGCGCCGAGTCGATCAGCTCCACCAGCGCTGGCAGGTCCCACAGCTTCTCGTCGGGCAGAAACCCGCGCGGGCTGGCGAGCAGCGTCACCTCGGCGCCGTCCTTGGTGTGCTGGGGAAATTCGTAGGCGCCCGACGGCCGGGGCGTCGCCGCGCCCGCGGCCAGCGCCCAGTCCAGCGCGTAGATGTCTTCCAGCGCGCGGACCGCGTCCGGCTGGCGGAAGCGCACGCCCAGCTCCTGGATGTGCTGCAGGCTGCGCCAGTCGAAGTTCTGCGAGCCGAGATACGCCTCGCGCCCGTCGACGACGAAGTACTTGGCGTGGAGAACTCCGCCCATGAGCTTCTTCACCTCGAAGATGCGGACCTCGACGCCGTGCGCCGCCAGCGCCTGCAGCACCTCCGGGTAGATCTTGACGAAGTTGGCCTCCGCCAAAAAACGCACCCGCACGCCCCGGGCGGCCGCCTGCTCCAGCGCGACGATCACCGGCGTCAGCCGGCTCCCCGGCTCGTCGCTGGCGTAGAACTCGGCGAGATCGATGCGCGCGGTCGCCTGCCCGATCATCTCCGGCCACACCTGCCAGGCGTCGCGGATCTCCGGATGGTCGAGCGTGGTCTCGACCGGCACGGACTCCACCAGCTCGAGGGCGGAGATCGACGGCGGCGGCGCCGCATGGGCGCAGGAGAAGAGCGCCGCGAGGACGATCGAAGAGCGCATGGTGCGCGCACCGTGACCGACCCGCGTCGGACGCGCAAGACCCGTCGTGCTAGCTTGCGACCCACCTCTCACCGGAGTCGTGCCCCGCAGCCGTGGGGTCGAACAGCGCGTGCCCTCGCTCCCCGTCCTCGCCCGGCAGATCGCCCAAGCCCTCTGGCAGGGCGTCAGGGACCCGGGGCTTCCCGCGTCGCGCAAGTGGCTCATCGTCGGCGGCTTCACCGCTTCCGGGCTGCGGCTGGCGGCGGGCACCTCGATCGTCCGGCTCGGGCCGCGGCCCGCGTTGCCGATGCGCCTGTGGGAGTTCGAGCGCTGCCCCTATTCGCGGATGGTGCGCGAGGCCCTCTCCTCGCTGGATCTGGACGCCGAGGTGCGTCCCTGTCCCGTGGGCGGAGCGCGCTTTCGCCCCGAGCTCTCTGGCGGCACCGTGCCGCGCCTCGAGGATCCGAACGCGCCCGCCACGCTGACCGGCGCGCGCGAGATCGTGGCCCACCTGCACCAGCGCTACGGCACCGGCCGTCCGCCGCGTTTCGTCAATCTTCCTCCGGTCCGCTTCGCCACCGGCGGCGCCGCGCGGGTGCTCACCGGCCAGCGCGGGGCGGTGGCGCGTCCGTCGCGGGCGCCGGCGGTGCCCCTCGAGCTCTGGTCGTTCGAATCGTCGCCCTACTGCAGGATGGTGCGGGCGGTGCTCAGCGAGCTGGAGTTGCCGTACCTGTTGCACAACGTCGCCAAAGGCTCCAGGCGCCGCCGCGCCTTCGTGGAGATGTCCGGCAAGATGCAGGTGCCGTACCTGTACGACCCCAACACCTCGGCGCGGATGTTCGAGAGCCTCGAGATCGAGCGTTATCTGGAATCGACCTATGGGGAAGCATAGAGCAACCGCACCAGGCCGGTTGGCAAAACGATCCGCATCCGGCCTATGGTCGCCGAAGACCTGACCGAGGAGATTTATGCACACGCTCGCAGCAGTGTTGATCGCCGCCGGGGCCGCCGCCGCAACTCCGCCCTCCACCGAAGAAGCGCTGGTGGCGGACGTCGCCACCGCCAAGTTCGCCGAGGCGACCATGCCGCAGGCGCCCAAGGGCTCGCAGAGCGCGCTCATCGGCGTCGATCCGGCGACGAAGGGGCCGACCGCCTATTCCAGGACTCCCGCCGGCGCTGGCCTGCCCGCGCACTGGCACTCGCATGCCGAGTACACCGTGCTGGTCTCGGGCAAGGGAACCTTGCTCCTGGATGGCAAGACGCACCAGGCCGCGGCGGGCACCTATTTCGTCATTCCCGCCAAGATGGTGCATCAATTTATTTGTAGTTCTGGAGCCGACTGCCTTCTGCTCACGCGGCGGGGCGGGCCGGCCGACTACAACTGGGTCAAGCCCTGACCTACGCCCGCCCCTTGCCCGGCTGCGTCGGCTTCGGGTCGCCCTTTCCCAGCTCCGTCGCCCGCTGCGCCAGCACTTTCTGCGCCTCGTGCGACGGCACCTCCTCGTAGCTCTCCAGCTCCATGGTGAAGTACCCGAGCCCCTTGGTCAGCGAGCGCAATTCGGGCGCATAGGTGCGCAATTCCGCCTGGGGCGCGGCGGCGTGGATGAGCGTGCCCTTGGAGGTGGGCTCCATCCCGGAGATCTTCCCCCGCCGCGAGGTCAGGTCCGCGATCACCTCCCCCAGCATCTCGTCGGGCACCACCACTTCCAGCCGCATCATCGGCTCGAGCAGCACCGGCTTCGCGGCATTGAGCGCATTCTTCAGCGCCATTGATCCGGCAATGCGAAAGGCCATATCCGAGCTATCCACGGTATGGAACGACCCGTCCACCAGCCGCGCCCGGAAATCCACCAGCGGAAAATTCCCCAGCGGGCCGGTCTTGGCGGCGTCGCGGATGCCGTGTTCCACCGAGGGAATGAAGTTGCGGGGGATCGAGCCGCCGACGATGGCGTCCTCGAACTCGATGCCGCTCCCCCGCGGCAAGGGCTCGAGCTCGATGTGGCAGTCGCCATATTGCCCGCGCCCGCCGCTCTGCCGCTTGTAGCGGCCCTGCGACTTGGCCGTCGCCGAGATGGTCTCGTGATAGGCCGGATGCGGCAGCTCGAGGTGCACCTCGGCGTCGAACTTGCGCTTCAGCTTCTCGACCGCCACCTCGATGTGCACCTGGCCCATGCCCTTGAGCAGCGTCTCGTGGGTCTCCGGATCGCGCACCAGCTCCAGCGAGGGGTCCTCCTCGATGAGCCGGTGCAGCGCCACCGAGACCTTCTCCTCCTGGTCGCGGTCGATCTTCAGCGCATAGGCGATGACCCGCTTCGGCTCCGGAATCAGCTCGAGGCGCAGCACCGGCGCGTCCCCCTGGCAGAGGGTGTCGCCGACGTGGACGTCCTTCAGCTTCATCAGCCCGACGATCTCGCCGGCGGAGGCCTCGGGCACTTCCGACGTCCGGTTGCCGTCGATGCGGAAGACGTGCTGCACCGTCTCGCTATGCCCGGTGCGGGGGTTCACCACCACGCTGCCGTGCTTGACCGTGCCGGAGAAGATGCGGCAGGCGGTGAGCCGCCCGATGAAGTGGTCGATGGTGTTGCGGAAGGCGAGCATGACCAGCGGCGCGTCGCGCAGGGCCGGGCGCAGCTGCTCCACGCCCTTGGCGTCCTTGCCCTTCACCTCGCGCCGCGAGAGGGGCGACGGCAAGAAGCGCACGATGGCCGCCGCCACGTCGTCGACGCCGATGCCCGCCCGCGCCGCGCAGGCCAGGACGGGAAGGAAGCGCCTGCCTAGGACGGCGTGGGCGATGCCTTCGATGAGCGCCTCCTCCGACGGCTCCCTGCCGTCGAGGTAGCTTTCCAGCAGCGCGTCGTCGGTCTCGGCGACGGCCTCCACCAGCCGGGTGCGCAGCCGCTTCGCCTCGGGCAGGAGCGACTCCGGAATCACCTCCTCGGTGTAGCCGCCGAACTTGCCGCCGCCCTGGTCGGTGTAGACGTGCGCCCGCATCGCGATCAGATCGACGACGCCGGCGAACGACTCGCCCAGTCCGATGGGCAACTGCAGCGCCACCGGCTTCGCCTTGAGCGTCTTCTCAATGTCGTCCAGTGCGCGCAGGAAGCTGGCCCGCTCCTTGTCGAGCTTGTTCACGCAGGCGAGAAGTGGCAGAGAACGGTCCGCCGCCATCTCCCAGTGCGCCTCGGTCTGGTGCTTGACGCCGGAGACGGCGCTGACGAGGAGGAGGCCGCCTTCGCAGACCGCCATCGAGCGGTCGGCGTCGGTGAGG
>JAYWAJ010000143.1:0-17390 GCA_043782525.1 Deltaproteobacteria bacterium | reverse complement strand
TGGTCTCGACCAACGTCGTCCACGCCTACGCCTATTACGTCTTCAACCGCGGCACCCTCTTCGGCACCGCGCAACGCGTCCTGAAGGGCCTCGCCATGGCGCCCGCCTATGCGGTCGCCGACCGGTACAACCGGAAGATCTTCAACGAGCTCTTCTACCGCGCCTACCGCGGGCTCTCGGAAGACCGGCTCATCGAGCTGGCGCCCGACCTCTGCGAGGAAGTGCTCAAGCCCGCCGTCTTCAAGGGAGCCCTCGACATCATCGCCGAGTGCCGCCGCGCCAACTGCAAGATCGTGCTCTGCACCGGCGCCATCGACATCACCATGCAACCGCTCGCCGACTACCTCGGCGCCGACGACATGATCGCCAACACGCTCGAGTTCGTCGAGGGCTTCGCCACCGGCCGGGTCATCCCGCCCATCGTCGAGGGCGCCAACAAGGCCAACCGCATCCGCGACTACTGCCTCAAGCACGGGCTGCGGCTGGACCAATCGCACGCCTACAGCGACTCCCTCTCGGACTATCCGATGCTCGCGGTGGTCGGGCGACCGACGGCCGTCAACCCCGACGCGAAGCTGCGCTCCCACGCGCGGGCCTACGAGTGGCCAATCCTCGATCTGCGCTAGCCGCGAGCGTCAGGTCGCGGTCACAGAGGTTCACTTGGATAAGTCCACGGAGAAATCCACGCCGCGTCCCTGGTTCAAGTCGCTCGCTTTCGCGCCTGCCGCCGTGATCGCTTTTTTGCCGAGCGCCACCTGCCCGCTCTGCATCGCGGCCTACGCGGGGGCCTTGTCCGCGCTCGGGCTCGGCGTCGTCTTCAACGCGCACGCCCAGGTGGTCGTGATGTCGTTCTTCCTCGTCGTCGGCGTCGGGACGGTCGCCTGGTCGGCGCGGAGCCACGGGCAGCGCGGGCCCACGGTCTTGTCCATCGCCGGCGCTGCCGCCTTCGTCGCCGGCCGGATCCTCTGGACCGTTGCCCCTCTTCTCTACGCCGGCGTGGCCCTGCTGCTGGCCGGCTCCCTCTGGAACCTGTGGCTGAAGCGCCCTCGCTCGCTTCCGGAGCCGGACGCGGTCGGCGTGAAATGACCCGGCCCGGGCGCCGGCACGCGCCGCGCGTCGGATCGGAGACAATCCGCTGAGCGGCAGGGTTGCCGCTCTCTCGCCCGCTCCCCAGCTTGCCCCGATGCGATGGATGGGCGTGGTGGGGATGGTGGTCTTGCTGGGTTGCCGGCCGGGAGCGACTCCGCCCGAGGGTGGCGGTACGGGCCCGCGGAACGGCAGCGGAGGCTCGACGGACGGCGGTCCAGTCGACGGCGGGACTGGACCCGACGGCGGGACTGGAACCGGCGGTGGTCCTGGCACCGATGGGGGTCCTGGCACCGACGGCGGTCCTGCGGCGGACGGGGGCACTCCCTCGGACGGCGGCGTGGACGGCGGACCCGTGCTGCGCTGGCCTCCTCCGCGCACCGGTTACCTGAACCCCATCCCCGGCGAGAACCAGAAGACCGGCAGCCCCACCTGGAACTCCGGCTTCAGCAAGGCGCAGGGCCACCAGCTGGAAGGCTACGCCGACCGCGTCAGCGCCAGCGCCGGCGACACCGTTCAACTCATGGTCGCCTCCGACGCCGCCCGGACCGCGTCTTGGACGCTCTACCGGCTCGGCTGGTACGGCGGCGCCGGCGCCCGCGCGGTGCTCACCGGCAACACCCAGGTCGCCGGCCAGTCCACCTGCAGCAACGACACCACCACCGGGCTCATCCGCTGCGCCTGGACCCCGACCTTTGCCGTCACCGTCCCGCGAGACGCCGTCTCCGGGCTCTACCTCGTGCGCGTCCTGCGCAGCGACAACGTCGGAGTCTTCGTGCCGCTGGTGGTCAAGGACCAGCGCCCCGCCGACCTCTATTTCCAGTCGAGCGTCACCACCTTCCAGGCCTACAACAGCTGGGGCAGCGAGAGCCTCTACACCTCCGCCGACCCGGTCCCGGGCGGCTTCGCGGTGGCGGTCAGCTTCGACCGGCCCTACGCCGCCGACTGCGGCACCGGCCAGCTGATGCGCTACGAGGCGCTCATGGCCCGCTACCTCGAGCGCAACGGCTACGACGTCAGCTACACCACCAACCTCGACGTCGCCCGCGAAGGCGCCCCGGCCCTGACCGCACGCGGCGCCTTCCTCTCCGTCGGCCACGACGAGTACTGGCCCACCGAGGAGCGCACCGCCGTGCAGGCCGCGCGCGACCAGGGCGTGCCGCTCTTCTTCTTCGGCGGCAACGAAGCCTACTGGAAGAGCCGCCTTTCCAGCCCCGGCGTCGACGGCAACGCCCGGGTGCTCACCTGCTACAAGAAGCGCCCTTCCTCCGATCCGCTCTACAACACGCCGGACCAGACGGGGCGCTTCCGCGACGCGCCCATCAACCTGCCGGAGGAGGCGCTCTCCGGCACCATGTACGAGAGCTGGCTGCTCTTCGGCCAGCCGTGGACGGTGGTCAACTCCGGCCATCCGCTCTACGCGGGCACCGGCCTGCACGACGGCGACACGCTGCCGCAGCTGGTGGGCTACGAATACGACCGCCCTTTCGCCGGCCTCACGCCGGCGCCGGTCACGGTGGTCGGGCACTCTCCGCTGGTCGACGCCGAGGGAAAGCCGGGCTACTCGGAGTCGGTCCTCTACACCGCGCCCAGCGGCGCCTTCGTCTTCGGCGCCGGGACCATCTACTGGGCGCGCGGGCTCGACGGGCCGCTGCGCGATTCCCGCGTCGAACGGATGACGGCCAACCTCCTGCAGCTCGGCCTCGGGCTGCCGGTGCCCGACGCCCTCAAGACCGTCACCGCCCCGGCCTTGCGCCCGCCCGATCCGGTCTGGGCCACGGCGGTGAGCACGCTCGCGACTGGCCTGCCCGGCCCTTCCGGGATCACCCAGCTTCCCGACGGCAGCCTGGTGGTGGCCGACGTCCGCGCGCACCGCATCTGGCGCGTCGACGCCACCGGGCACGTCACCGCCTACGCGGGCGACGGCAACCCCGGCGGCAGCTCGCGCTACGACAACGTCCCCGGGCTGCAGGCGCGCTTCTTCCAGCCCACCGCGGTGCTGGCCGACCCGGCCGGCAACGTCTACGTCAGCGACACGCACAACTGCTCCATCCGCAGGATCGCCAACGACGCCGTGCACACGGTGACCACCGTTGCCGGCGTCCTCATGAGCTGCGGCCAGGTCGACGGCGCCGGAGCGACGGCGCGGCTCGACGAGCCGATGGGGCTCGCCTGGCTCGACGCCACCCACCTGGTCATCGCCGACATGAACAACCAGGCCATCCGCACGCTGGACCTGGCCACCGCCACCGTCGCCACCCTCGCGGTCACCCACTGGGGCGACGACGCCGACGGCCCGGCGGCCAGCGCGACCTTCTATTTCCCCACCGCGGTCGCCGTCGCGCCGGACGGGCGCATCTTCTTCGTCGCCAGCTCGACCGGGAAGCTCAAGGTCATCGGCACCGACCCGGCGCGGACCATCACCACGCTGATCGCGGGCGGACTCGGCTTCTCGGACGGGCCCGGCACCACCGCCCAGATCCAGGCCCAGGCCGGGCTGCTCTGGAACGCGGGCACGCTGCTGCTCTCCGACTCGGCCAGCCAGCGCCTGCGGCTGGTGACCCCCGGCAGCACCGCCGACACCACCCGGGTGCAGACCTGGGCCGGCAGCGGGCAGATGGGCGTCAACGACGGCACCGGGCGCGCGGCCTCGTTCGAGGTGCCGCTCGGGCTCATCCGCGGCGCCGACGGCCGCATCTACCTGGTCGACGGCGGCGCCGGCTCCCTGCGGGTGATCCAGCCGTAGGCGCTTGACCGCTGGATTTCAACACGCGTAGAATTCAACGCGTGTTGAAATCGCGGACAGGGCGCCGGCGCGGCCAGACCTCCACCCGGACGGCCATCCTCAAGGCGGCGCGGGCCCTCTTTGCCCGCAAGGGCTACGGCGGCGCCACCTTCCGGGCGGTGGCCGCCCAGGCCCGGGTCGACCCCGGGCTGGTGGTCCATTTCTTCGGCAGAAAGGCCGGGCTCTTCGAGGCCAGCCTCGAGCTGCCGTTCAAGCCGGCGGAGCTGCAGGCGGTCCTCGAGGGCGACCGCAAGACGCTGGGCCGCCGCCTCGCCGCCTTCTATCTCAGCTCGTTCTTCCACCACCGCGCGCAGACGGTGCAGAGCCTGCTCCGCTCCTGCGTCTCCCATCCGGAGGCGGCCGCCATCCTCCGCCGCGCCATCGAGAGCACCGCCGTGGGTCTCCTCGAGGCCGCCCTGCCCGGACCCGAGGCGGCGCTGCGGGGCGAGCTGGTGGCCAGCCAGATGATGGGCCTCTTCCTCGCCCGCTACCTCCTCCGGGTCGAGCCCCTCGCCTCGGCGAGCGAGGAGCGGCTCATCGACCTGCTCGGGCCCGCGCTGCAGCTCACCCTCACCTCGGGACGGCGGGGATGAGGCGGCTCCTGCTGGCGATCTGTTGCGCCTGCGCGCGCGGCGGCGGGGGCGCGGAGGAGGCGCGGCAGTACCAGGGCATCGTCGAGCTGCACCAGCGGGTGCTCGCCTTCGAGGTCGCCGGCCGGGTCCGCGAGCTGCGGGTGCGGCGCGGCGAGCGGGCGGAGGAGGGACAGGTCCTGGCGCTCCTCGACGACGGGCTGGAGCGACCGTTGCGGGAGGCCAAGGCGGCGGAGGCGCGGGCGGCCGACGCGCAGCTCGAGCTCCTCAGGGCGGGGGCGCGGGGCGAAGAGGTCCGCGCCGCCGAGGCGCAGCTGCGGGGGGCCCGGGCCGCGGAGCAGACGCGGGCCGATTCCCTCGAGCGGATGCGGAAGCTGCGGGCGGAGGGCGCGGTGCCGCCCGCGCAGCTCGAGGAGGCGCAGGGGCAGCACCAGCGTACGGTGGCGGAGCGGCAGGCGGCCGAGGAGCGCCTTCTGGCGCTGAAGGCGGGCGCGCGCTCGCAGGAGGTGAAGATGGCGCTGGCGCGGTCGTCGCAGGCGCACGCGGCGCTCGACGCCGAGGAGGCGCGCCTCGCCCGCTTCGTCCTGCGCGCCGGCCTCGCCGGGGAAGTGCTCGACACCCACGTCGAGCCCGGCGAGGTGGTCCAGCCGGGAACGCCGGTGGCGACGCTGGGCGAGACGCGGCGCCCCTACCTCGACGTCTTCGTCCCGCAGGGCGAGTTGAACGGCCTGCGGCCGGGAACCCGAGCCTCGGTGCACGTCGACGCCGCGCCCGACCGCTTCGCCGGCGCGGTCGAGATGGTGGGCCGCACCGTCGAGTTCACCCCGCGCTACCTCTTCAGCGAGAAGGAGCGGCCCCACCTGGTGGTGCGGGTGCGCATCGCGCTCGAGGATCCGCAGGGAAAGCTGCACGCCGGCGTGCCGGCCTTCGCCGAGCTCAGCCGGTGACGGTCATCATCCACGCCGAGCACCTCTCGCGCAGCTTCGGCGCCCTCCAGGCGGTGCGCGACGTCTCGCTGGAGGTCCGGCGCGGCGAGATCTTCGGCGTGCTCGGCCCCAACGGCGCCGGCAAGAGCACGACGATCAGGATGCTCTGCGGCATCCTCGACCCCTCGGGCGGGAGCGGCACGGTGGTGGGCTTCGACCTCGCCCGCGAGGCCGAGCGGATCAAGGAGCGCATCGGCTACATGACCCAGCGGTTCTCGCTCTACGAGGACCTGACCGTCTTCGAGAACCTGCGCTTCTACGCCGGGCTCTACGGGGTGCCGTCGGGAGGCCGGCAGGCCCGCATCGGCGAGGTGCTTGATGCAACCGGGTTGCAACAACTACGGGGCCAGATCGCCGGCACGCTCTCGGGCGGCTGGAAGCAGCGGGTGGCCCTGGCCTGCGCCACCATCCACCAGCCGCCCCTGCTCTTCCTCGACGAGCCGACCGCGGGCGTCGATCCGGTCAGCCGCCGCGAGTTCTGGGAGCAGATCCACCGGCTCTCGGCGGAGGGCACCACCGTGCTGGTGACCACCCACTACATGGACGAGGCCGAGCGCTGCCACCGCCTCTGCTTCATCTTCCGCGGCAGCGTGCTCGACACCGGCACGCCGGCGGAGATCGTCGAGCGGCGAAACCTCCGGGTCGCCGAGCTGCAAGTCGCCGACGCGCCGCGGACGGCCGGGCGGTTGCGCCACCTTCCCGAGGTGGACGAGGTGGCCCACTACGGGACCACCCTGCGGCTGGCGGTGCTGGGCGCCGTCGATCCCGAAGAGCTGGCGCGTCGGGTGCTGGGCCCGGCGCTGCTCTCTTCGCGGCCGGCGCGGACGACGGTGGAGGACGCCTTCGTCTCGATGGTCCGGCACGAGGCGGGGGCGGCATGAAGACCTCGCTGCCGGCGGAGGCCCGATGACGGCGCGGACGCAGGCCGCCGCCAGCGCCTCGCGGCTCTGGTCGATCGCGCTCAAGGAGCTCTTGCAGCTGCGCCGCGACCGGCTGACCCTGGCCATGATGGTGGCGCTGCCGGTGGTGCAGCTGATGCTCTTCGGCTACGCCATCGACACCGACGTGCGGCACATCCCGATGGTGGTCTTCGACCAGGACCGGAGCGCGCAGTCGCGCGACTTCGCGCAGGGACTGCGGGCCACCGGCTTCTACGACCTCAAGGGCGAGGTGCGCGGCTACGACGAGATCGCCCGGGCGCTGCGCAGCGGGGCGGCCCGGGTGGCGCTGGTGGTCCCGCCCGGCTACGCGAGCGACCTCCTGCGCGGGCGCAGGGCGGTCCTGCAGCTGGTGGTGGACGGCAGCGACCCGCAGACGGTGGCGAGCGCCGTCAACACCGCCGCCGGCCTGGCGCAGGCGCGCTCGGCCGAGCTGTCGATCCTTCGCGGCGGGGCGGCGGCGGCGATCACCCTCGAGCCCGACACCTGGTTCAACTCCGAGCTCAAGACCTCCGTCTACATCGTGCCCGGCCTGGTCGGCGTCATCCTCACCATGACCATGGTCATGCTCACCTCGATGGCCATCGCCCGCGAGCGGGAGCGCGGGACGCTGGAGCAGCTCATCGTCTCGCCGCTGCGGCGCGGGGAATTGATCGTCGGGAAGATCGTGCCCTACGTGGCCATGGGCTATGTCCAGATGAGCCTCGTCCTCCTCCTCGGCCACTGGGTGTTCGGCGTGCCCTTCGTCGGGTCGCTGGTCCTGCTCTACCTGCTCGCCTTCATCTTCATCGCCGCCAACCTGGCGCTGGGGCTCTTCTTCTCCACGCTGGCGCACACGCAGCAGCAGGCGATGCAGATGAGCTTTTTCTTTTTACTACCAAATATACTTCTCTCCGGCTTCATGTTCCCCTGGGAGGCGATGCCGAGGTTGGCGCAAGTTCTCTCGCAGGCCCTGCCGCTGACCCACTTCCTGCGCATCGTGCGCGGCATCGTCCTCAAGGGGAGCGGCTTCGCCGACGTCGCGGGCGAAGTCACCTGGATGGCTGCCATCCTCGTCGCGCTGGTGGTGCTCGCCTCCCTGCGGTTCTCCAAGAAGCTGGACTGACGGCCCCGGGAGCAGGTCGACCCCATTCTGCGTCCGCGGTGGGAAACGCACCCGGCTTCGGGTAAAAGTCCCGGCTCCACTCGAAGGGGAGCCCGATGCGTTCGCTGGACAGACTGCGGCAGAGCTACGACGAGGATTCCCAGGTCGTCATCCAGGAGAAGCGCTCCCCGCCGCGGATGCTCTTCTCCGACACCGAGATCCTCCTCGAGGAGGTCCCGGTCGGCACCCGCGTCATCTTCCCCAATCCGCCCATCGAGGAGCTGTCCAACTGGCGCGCGGCCATCCGCTGGGCGGTCAACCACCCCGAAGGCTGCGACCCGCTGCACGCGCAGCTGCGGCCGGGGATGCGCGTCCTCATCGCCATCGACGACATCTCGCTGCCGCTGCCGCCCATGCGCACGCCCGACGTCCGGCAGATGATGCTGGAGATCGTGCTGCAGCTCTGCGCCGACTCCGGCGTCGACGACGTCGAGCTGCTCATCGCCAATGCCCTGCACCGCCGCCTCACCGAGGCGGAGATGAAGCGCATGGTGGGAACCCGGATCTTCGATGCGTACTATCCGGATCGCTATTCCAACCACGACGCCGAGGAGCCGGGCGGCATCGTCGAATTGGGCGTGACCGAGACGGGCGAGAAGGTCCGCATCTCGAAGAAAGCCACCGAAGCCGACCTGGTCATCTACCTGAACGTGAACTTCGTGCCCATGGACGGCGGGCACAAGTCGGTCGGCACCGGCCTCACCGACTACCTGGGGCTGAAGGCGCACCACAACCCCTCGGCCATCCGCGCCAGCAAGTCGTATATGGAGCCGAAGCATTCGGAGCTGCACGCGTCGGTGGATCGCATCGGGCGGGTCATCGACCAGCACGTCAACGTCTTCCACATCGAGACCGCGCTCAACAACAAGATGTTCGACGGGCCGATGGCCTTCCTGGGAAAACGCGAGGAGGACTTCACCGACTTCGATCGCCTGGCCCTGGAGGGGATGCGCTGGACGCTGGGCAAGACGCCGCGGGCCCTGCGGCAGAACATCTTCCATCGCGTGCCCGCCGCCTATGGCCTCATCGCCTGCGCCGCCGGGCGCACCGAGCTGACGCACGCCAAGATCCTCGAGGTGAGCCGCCAGCAGCTCTTCGTCAACGTGCGCGGGCAGGCCGATATCGTGATTGCGGGGATTCCGTATATCAGCCCCTATAATATCGGAGCGGTGCTCAATCCCCTGCTGGTGCAGGTGATGGCCTGCGGCTACTTCTTCAACATGAACCGCGGCGTCCCGCTCATCAAGAAGGGCGGGACCCTCATCATCACCCATCCCTGCATGGACGAGTTCGACCCGGTCCAGCACCCGAGCTACATCGAGTTCTTCCACCGGCTCCTGCCGGAGACCACCGACGCGATGACCCTGCACAAGAAGTACGAAAAGGAGTTCGCGCAAAACCCTTCGTACGTGCACTTGTACCGCAAGGGAAATGCCTATCACGGCGCCCACCCCTTCTATATGTGGTACTGGGGCGAAAACGGGCGCCAGCACATGGGTCAGATCATCGCCGTCGGCACCGAGAACACCCACGTCGCGAAGATGATGGGCTGGGAGCGCGCCGACACCCTGGCGGAGGCCATCGACATGGCCCGCGGGCGGCAAGGGCGCTCGGCCAACATCAGCCTCATGCACCACCCGCCCCTGGTGATGACCGACGTCGCCCTCATCGCCGACGAGGGTGCGAAGCTCCTGCCCGAGCAGGGAGGCGCGTCCGCGGCGAAGCCCGGCCTCGCGGCCAAGGCGGAGCCGTAGTGGAGACGATCGACCTCTCCCGGGCCTTCCGGGGCCGCGAGATCCTCATCACCGGCGTCACCGGTTTTCTCGGCAAGGTCGCGCTCACCATGCTGCTCGACCGCTATCCCGAGGTCGGCAAGGTCTACGTCCTGGTCCGGCCCCGCGCGGGCGGCACGGCAGACGACAGGTTTTTCGGGAAAGTGGCGACGTCCCCGCCCTTCCGGCCTCTGCGGGAGCGACATGGCGACCAGCTCGACGCCTTTCTCCGCGACAAGTGCGTCCCGCTGGCGGGCGACGTCACCGACCCCATGCTGGGCCTCTCCGCGGAGCAGGTGGAAAGGCTCACCGGAAAGCTCGCCTGCCTGATCAACTCCGCCGGCCTGGTGACCTTCAATCCTTCGCTGGAGTTTGCCGTCTCGGTCAACACCGAGGGCGCGCGCAACGCGGCAGAGCTGTGCAAGAAGACCGGTGCCACGCTCGTGCACATCTCCACCTGCTTCGTCGCCGGCACGCGGCGGGGGCCGGTCTTCGAGGATGAGCCGCTGGTGGGCAGCTATCCCAAGGCGCACGACCTGGGCGAGGCGGCGCGGGTGCCCTTCTCGGTGGACACCGAATTGAAGGACGTCGACGCGCTGGTGGCGCGCACCCGGGCGCAGGCCGACGACCACGCGCTGGCCGCCCGGTTCCGCGCCGCCGCCGTCCAGCGCCTCGAGGAGGAGGGCCGCGATCCCGCCGACGAGAAGGCGCTCCGCCTCGCCGCCGGCCGCGAGCGCAAGCTGTGGCTCGCTGCGCAGCTGGTGGAAGCCGGCATGGATCGCGCCAAGGCCTGGGGCTGGCCCAATACCTATACCTATACCAAGGCAATGGGAGAGCAGGCCATTGCCGCCAGCGGCTGCACGTATGCGCTGGTGCGGCCCGCCATCGTCGAGAGCGCGCTGCGCTTTCCCTTTCCAGGCTGGAACGAGGGCTTCACCACCTCCGCCCCGCTGGCCTTCATGGGCCTCAAGGGGCAGCGTGTCTTTCCGGCCGGGGACAAGCTGGTCCTCGACCTGATCCCGGTCGACCTGGTCGCCGCCGGAATCCTCGGCGTCGCCGGCGCCGCCTGCGCGCAGCGGCTCGAGCAGCGGGTCTTCCAGCTCGCCTCCGGCGACGTCAATCCCTTCTACGTGCGGCGCTCGGTGGAGCTGGTGGCGCTCTACAAGCGGCGCTACTTCCGCGAGCGCACCGACCGCGGCGAGCACAGCGCCTTCAAGACCTGGCTCGACACCTGGCTCGAGCCCTATCCGGCCTCGGCGCAGGTCTACCAGGCCACCAGCGCGCCGCTCTTCCGCGCCGCCGCCAAGGGGCTGCGCAAGCTCATCGAGAAGCGCGGGCTCAGGTGGGGCACCCCGGTGGGAACGGCGCTGCTGGCCCGCGCGGACCAGGCGCTGGAGAGCGTCGATCGGCAGCTGGGGCAGCTGGAGATGACCTGGGACCTCTTCATCCCCTTCATCGCCGGCGAGCGCTTCATCTTCCAGTGCGTCCACACCCGCGCGCTCTGGGCGCAGCTGCGCGCAGAGGATCGGCAGAAGCTGCCCTGGGACCCCGAAGGCCTCGACTGGCGCCACTACTGGCTCGAGGTGCACATGGCCGGCCTCGAGGAGTGGGTCTTTCCCGGGCTGGAAGAGGAGAGCAAGGCGCTGCGCCGCGCGGTGCCGCAGCCCAAGGATCTGCTGCAGCTCCTCGCCGGCGCGGTGCACGCCTACGGGCCGCGCGTGGCCCTGCGCTTCTACGCGGGCGAGGACGACGCGGCCGAGCTGGCGCGCACCCGCGACGACCGGGTCACCTACGACGAGCTGGCGCACTTCTCCGATCGCGCCGGTCGCGCGCTGCAGGCGGCGGGCGTGCGCGCGGGCAGCCGCGTCTTGCTCATGTCCGAGAACCGCCCCGAGTGGGCGATGGCTTACTTCGGGATCCTCAAAGCCGGCGCGGCCGCGGCACCGCTCGACCCGAACCTCTCGCCAGCCGAAGTGCAGAACTGCGCGGCGGCGGCCAAGGCGGAGATCCTCGTCGCCAGCCCGCGGGCCGCGGAGAAGCTGGGCCCGGTGCCCGGCCTGCGGACGGTGCTGCTCCCGGAGCTCTTGCGCGGCGCCGACGCGGGCGGGCTGCCTCCCCTGCGCAAGAGCGCCGCCGCCGACGACGTCGCCTCGGTGCTCTTCACCAGCGGCACCACCGGCAAGCCCAAGGGCGTCCTGCTCACCCACCGCAACTTCGCCTCGCTGGCCGCCAAGCTGGCCGGGCTCTTCGACCTGCGCGTCGGCGAAGGCGTGCTCAGCGTGCTCCCGCTCAACCACACCTTCGAGTTCTCCTGTGGCCTCTTGACGCCGCTGCTCCTCGGCGCCGAGATCACCTACCTCGACGAGCTGACCGCCGACCGGCTCTCGGAGGCGCTGAACAGCGGCCGGGTGCACGCGATGATCGGCGTCCCCGCGCTCTGGCAATTGTTGCATCGCCGGCTGACGCAGGAGATCGCCGCGCGGCCCCGCCTCGTCCGGGCCGCGGTGCAGGCGGCGATGGCGCTGCACGGCGAGCTGCGCAACCGGACCGCGTTGAACGTCGGCAAGCTGCTCTTCTGGCCCATCCACAACCGCTTCGGCGGACGGCTGCGGCTGCTCGTCTCCGGCGGCAGCGCCCTGCCCGAAGAGGTCCAGCGCGCCTTCCACGAGCTGGGCTTCGACCTGACCGAAGGCTACGGCCTCACCGAGGCCGCGCCGGTCCTCGCCGTCACGGTTCCGCAGAACCGGCTCCGCTCCGGCGTGGTGGGGCCGGCGCTGCCCGGCGTCGAGCTGCGCATCGACGACCCGGACAAGGACGGCGTCGGCGAGGTGCTGGCCAAGGGGCCCAACGTCATGGCCGGGTACCTCGACGATCCGAAGTCGACGGCGCAGGTGCTGGTGGACGGCTGGCTGCACACCGGCGACCTGGGAAAGATCGCCCCCGACGGCGCCCTCTCGCTGGTGGGCCGCAAGAAGGACCTCATCCTCGACGCCAGCGGCAAGAACGTCTATCCGGACGAGCTGGAAGAGCTCTACGGCGCCTCGCCCTTGATGAAGGAGCTGTCCGTGGTCGGGCTCCCGGACGGCAAGGGCCACGAGCGGGCGGCCTGCCTCTGCGTGCCGCGCGAGCCGCGCGAGGGCGAGACGCGGGACGAGGTGCGCGGGATGCTCGCAGAGCACTTCGCCGACGTCTCCTCCGACCTGCCCCTCTGGAAGCGCGTCAAGATCCTCCATTTCTGGGACGGCGATCTTCCCAGGACCTCCACCCGCAAGGTGAAGCGGCCGCTGGTCGCCCTGGAGCTGCAGCGGCTGGAGCGGGCCACCCAGGCGGCCACGCAGGGCGCCACCCAGCCGCGCGGCAGCGACGGGTGGCTCTTCGATCTCCTCGCCGAGCTTGCGCAGAAGCCGCGCGGCTCGGTGACCGCGCAGACGCGCCTCGCCGCCGACCTCGGCTTCGATTCGCTGCTGGTCGCGGAGCTGACCGCCGCGCTGGAAAAAGCTGGCGTGAAGCCGCCGCCCGAATCGCAGTACGCGACGCTGACCACCGCCGGTGAGCTTTCCCGCGCCCTCGCCACGCCCTTCGACGAGCCGGCCCGGGGCGAGGCGCTGGAGGAGCCCGAGGGAGAGATCCCCGTCCCGCAGACGGTGGCGGCGGCGGGGCGCGCGGCCATCGAGTTCTTCCAGAAGACGCTCTACGGACGCATCTTCGAGATCGACGTCACCGGCCGCGGGCACGTCCCGCAGCACGCGCCCTTCCTGGTCGCGGCCAACCACGCCAGCCACCTCGACGTCGGACTGGTCAAGATCGCCCTCGGCGACGAGGGCAAGAAGCTCGCCTCGCTGGCGGCGCGCGACTACTTCTTCGACAACCCCTGGAAGCGGGCCTGGTTCGGGAGCTTCACCAACCTGGTGCCCATCGAGCGGCGCGGCGGCCTGAAGGAGTCGCTGCAGACGGCGGTGCGGACGCTCTCTTTCGGTTACCACCTGCTCATCTTCCCCGAGGGCACGCGCTCGCCGGACGGGCAGCTTCAGGAATTCAAGCCGGCCATCGCCTTCCTCAGCTTCGCGGCGGGCGTCGACATCCTGCCCGTCTATCTCGAGGGCACGCACGAGGCGATGCCCAAGGGCTCCTTCGCGCCCGACCCGCGGCGGCGGCGCAAGCTCGTGGTCCGCATCGGGCCGGCGCTGCGGTACCAGGCGCTCAAGGCGGCGACGCAAGGTCTCTCGCGCTCGGCCGCGCACCGCGAGGTGACCCGCATCGTGCGCCTGGCGATCGAGGCGTTGCGCGACGGCAAGCCGCCCCCCGCGCTGGAAGCCGGGCGGCTGGTGGAGGCCTGAGGTGAAGCTCCTCGTCACCGGCGCCACCGGCTTTCTCGGCTCGACGCTCGTCCCGCTCTTGCTCGAGGCCGGGCACGAAGTCCGCGTGCTCCTGCGCAAGGGCAGCGCGTTGCCCGGCTGCGAAGTCGTGCGCGGCGACGTGCTCGACAAGGACGCGGTCGCCAAGGCCCTGCAGGGCGTGCAGGGCCTCTACCACCTCGCCGGCCTGGTCAGCCGCGACCCTGCCGACGCCCGCAAGATGTACGATCTGCACGTCGAGGGGACCCGCCATCTCCTCGAGGCGGCAGGCGGGCTCGAGCGCATCGTGCTGGCCAGCTCGTCGGGCACCATCGGCGTCTCGCGCACCCGGCGGATCGCGACGGAAGCGGACGACTACCCCATCGAGACCGTCGGGCGCTGGCCCTACTACCTGTCGAAGATCTACGAGGAGAAGGTGGCGCTGGAGCACGCCCGGCGCGGGCTGCCCGTCATCGTCCTCAATCCGTCGCTGCTGCTCGGCCCGGGCGATGCCCGCATGTCGTCGACACAGGACATCTTCCGCTTCCTCATGGGGCGGATCCCGGTGATGCCGCGCGGCGGAATCTCCTTCGTCGACGTCCGCGACGCGGCGCAGGCCTTCGTGGCGGCGCTGACCCAGGGCAACCTCGGCGAGCGGCACCTGCTGGGCGCGGTCAACTGGGACTTCGACGAGTTCTTCGCCCGCCTGGGCCGCATCGCCCACCAGCCGCCGCCCCTGCTGCGCCTGCCCTCGCCGGTCAAGGTCGCCGCCGCGCATCTGCTCGAGCGCTTCGCCCGCAGCCGGGGCCGCGAGCCCGACCTGCCCGCCAGCGACGTCGAGATGGGCGAGTGCTGGTTCTTCATCGATGCGGCGAAGAGCGAGCGCGTGCTCGGTTTCCGGCCGCGCGATCCGGTCGAGACGCTCAGCGACACGGTCCGCTACGTGCGTGAGAACTTCGTCGCCAAGGGGGCCTGAAGTGCTGCTCTATCTCGCCCGCCACGCCCAGACGGCCTCGAGCGCGGTCGATTCCTTCAATGGCCAGCGCGAATTGCCGCTGACCGATCATGGGCGCGAGCAGGCGAGGCTCTTGGGCGCGCGGCTGGCCGGCCTCCAATGGGCCGCGGTCTATCGCTCGCCTTTAGGCCGCACCCAGGAGACTGCCGCCCTGATCGCGCCCGGCTTCCAATCGATTCCAATGCCGGGCTTGATTGAAATCGATTACGGCGGCTGGGAAGGCCTCTCGGCCGAGCAGGCGCGGGCCTTGAATCCGGGGCGGTACAAGGCGTGGCTGGCCGATCCGTCGGCGATGGCGCCGGCGGGCGGCGAGACGGCGGCGCAGGTGGCCGAGCGCGCGCTCGAGGCCCTGGACGAGATCCGCTCCCGGCACGAGGGCAGCGACCAGCCGGTCCTCGCCGTCTCGCACAAGGCGACGCTGCGCATCCTCGGCGCCGCGCTGACCGGCGCGCCCATCGCGAAGTACCGCCTCCGCTGGCCGCAGGACGAGTGCGCGCTGAACCTGGTCGAGCTGCGCGCCGGCAAGGAGCCGTTCCTCCGCCTCTGGAACGACACCTCGCACCTGGGCCCCGACCCCGCCGCCAGCACCCGCGGCGGGAAGTGAGTTGCGGCATGCAGATCAACGATGCATACTCATCTGCATGCGGACGACGCTGAACATCGATGACGAGCTCCTTCGGGCCGCGTCTCGCGCCACCGGCGAGACCGAGAAGACGGCGTTGATTCATCTCGGCCTGCGCGCCTTGGTCGAGGCCGCGGCGCGCGAACGGCTGATTCGAACCGGCGGCTCGTATCCCCGGGCTGCAGCCGCGCCCCGGCGGCGCAGCACCCGGTGAAGTGGCTTGTCGACACTTCCGTCTGGATCGCTCACCTGCACACCGCCAACCTGCGACTCGCCGGGCTGCTGCGCGACAACGACGTCCTCCTGCATCCGGCCGTCATCGGCGAGTTGGCCTGCGGCAACCTGCCCCGTCGCCGCGACTTTCTCGAAGACATCTCCTTGTTGCCGCGGGTGCGGGAGGCGAGCTTCGAGGAGGTGCTTCAGGCCATGGACTTCCTCAAGCTTCATGGCCTCGGCATCGGGTGGGTCGATGCCCAACTTCTCGTCAGCAGTCTCCTCTTCGCCGTTCCACTCTGGACGCTCGATCGCCGCCTCGATCGAGTGGCGCGTGCCGTCGCAGAGACACGACGGTGAACCTCAGGGCCGCCCCTCGAAGAGGAAGACCGTCTCCTCCTTGCGCGCCCCGCCGGCGTCGGCCACCGCGAACTGGCGGCGCTTGCCGCCGTCGCCCAGCGCGTACATCGACGCCCCGCCGTACTGCCCCTGCTTGTTGACCGCGTAGAAGGCGATGGAGAAGTTGGGCTTGCCGGGAGCTGCCAGCAGCCGCTTCTCGCGCGTCGTCTTGGCGATGCGCTCGAGCGTCATCAGGCAGGCGTCGCGGGGATGCTTGCCCTGGCGCATGAACTCCACCGTGAGGTGCCCGCCGCTGACGAGGATGTTGGCCTCGCCGCGGCCGGTCGAGCCGGCGCTGCCGACCTCGTTGTCGGTGAAGCAGCCGGCGCCGATGACGGGCGAGTCGCCGACCCGGCCGGGCATCTTGAAGAAGAGCCCGCTGGTCGAGGTGCAGCCGGCCAGGTCGCCGCGTGAATCGACGGCGCTGAGGTGGATGGTCCCTCCCCGCTGGGGCCTCCTGAACTCGTCCCAGCCGAACTCCTCGATGAAGGCCTTGACCTCGGGGTCGTAGTGCTCCGGGTCCGGCTCCAGCCACTTGTCCTTGTCGGAGAGGTTCTGCTTCCAGAAGAGCCACACTTTGCGGGCCTTCTCGGTCAATAGGTTTTCGACGCCGTAGCCGTTCATGGTGGCGAAGTGGCGCGCGCCCGGCCCGACCAGCAGCACGTGGTCGGTGGACTCCATCACCAGCTTGGCGATCTTCGACGGGTTCTTGACTCCCTCGAGCGCGGCGACGGCGCCGGCCCGCGCGGTGGGCCCGTGCATGACGCTGGCGTCGAGCTGGACGACGCACTCCTCGTTGGGCACGCCGCCATAGCCGACGGTCATGTCGTTGGGATCGTCCTCGACGATGTTGACACCGGCGACGGCGGCGTCGAGTGGATCCGCGCCCGCCTGCATCCGCTTCACCGCCTCGCCGACGGCGCGCAGCCCGTTGGACGACGAGACGGCGACCGGCCGCCCCGCCGCGGGTGTTGGCTTCTGCGCGCGGGCGGCCTTCGAGAGCGCGGCCACCGCGGCGGCGGTGCCCAGGAGCTTGCGTCGGGAGAGGGTCACGTTTCCTCCGTCATGCTTCGTCCAGGGACGCGATGTCGCGTCCGGTGATGCCCAAGAGATACAGGATGGCGTCGAGGCCCATGGCGCTGATGGCGGTGTGCGCCGCCTCGCGCAGCTTGGGCTTGGCGTGGAAGGCGATGCCGTGCCCCGCCTTCTGCAGCATGAGGAGATCGTTGGCGCCGTCGCCGATGGCGATCACCTGGTCGAGCGGCACGCCTTCGCGCTTGGAGAGCTCTTCGAGGATCTCCGCCTTGCGCTGCGCATTGACGATGGGCCCGACCACGCGTCCGGTCAGCTTGCCGTCGGCGATTTCGAGCGTGTTGCTCCAGGCGAAGTCGATGCCGAGCCGCTTCTGCAGAGCCTCGGCGGCCACCGAGAAGCCGCCGGAGATGACGGCCGTGCGATAGCCGAGGCGCTTGAGCACCCGCAAGAGCGTCTCCGCACCCTCGGTCA
>JAYWAJ010000142.1:0-6540 GCA_043782525.1 Deltaproteobacteria bacterium | reverse complement strand
CGGAGGAGCGCTGGTCGGCTCCATCCTCGCCAGCAAGGGCCGGCCGGTGCCGCAGTCGATGCCGCAGATGCTGCAGAACGGGGTGCTCTTCGGCACCGAGGCGTCGCTCCTCTGCTACGCCCTCGCCGACCCGAACGGATCGCCCCACGCTGCCGGCGTGGCGGCGTCGGTGCTGGGCGGCGCGGCGGCGGGGCTGGCCCTCTCGCCCTGGCTGAGCGGCGGCGACTCCGGCGCCGTCACCACCGGCATCATCGTCGGCGGCGCCCTTCCCGCCCTCATCACCGGCGCTGTGCAGGGTCGCGGCCACACCGGCACCGCCGCCGAGTGGGCGGCGCTGATCGGCTCCAGCGCCGGACTCTTCGCCGGGCCGCTCCTCAACGGACAACTCCACTATTCCCGCGGCCGCTGGAACCTGATCACCCTGGGCGGCGGCGTCGGCGCGCTGATGGGCGGCGGCCTCGCCGTGCTCACCGACGCCTGGTCCGGCAGCCTCCGCAGCGGCTTTCTCCTCACCGCGGCCGGCGGCGTGACCGGCCTCGCCCTGATGGCCTTCCTCACCGACGGCTTCGGCGCCGACGAGCCGCGCCCCGGCTCCGCCGCCGTGCTGCACCTCGAGGACGGAAAGCTCTCCCTGGGCTCCCTGGCCGGAGCCGTCTCGCCAGCCCGCGTGCAGGAGAGGACCGTTCCCCTGCTCCACCTGATCGACGGCCGCTTCTAGAAGCAGGTTGCCGGATTCGGCAACGGCTCCTGTCCAGCGGCCAGGGCTCGGAGACGCCCGGCCGTCGGGCTAGGGCGACGCGATCCCCGCCAGGAGCGAGCCGAAGCGCTCGATCTCCGCCGCGATCTCCGGGTCGTGCAGCCAGTCGGCCGGAAAGTGCCGCTGCGCGCGCAGGTAGGCGTCGAGCTGCACGTCGCGCCCGTAGAGCCGCCCCGCCGCGTGCACCGCGCCCACCAGCTCGGAGCGCGCGACTTCGGGCATGGCCAGCTTGAACTGCGCCGCCTCGAGGTGCCGGCCGGCGTTGGCCAGCTGCGCCCGATCGTGGAGCCGCAAATTCTCGCGCCGCGAGACCACCGACATCGAGTCGAGGAAGCGAGCCAGGTTCTCGACCGCGTTCTTGATCTCGCGCGACTTCGGCGGCGAGTCCTTGACCAGATGGTAAAGGGTGGCGCGGGTCTCGAGGAAGATGCGCTTGTCGCTGGTGCGCAGGGAAGGCAGGGCCCGGGTCCGCGAGTAGGCGTGCAGGTCCTTGAGCGCGTCCTGTAAGGCCGCGATGATGCGATCATCTCCGGCCGCGCTGATGCGCTTGGTGTGGCCGCGGAAGAGGAAGGCGAGGTTCGACGTCGCCTGCCGCACGATGATGCCCGTCTCCAGCTCGGCGGCGTAGCCCGGGACCACGTCCTGCCGGTCCACCTCGGCCACGAAGGAACACACCTGGTAGATGAGCTCGCCCAGCCCGGCGCGGACGCGGCCGCGGAACTCGAGCAGGTCGCTGATCAACATCCACGGGTCGCTGACCACTTGCGGGCTGCGCAGCCGCTCGCCGAGGTGGGCGACGTCGCGGCGCATGCCCGAGCAGACCGCCGCCACCAGCCTGGCGATCTCGACCTCGGTGCTCTGCGGCCCCTCGTCGGGCGTTTCCTCCTCCGCTTTGGCCGGCCCGAAGGCGTCGTCGAGGTTGTCGACGGGATCGGCTTCGGGCGGCGGCGGGAACTCGTCGGTGGCCAGCGCGATGCGCTCGTTGACCTGGCCGACGGTGCTGCCCATCACCGGCGCCAGCTCCTCCCAGAGCGCGAGCGTGTGGCCGCCCTGCTCCTCGTCGGCCTCGTGGCGCACCAGGTCGAGGTCGGCCAGCTTGAGGATGGCCTCCGCCGAGCCCAGCATGAGGCGGACCACCCGCTCGCGCAGGGCCGCCTCGAAACGCTGCCCCACCTCGAGGATGCGCCCCTCGACAGCCAGGTCGGCCTGGTCTTCGGGCGAAAGAACCGGCTCCTCGGCGGCGGGCATCTGGGGATCTGCTAACACAGCCCCGGAGTTTCGGGGACACCATACGCAACCCGTGCCAGGTCAACGCGCCTTCGTCGCCGGGTTGCGTAGGGTGTCCCCGAAACTCAGCTCGCCTTTCCACTGCGCGGCGACGGGCTTTCCGTTCTGCGTCGCCGGCTTGTACCGGCAGCTCTCGAGGTAACGTTTCACCGCGCGGATGGCCCCCGCGGTGGCGTCGCCCTGCACGGCGACCTCGCTGACGCTGCCCTCGGCGGAGACCCGGTAGTTGACGATGACGCTGCCGCCCAGGCGATCCCGGGAGGAGAGGCGCGGCCCTTTCAGGCGGCAGCTCTGGCGCACCGGGGCGGTGGTGTCGTCGGAGAGATTGAGCGCGGGTGGAGGCGTCGCCTTGGGCAGGGGCTTTTTGCTCCCGGCCGGTGCCGCCTCGACCTGGACTGCCGGCGGCGCGGCAGCATGCGCGCAGGCGCAGGCGAGAGAGAGGGCGGCGAGGCAGCGCACCTGCACAGCCTACGCGAGGGGGCGGCCTTTGAAAAAGCAGTTCCCACAAACGCGTGGGGCGCCACCCTTGCGGGAGCGCCCCACGTCGTCGCTTCTCGCTTCCTGTGACTAGGCCGCTTCGTCGAAATCGGCGAGGTAGCGGCTGAGGAAGTTCCGCGTGCTCTTCTCCACCTGGCGCACGCGCTCGCGGGAGAGGCCCCACTCCTTGCCCAGCTCCTCCAGCGTGCGCGGATCGTCCTGCGTCAGGCGGTCGCTCAAGATGTCCCAGGCCAGCTCGCCCATCCGCTTGCGGACCTTGCCCAGCGCGTTGCGGACGTTCTCGTTCTGCTCGGCCCGCATCAGCTGTGAGTCGGGCCCCGGGCCTTCGTCGGCCAGCCGGTCGAGGTGGGTGGCGTCGCTGTCGCCGTCGGTGCCCAGCGTCTCCTCGAGGGAGATGTCGCGCGGCGGGAGCCCGCCGTTGGGCATGGTGCGGCGCACGGCAGACGGACCGTCCTTCAGGCAGCGCGTGATGTAGGCGCGGATCCACCACACCGCGTAGGTGCTGAAGCGGTTGCCCTTCTCGGGGTCGAAGTGCTCGATGGCCTTGAGGAGCCCGTAGTTGCCTTCCTGCACCAGGTCCTCGAGCCTCACGCCGCGGCCCATGAACTTGCGGGCGACGGAGATGACCAGGCTCAGGTTGTGCACCACCAGCTGCTCCTGGGCGCGCTTGTTTCCCTTGCGGGACTTCCGCGTCACCACCAGCTCGGTCTCACGATCGAATGGCGGATGCGCGCGGATGAGCTTAATCAGCGGCGCAAGATCGTCGAATTCGCTGCGGTCGCGCATCTTCGTCCTTCCTCTCGTCCTTACCCGAAACGTCTCTCTACCGGCCTGGATCTACCGTCACGACTGCTCAACGCCTGACTTGCTCACGCATTCCTTCTGATGCCCAACGGCGACCCTTGTTGCGGATTTCCGACCGCGTCGTTATGACGCATGGTTCGCCCGAAGCATTCATACGATGCCCCGGGAGTGGATTCGTTGCAGAAGCGGCCCGCCGCGTTTCATGAGCCTGTACAGCGCTGGTTCGAGGCCTCGTTCGCCGGCCCTACGCGCGCGCAGACGCTCGGCTGGCCCCCGATCCTCGCCGGACAATCCACCTTGTTGCTGGCGCCCACCGGCTCCGGGAAGACGCTTGCTGCTTTCCTGACTGCCATCGACCGCCTGATGTTCACTCCGCCCCCGGAGAAGAAGGCGCGTTGTCGTATTCTGTACATCTCGCCGCTCAAGGCATTGGCGGTGGACGTGGAACGCAACCTGCGCGCTCCGCTGGCGGGAATCGGGGCGCAGGGCGGCGCGCTGCACATCCCCACCATCGGTATCCGCACGGGCGACACCCCGGCGAGCGAGCGGGCGCAGATGGCGCGGACGCCGCCCGACATCCTCATCACCACGCCCGAGTCGCTCTACCTCCTGCTCACCTCGCAGGCGCGGGAGATCCTGCGCTCGGTGGAGACGGTGATCATCGACGAGATCCATTCGCTGGTTCCCACCAAGCGCGGGGCGCACCTGTTCCTCTCGCTGGAGCGCCTGCAAGATGCGGCCCGCGCGCCGGTGCAGCGCATCGGGCTCTCGGCGACCCAGCGGCCGCTCGACGAGGTGGCGCGGCTCCTCGGCGGAGGAGAGGTCTCCGGAAAGAAGTGGAAGGCGCGGCCGGTGACCATCGTCGACGCCGGCTCGAAGAAGCAGATGGAGGTGCGGGTCGAGGTCCCGGTGGACGACATGGCGCGACTGGGGGAGGTGGAGGAGCTTCCCTCCGGCCCCGCCGCGGGAGGACCCAAGCGGCGCAGCATCTGGCCCTCGATCCATCCGCGGCTCCTGGAGCTGATCAAGGCCCACCGCTCGACGATGATCTTCGTCAACTCGCGCCGACTCGCCGAGCGGCTGGCCGGCGCACTGAACGAACTGGCCGGCGCAGAAATTGCGCTGGCGCACCACGGCAGCGTCGCGCGGGAGAAGCGGCAGGAGATGGAGGACCGCTTGAAGCGCGGCCTCCTGCCGGCCATCGTCGCCACCAGCTCGCTGGAGCTGGGCATCGACATGGGCGCGGTCGACCTGGTGGTGCAGATCGAGTCGCCGCCCTCCATCGCCTCGGGGCTGCAGCGCATCGGGCGCGCCTCGCACCAGGTGGGCGGAGTCCCCCGCGGCGTGGTCTTTCCCAAGCACCGCGGCGACCTGCTCTGTGCCGCGGCCGCCGCGTCGGGGATGGCGCTGGGGCAGGTGGAGGAGACCTTCTACCCGCGCAACCCGCTCGACGTGCTCGCCCAGCAGCTGGTGGCGATCGCTGCCGAAGGGCCGCGCCAGGTCGACGACCTCTTCGCGCTGGTGCGGCGGGCGGCGCCCTTCGCGGAGCTGCCCCGCAGCTCCTTCGAAGGCGTGCTCGACATGCTCTCCGGACGCTACCCTTCCGACGAGTTCGCCGAGCTGCGGCCGCGCCTCACCTGGGACCGCATCGCCGGGACGGTCCGGGCCCGCGACGGCGCCGGCCGGGTCGCCGTCGCCAACGCCGGGACCATTCCCGACAGAGGTTTATATGGAGTATTCCTTGCTTCCGGCGACGGGAAGCAAAGGCGGGTCGGCGAGCTCGACGAGGAGATGGTCTTCGAATCGCGCACCGGCGACGTCTTCGTGCTGGGCGCGTCGTCGTGGCGCATCGAGGAGATCACCCAGGACAAGGTGATGGTGACGCCCGCGCCCGGCGAGCCAGGCAAGATGCCCTTCTGGCACGGCGACCGGCCCGGCCGCCCGCTCGAGTTCGGCAGGCACGTCGGCAAGCTCTCCCGCGAGCTGGCCAAGGCGCCCCGGGCCAAGGCGCTGGAGCGGCTGCGCAAGGACGGCCTCGACGAGCGGGCGGCGGCGAACCTCGTGCAGTACCTGCACGACCAGGCCGACGTCACCGGCGAGGTTCCCTCCGACGAGACGGTCATCGTCGAGCGCTACCTCGACGAAGCGGGCGACTGGCGGGTCTGCGTGCTGACGCCCTTCGGCGCCCGCATCCACGGGCCCTGGACCACCGCGGTGGTGCGGCGGCTGGAAGAGGATCGCGGGCTGGAAGTCGAGAGCATGTGGACCGACGACGGCATGGTCTTCCGCCTGCCGGAGACCGACGCGCCGCCGGAAGCGGAGCTCTTCTTTCCCAAGGCCGACGAGGTGGAGGACCTCGTCGTCCAGTCGCTCGGGCAGACCTCGCTCTTCGCGGCACGGTTCCGCGAGAACGCCGCCCGCGCGCTCCTCCTGCCGCGCCGCTATCCGGGGCGCCGCAGCCCGCTCTGGGCGCAGCGCAAGCGGGCGCGCGACTTGCTACAGGTCGCCTCGAAGTACGGCAGCTTCCCCCTCCTGCTCGAGACCTACCGCGAGTGCCTGCGCGACGTCTTCGATTTGCCGGGCCTGCAAGAGACGCTGCGCCGCGTGCAGGACCGGCGCCTACGCATCGTCAGCGTCGAGTCGCGGACGCCGTCGCCCTTCGCGGCGTCGCTGCTCTTCAGCTACGTCGCCAACTTCATCTACGACGGCGACGCGCCGCTGGCCGAGCGCCGCGCCCAGGCGCTCTCGGTCGACCAGGCGCAGCTGCGCGAGCTGCTCGGCGAGTCGGAGATGCGCGAGCTGCTCGATGCCGAGGCCATCGAGCAGCACCAGCGCGGGGCGCAGCGGCTCCTGCGTCCGGCGCGCGGCCCCGACGGGCTGCACGACCTGCTGCTCTCGCTCGGCGATCTCTCGGAGGCGGAGATCCGCGCCCGGGTGGAAGGCGAGCCCGCGCTGGCCGCGCTCTTCGACGAGCGCCGCGCCTTTCCGCTCAACCTGGCCGGTGAAAAGCGCTGGGTGGCCGCCGAGGACGCGGCCCGCGTGCGCGACGCCCTGGGCGTTCCTCCTCCGGCCGGGCTGCCGCGCGAGCTGCTCGAGCCGGTGAAGGATCCGCTCGGCGACCTGGTCTCGCGCTGGGCGCGCACGCATGGGCCCTTCCGCGCCGAGGATCTGGCGGCGCGCTGGGGCGTCGGCGT
>JAYWAJ010000141.1:0-17488 GCA_043782525.1 Deltaproteobacteria bacterium | reverse complement strand
CGTCAACCGCATCGGCGACTTCGGCTTCCTCATCGGCATCTTCATCCTCTACAACCAGACCGGCAGCGTCAGCATTGCGCAGCTGAACAGCGCCGTGCTGCCGCTGGGCGTCGCTTCCCTGGCCGCGCTCTGCCTCTTCATCGGCGCCACCGGCAAGAGCGCGCAGCTGCCGCTCTACATCTGGCTGCCCGACGCGATGGCCGGTCCGACGCCGGTCTCCGCCCTCATCCACGCCGCCACCATGGTCACCGCCGGCGTCTACATGGTGGCGCGGCTCAGCCACGTCTACGTCAGCGCGCCGGGCGTGATGGCGCTGGTCGCCATCGTCGGAGCGCTCACCGCCCTCTGGGCCGCGCTCATCGGCACCTCGCAGAACGACATCAAGAAGGTCCTGGCGTATTCGACCGTCTCGCAGCTCGGCTACATGTTCATCGGCGTCGGTGTCGGGGCCTTCTTCGCCGGCACCATGCACCTGATCACGCACGCCTTCTTCAAGGCCTGCCTCTTCCTCGGCTCCGGCGCGGTCATCCACGGCCTGCACGGCGAGCAGGATCTGACCCGCATGGGCGGCTTGCGCAAGTACATGCCGTCCACGCGCAATACCTTCCTGATCGCCACCATTGCCATCACCGGTATCGTTCCCATCAGCGGCTTCTTCTCCAAGGACGAGATCCTCGGGCAGGCGCTGCACACCCGCGCCTTCAGCTTTCTCACTCTTACGCCGGGCAGCGCCTCGCACCTCACCTGGCTGGGGCCGCTCCTCTACGTCATCGGCTCCGCCTCGGCGTTCCTCACCAGCTTCTATATGTGGCGCTGCTATTTCCTCACGTTCTCCGGCGAATACCGGGGCCCTGCCGAGGTGCACCCGCACGAGTCGCCAGCCCTGATGACCATTCCCCTCTGGATCCTCGCCGGGCTTTCCGTGGCCGCCCTGGTCCTCGGCCTGCCGGCAGCGTGGGTCCACGGGACGGCGCTCGAGCACTGGACCTGGGAAGCCTTCACCGAAGGGCTCTTCGCCACCCCGCGCTCCGGCTCCGCCGAGGAGTTCTCGCCGTACCTCGGCTACGGCATCGCGCTCGTCGTCGGCTGGGCGGGCTGGGCCGTCTCCTACGCGCTCTATTACCAGCGCGGCCTCGCCGGAGACGAGCTGCTCACCGCGCGCACCGGGCGGCTGCGCCACGCGCTCTTCCACAAGCTCTACCTCGACGAGATCTACGGCTGGCTCATCGTCCGCCCGCTCTGGAAGTTCGCCCGCGGCCTCTGGTCCGTGGCCGACCGGACCCTCATCGACGGGCTCTTCGTCAACGGCATCCCCGAGGCCGTCGCCTGGTGGGGCTCGCTCGCCCGGCGCTTCCAGAACGGGAACGTCCAGCGCTACGCCGCCGTGACGGCGGTGGGCGTCGCCGCCCTCGTCTACGCCTTCCTCCTGAGGGGCGGATGAACTGGATCGAGGCTCACCTGCTTACCGTCGTCCTCTTCCTGCCGCTCGCGGGCGCGGTGCTGGTCGCGCTCCTGCCCCGCGGCGAAGGCGGGCAGCACAAGGGCGTCGCTTTCCTCTTCAGCTTGCTGACGTTCGCGGCCTCGATCCCGCTCTGGGTGGGCTTCCGCCCATCGGCCAGGTTCGCCTTCGAGCAGAAGAGCGAGTGGGCGCCCGGCCTCGGCTTCAGCTACCACGTCGGGCTCGACGGGGTGGCGCTGCTGCTCTTCATGCTGACGACGTTTCTGGGCCCCATCGTGGTGCTCAGCTCGTGGAAGCTGATCCAGGAGCGGGTCAAGATCTACTGCATCGCGCTGCTCTTCCTCGAGACGGCGATGCTGGGCACGCTGGCCGCGCTCGACCTCGTGCTCTTCTACAGCTTCTGGGAAGCGATGCTGATCCCCATGTACCTGCTCATCGGCATGTGGGGCAGCGAGCGGCGCATCTACGCCGCGGTGAAGTTCTTCCTCTTCACCTTCATCGGCTCGGTGCTGATGCTCCTCGCCATCTTCTGGCTCTGGAGCAACTCCGGCGCCGCCGGCCACCGGACCTTCGACTACGTCGAGCTGCTGGCGCAGGGCACGCTCAATCCCGCCACGCAGAAGTGGCTCTTCGCCGCCTTCGCGCTGGCCTTCGCCATCAAGGTCCCCATCTGGCCGCTGCACACCTGGCTGCCCGACGCGCACACCGAGGCCCCCGCCGCCGGCTCGATCCTCCTCGCCGGCGTGATGCTGAAGATGGGGACCTTTGGCTTCATCCGCTACGCGATGCCGCTCTTCCCGCAGGCGGCGCTGGCGCACGCGCCCTTCATCGCGCTCTTCGGCGTCATCGGCATCGTCTACGGCTCGCTGATGTGCATGGCCCAGACCGACCTGAAGCGCCTCGTCGCCTATTCGTCGGTGGCGCACCTGGGGTTCGTCATGCTCGGCCTCTCGGCGCTGACGGCCGAGGCGGCCAGCGGCGCGGTGCTGCAGATGGTCAACCACGGCATCTCCACCGGCGCGCTCTTCCTCTTGATTGGGTATCTCTATGAGCGCACCCATACCCGCGAGCTTTCTGCCTATGGCGGAGTCGCCCGCATCGCGCCTGCCCTGGCCGCGACGTTCCTGGTGGTGACCCTGAGCAGCATCGGCCTGCCCGGCACCAACGGCTTCGTCGGCGAGTTCCTCATCCTCATCGGGACCTTCACTTCGAAGGAGTTGAACGGCGCGGTGCCGCTCGCCGTCGTCGGCGCCACCGGCGTCATCCTCGGCGCCGTCTACATGCTCTGGATGTACCAGCGCGTCTTCCTCGGGAAGGACGGCAAGGCCGCCGCGCACGGCATCGCCGATCTTTCGGTGCGCGAATGGTTCACGGTGGCGCCGCTGCTGGTCGCCATCGTCTGGATCGGCTTCTTTCCGCAGCCGCTCCTGACCGCCATCAAGGAGCCGGTGGACGCCTTCGTGCAGCGTGTGTCGCGGCCACCTTCGCGGCAGCGCACCGAGGCGGTTCCGCCGCCGTCGCTGCAGCCCGCTCCTGCGCAGGACGCGCCGGGCGCCGGGCCGCGGCTCTTCATGCCGCAGCGCGCGCCGCTGGCCCGGCCGACCGGGGAGCCGCGACCGTGAGCCCGTTCGACAACGCGCCGCAGGCGCCTCCCTGCGGGTCCACGGCGAGCGGAGCAAGACCGTGAACTTCAATCCCAACGATCTGTACGGCATCCTGCCGGCGCTGATCCTGGCGGTGGGCGCGCTGGTGGTGTTGACGAGCGAGGTGTTTTTGAAGCAGGCCTCAGGCCCCAGGCCTCAGGCTTCAGGGCCGGAGCCGAGGACTGCAGAGGCGGCTTCGGGCCAGGAGCCGAAGACCGTGGCGGCGTCTGCCGAGGCCGTGCCGGATCGGCGGTACCAGGCGTGGGTGACGGGGGCGTTTGCTGCCGTCGGACTGTGGGCGGCGCTGTCGCAACTGGGCGAGCCGACCTTGTCGGTTTTTTCCGGCGCGGCGGTCAGCGACGGGTTCGCGCGCCTGATCGCGGCGGTGATCTGCGCGGCGCTCCTCCTCTCCTGCGCCGTCGCCGCTTCGTACCTCGAGTCGCTGCGGGCGACCCGGGGCGAGTTCTACGCGCTCGCCCTCTTCTCCGCCGCCGGCATGTGCCTCCTGGCGCAGGCGACCGACCTCATCGTCATCTTCGTCTCGCTGGAGGTGATGTCGCTCGCCATCTACGCGCTCTGCGCCTACCTGCGGCGCGGCAGGCGGCCGGCGGAAGCGGCCTTCAAGTACTTCATCCTCGGCAGCTTCGCCTCGGCCATCTTCCTCTACGGCGCCGCGCTCGCGTTCGGCGCCACCGGCTCGACCCGCATCGCCGACGTCGCCGCCGCGCTGCGCTCCGCACCGGCGCCGGGCGTCTCCGGCCTGCTCGCCGCCGCGGTGGCGCTGCTGGCGTCGGGCTTCTGCTTCAAGGTCGCCGCGGTCCCCTTCCACATGTGGGTCCCCGACGTCTACGACGGTGCGCCCGCGCCGGTCACCGGCTTCATGGCCGCCGGGGTGAAGGCAGCGGCCTTCGCGGTGCTGGCGCGCATCCTCGTGCTCGGCTTCGGCGACGCCAACTCCGCGCTGGGCCCGCACGGCTGGGGCGGGCTGATCGCCTGGCTGGCCATGCTCACCATGCTGGTGGGAAACCTGCTCGCCATTCCCCAGCGCAGCGTCAAGCGGATGCTGGCCTACTCGTCGATCGCGCACGCCGGCTATCTCCTCGTCGCCGTCGCCTCCATGGCTTCGAGCGGCGCGCGCGCGGACGCCACCGAGGGACTGCTCTTCTACCTGGCCGCGTACGGCGCCACCGTGGTCGGCGCCTTCGGCGTCGTCTCCGTCATCGAGCGCAAGCTTGCCCTGAGCGGCCTCGGCGACGATCTCTCCTCGTGGTCCGGCCTCGCCGAGCGTCATCCGGGGCTGGCGGCGGCGATGTCGCTCTTCATGATCTCGCTGGCGGGAGTTCCCCCCACGGCAGGCTTCATGGCCAAGCTGACGGTGTTCCGCGCCGCCATCGAGGCGGGGCTGACGCCGCTGGCCATCTTCGGCGTGCTCACCAGCGTCGCCGGCCTCTACTACTACCTGCGCGTGGTGGTCTACGTGTACATGGTGCCGGAGGCCAGGCCCGACGCCATCCAGGGCGGCCGGCTGCTCCCGGCGGGACTGGCCATCGCCGGCTGCGCGCTCATCGTCCTCTGGATGGGAGTGCAGCCCGGGTCTTTCGCCGCTCTCACGCAATCCGCTGCCGCGGCCTTTGCGCGCTGACAGCAACATTTAAAGCTCACCGCGAAGGCGCGAAGTTCCGCGAAGGATCGCGAAGAAGAGCCTGGGTGGGACCGAGGCCACGCGCGCGCTCGGAGGTGGCCCGGCTGCGGAACCAGCCAACCAAAAAAACTTCGCGGCCCTTCGCGGATCTTCGCGACTTCGCGGTGTGCTTTTGCCTTTGCTTCTAGAGTTTTCGCAGGAGGACGTAGACCGCGCCCGCGCCGCCGTCGTGCTGGCGGGCGGTGGAGAAGGCCAGCACGTGCTTGGCGAAGCGCTCGGTCCCCATCCAGCGCCTGAGCGCCTCCTTCAGCACCGGCACCTGGTCCTTCGAGTGCAGCCCGCGGCCGTGGACGACGAGGACGCAGCGCCGGCCGGACTGCCGCGCGCGGGTGAGAAAGGCTTCCAGCTCGAGCTTGGCCTCGTCCTTGAGGAGCCCGTGCAGGTCGAGGTGCGCCTGCACCGCGAAGTCGCCCCGGCGCAGCTTGCGGACCACCCCCGCGTCGAGGCCCTGGGCGTGGCCTTCGATGAACTGGTCGGTGTCGGAGATTTCGAAGGCCACCTCCCCGCTGACCAGCGCCCGCAGCTCGTCGTAGGCGACGAGGTCGGGGTCGAGCTGGCCGGGCGCGAGCGAGAGCGGCTGCGGGGGAGGCTTGATGCGCGCGCTGCGGTCGGGCAGCGGCTCGGCGCCGTCCACCGCCATGGTCCACAGCTCCTCTTCGGTCAGCCCTTCATTCCGCCGCGGCGCCGGCGCCGGCGGCTTCTTCGGCACCGGCTTCGGCGCCGGCGGCTCCGGAAGCTTTACCTTCCCGAACGGATTGTGAAACGGCTTCTTGCCCACCGGTCCAGTGTAACGGCTTCAAGCACACCGCGGAGGCGCGGAGGACGCGGAGATTGCTTTGGTGGGCCCGAGGCCACGCGCGACCGCGGTGGTGGCCCGGGCGCAAACCCCAACCCAAAAAACCTCCGCGCCCTCCGCGCCTCCGCGGTGAAATTTAAGTGTTGCCGTCCGGACTACTCCTTCCGAAGCCCGAGCCGCTTCATCTTCCGCCACAGCGTGGTGGTGGAGACGTCGAGCTCGCGCGCGACCCGCTCGAGCAGCCCCTCGTTGCGGCTGAGCGCAGCCTCGATGGCCTTTTTCTCCGCCTGATCCACTTCCTGCGAGAGCGTGTGCACGCCGCTCGGCGGGGTCTCCAGCGGGGCGGTGGTGCGCGTCTCCAGATAGACGTCGTCCTGCTCGATCTCGTCGCCGTGCGCCAGCGCCGCCGCCTGCTCGACGATGTTCTCCAGCTCGCGGACGTTGCCGGGAAAGTCATAGGTCGCCATCTTCTGCAGCGCCCCCTGCGTCAGCGTCCGGCGGGTCCCGTTGCGCTGGTTGAAGCGGGTGAGGAAGTGCTGCGCCAGGAGCGGAATGTCCTCCTTGCGCTCCCGCAGGGTCGGCGCCGTCAGCGGCACCACGTTCAATCGATAATACAAATCCTCGCGGAAGCGCTTCTCATTGATGGCGAGCTTCAGGTCCTGGTTGGTGGCCGCGATCACCCGCACGTCCACCGGAATCGAGGCGTTGTCGCCCACCCGGCGGATCTCGTGCTCCTGGATGACCCGCAGGAGCTTGGCCTGGAAGGCGGGCGTGGTCTCGGCGACCTCGTCGAAGAAGAAGGTCCCGCCCGAGGCCTCCTCGAGCAGGCCCTGCCGCAGCTTGACCGCGCCGGTGAAGGCGCCCTTGACGTGCCCGAACAGCTCCGACTCCAGCAGCGTCTCGGCGATGGCGGCGCAGTTAACCGGCACGAAGGGCCGGTCGGCCCGCTTCGAATTCGCGTGGATGGCGCGGGCGATGAGCTCTTTTCCGGTGCCGCTCTCCCCGGTGATGAGGACGGTGACATCGGTCGGCGCCACCCGCACCAGCCGGGTGAGCAGCTCGCGCATGGGCGCCGAGCGGCCCACCAGCGCATCGAGCCGGTAGCGCTCCCGGAACTCGTCGGAGAACAGCCCCACCTCGACCAGCAGCCGCCGCTTCTCCAGCGCCCTCTGCACGCGGACGAGAAGCTCGCTGTCCTTGAACGGCTTGGAGATGTAGTCGTGGGCGCCCTGCTGCATGGCATCGACGGCGCTCTCCACCGTGCCGTAGCCGGTCATCACCATCACCTGCGTCGAGGGCGAGATCTCCAGCGCCCCGCGCAGCACCGCCAGCCCGTCGAGGGGCGCCATCTTCAGATCGGTGAGCACCAGGTCGAAGGGCTCGTCGAGGAGCCGCGACAGCGCCGCCTCTCCGCTCTCCACCTCGGCGACCTCGTAGCCCTCCTGCCGCAGCACCAGCGCCGTGGTGGTGCGCATGTTGCGCTGGTCGTCGACGATGAGGATGCGCGACTTCTGCGTCCCGGCGGGCATGGTCCCAGACCTACCGCGATCCTGCGTCCAGCGGAAGTCGGAGGTCGAACTCCGCTCCGCCCTCGGCGTCGGCGAGCTCGATGGTCCCCCCGTGCCCTTCGACGATGCGCCGGACCACCGCGAGGCCCAGCCCGGTGCCCATCGCCTTGGTGGTGAAGAAAGGCTGGAAGATCTTCGGCCGCGCCTCCAGGGGAACGCCGGCGCCGGTGTCCTTGATGGCGATGGCGGCGAGCGCCGGCCTCTGGTCCTGGACGCGCGAGGCGTGCACGGCCAGGGTTCCCGTGCGCGGCATCGCCTGGTAGGCGTTGAGGAAGAGGTTGACGAAGGCCTGCCGCAGCAGGCGGCCGTCGGCGCGCAGGGTCTCGGCTCCGTCGTCCACGGTCAGGAGGTCTTTCACCCCTTCAGCCGCCGGGCCGATTTGCTGCCGGGCAGCGTGCAGCGCCTCCTGGAGGAGCGGCCGCAGCGGCAGCGGCTCCAGCGCCGGCCGCACCGGCCGCGAGTAGTCGAGCAGGTCGCCGACCATGCGGTTGAGCCGGTCCGCCTCCTCGCCGACGATGCCGAGCAAGAGCGCCACGTCGCCCTGCGGCTTGAGCAACCGCCGCAGGCTGCCCACCGCGTTGAAGATGACGCCCAGCGGGTTTCTGACTTCATGGGCGATGGAGGCGGACAGCTCCCCCAGCGCCGCCAGCCGCTCGCGGTCGACCAACTCTTTCTGGGCCCGGGCCAGCTCGGCGTAGCTCTCGCGCAGGTCTTCGTAGAGCCGCGCCGAGAGGACGGCGAGGCCCAGCTGCCCGGCCACCGCCTGCGCCCGCTCCAGCTCCGCCGCCGAGTAGGTCCGCGTGCGGTGCTGGTCGACGATGGCCACCACGCCCAGCACTTCGTCGCGGGCGAGGAGCGGCAGCCCCAACTTGGTGAGCGACCCGAGCCGCTCCGCCATCTTCGTCGAGAAGGGCGCGAGGCCCTCGACCCTGGTGAACTGGACCGGCCGCCGCTCGCGGAAGGCCCGGGCGGCGACGGTGTCCTCGGCGAAGGGGAGCAGGGTTCCCGTGAGGTCTGCGTACTCCGGCGGGAGCGCGTGGAAGCGCAGCCCGCCCGCCCGCCGGTCCGGCAGCATGGCGAACCAGAGGTCGGCGTCGAGGATGCGCCGCACCGCCTCGCCGCCCAGCTCCAGCAGCCGCGGCAGGTTGAACGAGCCGGCCAGCTGCCGGGCGATGTCGTTGAGCAGCGCCATCTCCTCGGCGCGGCCACGCTGCTCCGCGTACAGCCGCGCGTTCTCCAGCGCCGGCGAGATCAGCTGTGCCGCGTGGGTGGCCAGCCGCAGGTCCTGGGCGTCGAAGAGCCGCCCGCTGCGCTCGAAGGCGGTCAGCACTCCCAGGGCGCGGCCGTGCGAGAGCAGCGGGACCGCCAGCGTCGAGCGGCAGCCGAAGAGCCGGGAGACCGCGGTGGCGACGCGCGGGTCCGCCCGGTTGTCCTCCGACAGCTGGGCGCGCTGGGTGTTGAAGGCGAGGCCGCTGAGCGAGGGCTCGTCGAGCGGCAGCGGATGCCCCAGCTGCAGGCCGGGCGGCGGCTCCGGGTCGTCGAAGGCGGCGACGCGCAGCTCCTTGCCGCCCGGGTCCGGCAGGAAGATGTAGGAGCAGCTGCAGCGCAAAGAGCGGGTCGCCGTCCGCACCGCCGTGTGCAGCACTTCGGTGACGTCGAGGGCGGCCACCACCTCCTGCCCGAGGTCGAGCAGGAGGCTCAGCTCGGCGTTGCGCCGGTCCAGCTCTTCCAGGCGCAGCGTGGTCTCCAGCGCCGCGCCCAGCTGCCGCGCCAGCAGCCCGAAGCCGCCCGCCACCGCGCCGTCGAGCTCGTCGCCCGAGGCGGAGAGGACGTAGCGGGGCTGGCCGTCCAGGCGGATGGTGGCCACCACCGCGCGCTTGGGAATGCGCCCGAGGTAGAGGTCGGGCGCGACGCGGTTCAGGGCGGCGAAGAAGCCGGGCAGGTCGTCGACGAGCGCGCCGTCCGCCTCCCTGAGATCGAGCGGCACCTGGGAGAGCGGAGTCCAGCCGGGGAGCCGCTCCCGCATCTCCTGGCCGGGCTTGGTGAGCGCCGGAGCGAAGGGCGCCACCCGGAAGCGGTCGCCCTCGATCTCCAGCACGGTGGAGGTGAGCCCCAGGGCGAGCAGCCGCTCGCGCACGGAGTGGAAGAAGGCGTCCCGCGTGCGCTCCTGCTGGGCGCTGACGGCGACGTCGACGAAGCCGCGGATCAGGCTGGCGCTGCGGGCGCGGACCTGATCGTCGGTGAAGAGGAAGAGCTGGGCATTCGCCCCTCCTCCGGGGAAGTCCGAGATGCGCACCCGCGCCGGGACCCGGCGCCCGCCGGCCCCGACGCCGACCAGGGCGAACTCGTCGGGGGCCGGATGACCCCGCAGCCGCGCCTCCCTCTGCGCGAAGATGCGCTGCTGGTCCTCGGCGGCGACGAACTTGCGCATGGGGCTCTCGGCCGCGAGCAGCTCCTCCCGCGACCAGCCGGTCAGCGCGGACATCTGGCAGTTGGCGCCGAGGATCCGCGGGCCGACCATGACCAGCGCCGCCATGGGGATCTGCTCGAGCAGCGCCGCGAGCTCGTCGGAGGTCATCGATCGCCCTTGCGCAGCACGCGCTTGTCGCCGATGCGGAGGGTCACCTTCTCGCGATCGAAGTACTCCAGCAAGGGGATGGCGAACTTGCGGGTGAGGCCGGTCAGCTCCTTGAACGACTGCGCGTCCACCGAGCCGTGCGACGCGAGGTGCGCCAGGAGCTTGCGCCGCAACTCGGCCAGGGGAACGCTCCCGAACCAGAGGTCTTCGCTGATCTTGGCGGCGCGGCCGGCGGTGCCCAGCGCCTTGAGCAGGGCCTGGGCGCGGGGCGGCGCCTGCTCGATGAGCGCGGGCAGCTCGTCGACCCGCGGAGGGGTCAGCCCGGCGCCGTCGAGGAGGGCGGCGAGACGTTCCTGCGCGTCGGCGTCCTTGCCGGACAACTTCGCGGCAACGCCCGGCGGATGGACGCGCTCGGCGTCGGCGCGCAGCTCGCCCTTCTCCGCCAGCGCCGAGAGCGCCCGGGCAAACAGCTTTTGCGGCGGCAGCCCCGACCGCTGGCGCAGCTCCTCGCGGGCGATCGACGGATCGATCGGGTCGTCGTGGGCGTGCAGGCGCAGGAGCAGGCGCGCCTCCAGCGTCTCCAGCACGGAGGTGTGCGCGTAGAGCCGCCCCTCGCGGTCGAAGAGCGCCGCGCGCCCCGCCTGCGCCAGCCGCTCCAGCGCCTTCTCCGCGCTCTTCACCGTGAAGGCCCCGCGCGCGGCCAGCCGCTGGGGAGACGCGCCCGGATAGCCCGACTCGAGGAGGAGCCGGTCGGCCTGCAGGAGCGCGTCGTCTCCCGCGAGGGCCTGCAGCGCGGCGACGTCGACCTCGCGCCGCCGGCGCCGGCGCGGCGAGACCGAGAGGATGCGTCCACCTCCCAGCGTGGTCGCGTGCGCCCTCCCGCGCTTCGCCGTCGTCGCGGTGTCCTTGGGCAGGTCGCCGCGCAAGAGGAAGCGCAGCCCGGCGATGGCCGCCGCCGGCTCCGAGAGGCGAAGCTGTCCCAGCGCCCGCTCGCCGGGCAACAGCTGCGCGCGGTCGATGAGCGCCAGCACCGCCGCCACCTGCGCCGTGCCGATGTGCGCCAGCAGCCGGGCGCGGTCCTTGAGCGGCCGCGACGCCCAGGGCAGCAGCTCCACCTCGACGTCCAGCACCTGCACCGCGCCCACCGACTCGAGCGTCCCTGCCGAGACCAGCGCCGCGCCGCGCGGGGCCTCGCTCACCTCGACCGAGGCGAGGTTGGCGGCGGTGCGCTGTCCGGCCCGCGCCTTCTCCACCGCGCCGCCGTGGACTTGCAGCCCGCGCACCCGCACGCCGCGCGCCTTGGCGCCCGCGCCCACCAGGTCGACCTCGTCATCCGGCGCGAGGGCGCCGGAGAAGAGCGTGCCGGTGACCACGGTGCCGAAACCCTTGACGGCGAAGGCGCGGTCCAGCGGCAGGAAGAGCGGCCCCGTCTCGGAGCGGGGCGTGGCCAGGCGCGCCCGCACCGCGTCGGCCAGCGCCTTCTTCAGCTCGGGCAGGCCCTTGCCGGTGCGCGCGGAGCACTCGACGATCTGCGCCTCCTCGAGGAAGGTCCCCTTGGTCAGCTCGCGAAGCTCCAGCGTGAGCAGCTCGTGGTGGTCCGGCCCGAGGCCCGGCAGGAGATCGGACTTGGTCAGCGCGATGACGCCCGCCTGCACGCCGAGGAGGCGCAGCACGTCGAGGTGCTCCGCCGTCTGCGGCATGGGCCCCTCGTCGGCGGCGACGCAGAGCACGGCCACGTCGATGCCGCCCGCTGCCGCCACCATGGCGCGCAAGAAGCGCTCGTGGCCGGGCACGTCGACCACGCCCGCGGTGCCGATGCCCGGCAGGTCGAGGTGCGCATAGCCCGCTTCCAGGGTGATGCCGCGGCGCTTCTCCTCGGGGAGCCGGTCGGTGTCGATGCCGGTGAGCGCCTTCACCAGCGCGGTCTTGCCGTGGTCGACGTGGCCGGCGGTGCCGACGACGACCCGCAGCGGGGCGGTGCTCACTCGTCCACCCAGGCGACGCCGGGCGCCAGCTTCTGGCGGTCGAGGGCCGGCTCGCCGCGCATCACCGCCACCGGCGCCGCGCAGTAGAGCGTGCTCCACAAGGCCGCCGGGCGGTGGTTGCCGCTGCGCTTCCGGCCACCGAAGGGCAGCCGCCCGCTGGCGCCGACCGTGGGCGCGTTCCAGTTGACGACGCCGCAGTCGAGGGCGCGCTGACAGCGGTCGAAAGCCGCTTCGCTGCTGGTGTGGACGCTGGCGGCGAGCCCGTAATCGGTGGCGTTGGCGATGGCCAGGGCCTCCTCTTCCGAGGCCGCGGCGGTGACGGCGAGGTCGGGCCCGAACAGCTCCTCGCGCTGGTAGGGCGTGCTGCGGGCCTCTGGTACGAAATGCACGGAGGGACTGACGTAGCACCCCTGGAGGCCGCGGGGCTGCAGGCGCCGCGCGGCGAGGACGACCTCTTCCCCCGACGCCGCCAGGCCGGCCTCGAACTTCTGCAAGGCGGCGGGCGAGGCGAGCGGCCCCATGAAGACGCCGTCGTCGAGGGGATGGCCGATGCTGAGCCGTTCCGCGAGCTGCGCGATCCGGCGCGCGAAGCGCCGCGCGTCTCCGACCACGATGGCCCGCGACGCCGCCGTGCAGCGCTGCCCGGCGGAGACGAAGGCGGAGAAGAGGACGTCGTAGACGGCCTTGTCGAAGTCGGCGTCGGGCAGGACCAGCGCCGCGTTCTTTCCGCCCATCTCCAGCGCCAGCAGCTTGCTCTGGCCCAGGTTGGCCTGCTGGATCGCCTGCCCCACCGCCCAGCTGCCGGTGAAGAGGACGCCGTCGATCTGCGCGTGCGCGCTCAAGGTCGCGCCCACCGCGGGTCCGCCCTGCACGAGGTTGAAGACGCCCGCAGGGACGCCCGCCTCCTCGAGGCAGCGCGCGTACACCTCGGCGGCGTGCGGCGCGATCTCGCTCGGCTTGAAGACGACGGCGTTGCCGCAGGCCAGCGCCGGCAGGACGTGGCCGTTGGGCAGGTGCACCGGGAAGTTGAATGGCCCCAGCACCGCGACCACGCCCAGCGGGCGGAAGCGGCATTCGGCGCCCGCCTGCCCCGGCGCGGGAAAGTCGGCGACCAGCTTCAAGCCCTCGTCGGCGGTGATCTTCGCCTTGGCGCTGCACGCCTGTGCCTCGGTGCGCGCCTCCCAGAGCGGCTTGCCGACGTCGAGGGCGATGGCGCGGGCCAGCTCCTCCTCGCGCTTCTTGAGGACCTCTCCGATGGCGCGAACCAGCTGCGCGCGCTCGGCCGCGGATCTCCGCGCGAAGGCGGGCTGCGCTGCGCGGGCCGCCGCCACCGCGCGCTCCACCTGCGCCGTCGCCCAGGGATGCCGCGAGAGCACCACCGACAGATCCGCCGGTGAGCGGTTCTCCAGCACGCCGTCCGGCGCGGCCGGGTCCGCCCACTGTCCGCCGATGAAGTCCATGCGGAGCGGATCTAGCACGAGGGGGGTGGACAGGCTTCAGGCTTCAGGCTTCGGGCCCGAGGCCTGCGATACAGTCCGGGGGTGGACGAGGTGAAGTTTTTCCGAGAGCACGGGTGGATCAAGCTGCGAGGCGCGGTCGATTCGCTGCGGGCAGGGCGGCTCTCGCTGGAGCTGGACCGGGTCTTTCCGGAGGCGCGGGCCGGCTCGCCGCGGGTGCACGAGCGCTCGGGCGTTTCGGCGCTGAGCCCGCTCCTGGCCGCACAGGTGCGCGACGCGGCCCTCGCCCGGCGCATCGCGGCGTTGCTCGGCTGCGCGCGGGTGCAGCTTCTTCAAGACACCGCGCTGGTGAAGGCGCCGCGCAGCGCCGCCCGCGTCGAGTGGCACCAGGATCACACCTATACCGGCTACCTCGACACCACCGCCTGCGTCTCGGTGCGGCTGGCCCTGACCGACTGCACCCTCGCGTCGGGCTGCTTGCGAGTGCTGGACGGAAGCCACCTCTGGGGACCGCTCGGCCAGGTGCGCGCCTTCCGCGCCGCCGAGGTGAGCGACGACTCGTCGCTGCTCCCGCCGGGCTGGGAAGAGCGGGTGGTGCCCATCGAGCTCGCGCCCGGCGACATCAGCGTCCACCACTGCCTGACCGTCCACGGCAGCGAGGCGAACCGCTCCGACCAGCCGCGGCGCACGCTGATCGCGCGCCTGTTCGACGCCCGCGCCAGGCTGGTCCGGGAACGCCTGCCCCCCGGCCTCGAAGCCTGGTTTCCCACCGAGCCCGACGGCCGCCTCGCCGCGCGGTCCTTCCCTCTCCTTTAGAAAAAAATAATTTTTTTTCGGCGCGGGCGCGGTCGCAGGTCGGGCCTCAGGCCGAAAGCCTGAGGCCTGAGGCCTGAACCTCACTCGAGCGGAATCGTATGCAACCGCTCGCCGTCCTTCGCTTCCAGCGCAAGGACCGCCTCTTCCGGAACCTGCACGGTGGCGTCGCGGAAGAGGCACTGCGCCCGCACCGCGCGGAACCGGTTGCGCCCCTGCGTCCGCTCCACCGTCACCATCCGATCCTCGACTTCGTCGGCGTCGCCCGGCGGCTCGGCCAGCCGCGTCGCCGAGAGCCGGGCGCGGCGGAAGCGGCGGATGGGCTCGACCAGCTCGGTGGGCGCCGAGAAGTGCGGCCCGCCGTCGAAGGGATCGATGCGCTCGTCGTAGCGGAAGCCGATCTGGGTCAGCATGTTCTTGGCGCCGGCCGTCTCCGGCCCCACCTCGCCGATGGCGTCCTGGATCTTCTGCGAGAAGATGGTCGCGTAGATCTCGCCGGGCGGAAACAGCTGCTGGATGAACTCCTTGTTCTCGCGGCTGAGGCGGTCCGCCTCCTGGTAGGAGAGCCCGGTGAACTTGCGCCCGAGCGCCTCCCACAAGGGGCTGCGCCCGTCTTCCTCCAGCCGCGGGAGCAGCTCGACGAGGATGCGGTCGCGGAAGCGCGCCCGGTGCATGGCGATGTAGAGGAAGCGCACGTAGCTGAGCTGCTTGCCGGGCTTGCCCTGCCCGCGGAAGGCCGGATCGACCACCAGGCCGCCGATCTCGGTGGGGCCGTCGAAGTTGTAGCCGATGGAGAGCACGCGGTGGCGGAAGTGCTTGTCCACCGAGTGCGAGTAGTGCTCCTTCTCGTAGACGTCGAAGAAGATGTGCGGCGCGTCGCGCGTGCCGTGCTGGGCGATGATCAGCGACGAGCCGACCACTTTTCCGCTGCGCGTCTCGATCATGACGAAGAGGTACTCGCGCTGGAAGGGATCGCGGATGCGGCCGTCGAACGACCGCGACGACTTGTCGATGATGGAGGCGAGCTGCTTCTCGTCGTTGGGCAGGTTGACCGTGTCGAGCTCGTGGGCGAGCTTCTTCAGGCCGGGCAGGTCGCTCTTCTGGACGTCGCGGATCAGGTACACGAGCACAGCTCCACGAGGAGGGATTCGTACAGATCGCACGCCTGCTCGAGTTGCGCCATCTCGATGCGCTCGTTGGCGGTGTGCGCGTTTCCGGTCGAGCGCCCGGGTCCGAAGACGATGGCCTCGCAGCCCGCCCGGGCGAAGACCCCGGCCTCGGTGCTGGTGGGCTTGGCGCGCGGCCTGCCGTCGAGGCCGTGCTTGGCCAGCGCCGCGGCTGCCGCCCGGACCAGCGGGGCGTCGTCGGCCAGCGCCATTCCGCCCGCGTTGCGGGTGACCTCGATCTCGAGGGTCAGCTCGCCGCGGCCTAGCTGCGCCACCCACTCCTGCGCGCGGGAAGTGAAGGCCTGGATGAGCGCGTCGGGATCTTGATTGGGGAGCAATCGCGCGTCGAGCTGCAGCGCGATCTCGCCTTGGCCGTAGACCGCGTCGGGCGGCGCCGTGGCCGGCTCGGCGCTGCTGAGGACGTTGAGGCCCCCCACCGCGCCCGGCGGATCGAAGCGCGGGTCGGCCCCCGGAGGCAGCGTCTCCTGCCACAGCTCCTCGAGCGCGCTCGCCGTCGCCAGCGCGCGCCAGAGGTTGGGGGCGAGCGGCCGCGCCGGGAAGAACTTCACCTCGTCTGGCGCGGGCTCGCCTTTTTCGCGCGGGGTGGGGACGAGCAGCGTGCAGCTGGCCGGGACCACGTTGCTGGAGGTGCCGCCCCGGGCGCCGATGACCGGCGTGCCCGACGACCTCGCCCAGCGGAGCGCCCTGGCGATGGCGTTGACCCCGAGGTGCGGCGTCGAGCTGTGCGCGGCCTTGCCGGCAAACCGGACTTCCTCGACGCCCGGCCCGGCGCTGGAGACCAGCCGCGCCTTCAAGTCGCGCACGGTGCAGCGGACCACCGCGTAGCCCTTGTGGGCGTGAATGATCTTCAGCTCGCTCGGCTCGCCGCAGAGGACCTGCGACGGCGCCACCTCGCGGAAGAGATCGCTCTGGGCAAAGTGCCGCGCGCCGCGCAGGCCCACTTCCTCGCCGAACGTCCCCAGCAGCCAGAAGGGGCGCTTGCACTCCCGCCCCTGCAGCCGCCGCGCCGCCTCGGCCTTGCAGAGCGCGTCGAGCTTCACGTCGGCGACGCCGAGGCCGAAGAAGTAGCCGTCCTTCTCGGTGAGCGTCCAAGGATCGGTCTGCCAGCCCGGGCCCGCCGGCACCGTGTCGAGGTGGGTGACGAGGAGCACGCCGCCCGGCCCGCCGGCATCTCCGCCCGGACCGGCGAGGAGGTTGACGTGGATCTGGTCCACCACCTGCCGGCGCACCTCGAGGCCGGCGTGCTCCCAGAGCGGCTGCAGCACGGCGGCGGCGGCCAGCGTGCCGTTGGCCGAGACGGTGTCGGCCGCGATCATCTGGCGCGCAAGCTGGAGGAAGGCGGGAGTGAGGGCCATGCGAGGCGCCTGCTCTGTCACGACTCAGCCGCAGAGGCAACACGCGGCGGGGGCCCCCCGTCAGGACGCGGTCGGTGAATCAAGGCGCCTGGCAGCTCGCTCGATCGGCGGGTGGGGGACACCGCTCTTGCGGATCGACCGCTTCGTCCAGAGTTTGACAGAGCACATCTCTGCCTGGGAGCGGGACATGAACGAACCGAAAGCGCAGCAGCCATTCGTCAGCGACATGAAGGAAATCCAGCGGCGCGCCCGCGAGCACGTCGAGAAGGGCGCGGTCACCGCCAGCTACCGCGGCAACCTCGAGACCGCCGTCAAGCTGCTCAACGAGGCGCTGGCCACCGAGATCGTCTGCGTGCTGCGCTACCGCCGCCACCACTACATGGCCTCCGGGATCAACTACCAGTCGGTGGCCGACGAGTTCATGGAGCACGCGGTCGAGGAGCAGCAGCACGCGGACTGGATCGCCGAGCGCATCCGCCAGCTGGGCGGCGCGCCCGACTTCAACCCCCAGGGCCTGCTCACCCGCAGCCACGCGCAGTACGTCGAAGGCACCTCGCTCGTCGACATGATCAAGGAAGACCTGATCGCCGAGCGCATCGCCATCGACTCGTACCTGGAGATGATCCGCTTCTTCGGCGACAACGACCCGACCTCCCGCCGGCTGATGGAGGAGATCCTCGAGCAGGAGGAGGAGCACGCCGACGACATGGCCACCCTGCTCGAGACTCTGGACCCGCGCGAGGCGATCAAGCCGACGGTGGCCAAGCACTGACGCAGCCTTCAGGCCTATAAGATGTCCTGATGGCTGACTGCATCTTTTGCAAAATCGTCGAGGGGAAAATTCCGGCTGCCAAGATGGCCGAGAGCGACCAGGCGCTGGCCTTCGCGGACATCAATCCCGCCGCGCCCGTGCATGCGTTGGTCATTCCCAAGCAGCACATCGCC
>JAYWAJ010000140.1:0-17494 GCA_043782525.1 Deltaproteobacteria bacterium | reverse complement strand
TCCGCGTGCCGGGCGACAAGAGCATCTCGCACCGGGCGCTGATGTTCGCCGCGCTGGCTGCGGGCGAGTCGCGCCTCGCCGGCCTCGCCCCCGGCGGCGACGTGCGCTCCACCGCGCGCTGCCTCGCCCAGTTGGGGGTGCCGCTCTTGCGCGGCGACGGGACGCCCTGGCAGCCCAAGGCGCGCAGCCTGGACTTCCCCGAGGACGACGAGCCGACCTTCGTCGGGCCGGATCGCCCGCCCGGCTCCGCGGCGCTGCCCATGCGCGACGTGGACATGGGTCCCGATGACGCCATCGTCCTCGGGCAGGGGCTCTTTGGCCTGCGCGAGCCGCTCGGCCGCCTCGACTGCGGGAACTCCGGCACCACCCTGCGGCTGCTGAGCGGAATCCTCGCCGGCGCCGGCGTCCAGGCGACGCTGATGGGCGACGCCTCGCTCTCCGGCCGCCCCATGGAGCGGATCGCGGCTCCCCTGCGCGCGCTGGGCGCCGTGGTCGAGACGACGGGAGGAAAGCCGCCGGTCACCGTCCGGCGCGGCCACCCGCTGCGGGCCTCATCCCTCAGCTCCGGGGTGGCGAGCGCGCAGGTGAAGAGCGCGGTGCTGCTGGCCGGCCTCTTCGCCGAGGGTGAAACCAGCTTCACCGAGCCCGCCCGCAGCCGCGACCACACCGAGCGGATGCTGCGGATGATGGGCGCGGAGGTCCTCCAGCGCGGCAACACCGTCGCCGTGCGCGGGAAGGCGAAGCTCTCGGGCATCGCCATCGACGTGCCGGGCGACCTGAGCTCCGCGGCCTTCCTGCTCACCGCCGCGCTCATCGCCCCGGAGGGCTCGGAGCTGGGCCTCGAGCACGTCGGCGTCAACCCGACGCGCACCGGCTTCCTCGACGCCCTCGCCCTCTTTGGCGCCCGCCTCAAGCTGGAGTTGCCGCAGGCCGGCGCGGCGGAGCCGGCGGCGCGGATTTCGGCCTCGGCGCAGAAGCTGCACGGCGCCGAGCTGGATGGAGATCTGATCTTGCGGGCCATCGACGAGGTGCCCATCCTCGCCGTGCTCGCCGCCGTGGCCGAGGGCGTAACGGTGATCCGCGGCGCCGGCGAACTGCGGGTGAAGGAGTCCGACCGGCTGGCCCAGATGGCCAAGGGCCTGCGCGCCATGGGCGCTGCCGTCGAGGAGCTGCCCGACGGCCTGCGCATCGAAGGCCGCGGCGGAAAGCTGGAAGGCGGCGCGCAGATCGACTCGGCGCACGACCACCGCATCGCGCTGGCGTTCTCCATCGCCGCGCTCTCGGCGCGCAAGCCCACCGTGATCGACAACGCCGAGTGGGCCGACGTGTCGTTCCCCGGCTTCTTTCGCCTCCTGCGCCGCCTCGGCGCCGAGGTCGAAATCCTTCCCTGATGCGCGCGCTCTATTGCCTGCTCGGCGATCCGGTCGCCCACTCGCGGAGCCCCGCCCTCCACGCCCGCGCCTTCGCGCTGCTCGGGGTCGACGCGGTCTACGCGCCCTGCCGGGTGCTCGCTGCCGAGCTGCCGCTGGCCGTCGCCGGGCTCAAGGCCCTGGGCGCCGCGGGCTTCAATGTCACCGTGCCGCACAAGGAGCCGGCCTCGCTCCTGGTGGACCAGATCGATCCCCACGCCCGGAGGATCGGGGCGGTGAACTGCGTCGTGCGCGACGGCGAGGCGCTGGTCGGCCACAACACCGACGCCCCCGGCCTGCTGCGGGCGCTGCGGGCGCGGGGCATCGATCCGGCCGGCGCGCGGGTCGTCGTCGTCGGGGCGGGCGGCTCGGCGCGGGCGGCGGCCTGGGCGCTCTCGCCGCAGGCAGCGAAGATGACGATCATGAACCGGACGGCGAGCAAGGCGCGGGCGCTGGCGGCGCTGGTGCAGGCGGCTGGCTGCGCGGCGGAGTCGGCGTCCCTCGACGACACCTCGGCGCTGCGGGAGGCGACGCTGGTGGTCCAGTGCACCTCGATTGGTTTGAGCACAAACGATCTCCCCTTCGACCCGGCGCTGCTCCCGGCGGACTGCGCGCTGGTCGACCTCGTCTACGCGCCGGGCGGCAAGACCGCGCTCTTGCGCCGCTTCGCCGGGCGCACCGTGGACGGCCTCGACGTGCTGGTCCAGCAGGCCATCGCCTCGCTGGAGCTCTGGCTCGCCCGTCCCCAGCTCGACCAACTGGCAGGCCCGCTCCGGGAGGCGGCGCTCGCATGACGATCTTCCCATGAGCCGGCTCCGCTTCCTCACCGCAGGCGAATCGCACGGCCCCGCGCTGGTGGGCATCCTCGACGGGCTGCCGGCGGGGCTCGCGCTCCTCGAAGCCCACCTCGAGCGCGACGCCCAGCGCCGCAAGCTCGGCTACGGTCGCGGCGGGCGCATGGCCATCGAGCCGGAGAAGCCGCGCATCCTCGCCGGCGTGCGCCACGGGCGGACGCTGGGGTCGCCGCTCGCGGTGGTCATCGACAACGCCGATCACCTGAAGGCCTGGTCGACGCGGATGGCGGTCGGGCCCACCGAGGGAGATCCCGGCAAGCTGGTGACGCTGCCGCGGCCGGGACACGCGGACCTCTCCGGCGCCATCAAGTTCGGCCACGAAGATCTGCGCAATTCCCTCGAGCGCGCCAGCGCCCGCGAGACGGCGATGCGGGTGGCGCTGGCGGCGGCGGCGCGGCGGCTCCTCGACGAGCTGGACGTGCGGGTCGGATCCTGGGTGACCTCGATCGGCGGGGCCAAGGCGCGCGATCTGACGGGGCTCGAGGGCAGCGAGGACGCCGAGGCGCTGGCGCTGCGGGCGGACCAGTCGCCGGTGCGCTGCCTCGATCCGGAGGCGGAAGGCGCGCTGCGCGAGGCCATCGAGGAGGCGCAGTCGCGGCGCGACACCATCGGCGGGACGTTCGAGGTGCGCGTCACCGGCCTCGTCCCCGGGCTGGGCAGCTACACGCAGGCGGACCTGCGCATGGACGGCCTGCTCGCCCGGGCGCTGGCGAGTATACCCGCTATCAAAGCCATCGAGCTGGGCGACGGCTGGCGCGGCGCCGAGCTCTTCGGCTCGCAGGTGCACGACCCGATGGGCCGCGCCGGCGGCGGCTTTACCCGCGACACCAACCACGCCGGCGGCCTGGAAGGCGGCGTCACCAACGGCGAGCCCCTCATCGTCCGGGCGGCGATGAAGCCCATCGCCACCGTGCCGGCGGCGCTGCAGAGCGTCGACCTCGTCACCGGCGAGGCGGACGCGGCCCACGTCGAGCGCAGCGACACCTGCGCGGTGCCGGCTGCCGCAGTCGTCGGCGAAGCGGTGGTGGCGCTCTGCGTCGCCGACGCGCTCCTGCTCAAGCTGGGCGGCGATTCGATGGACGAACTGCACGCCGCGCTGCGCACCGCCTGGCGGCGGGCCCGTCCGCTCGAGGGACACGTGTGGCTGTGCGGCCTGCCCGGCGCCGGCAAGACCACGCTGGCGCCGCTCCTGGCGGCGCTTTTGGGGCTGCCGGTCGTGGAGCTGGACGGGGAGATCGAGCGCGCCGCCGGCAAGAGCGTGGCGGAGATCTTCGCCGCCGAAGGAGAGGCGGGCTTCCGGCTGCGCGAGGCCGAAGCCGTCCGCGCCGCGGCGCGAGGTCCGCGCAGCGTCATCTCGCTGGGCGGCGGCGCTCCCACCACGCGGGCGGTGCGGCTGGCGGTGCGGCGGTCGGGGCACCTGCTCTGGCTGCGGGCGCCGCTCTCGCTCTGCGCCGAGCGCGCGGCCAGCGGGCGTCCGCTGCTGACGGGCGACGCGGTCGCGCGGCTGGTCGAGCTGGCCGCGGCGCGGGAGCCCTTGTATGCGCGGCTCGCGGATGGCGTCGTCGAGGTGCAGCCCGGCCTGACGCCGCAGCAGCTCGCCGCGCAGGCGCTGGCCATCGTCACGGGGCTGGAGGCGCAGCGTGCGCACTCCTAGCGCAGCCACCATCGAGGTGCCCTTCGCCTCGGGCGCGAAGACCACCTGCCTGATCGAGCGCGGCGCGCTGGCGCGCCTGCCGGAGCTGTGTGCCGCCGCCGGGCTCTCGGGCAAGGCCGGCCTGCTCTGCGACGCGCGGCTCTTTGCCCTCCACCGCGAGGCGCTGCTGGCGCTGCGGCCGGCCTTCGGCGATCCGCTGGCGCGGCCGGTGAGCGAGTCGCGCAAGTCGCTGGCCGAGGTCGAGGCCATGTGCGAGGTCCTGTCTTCCAGGGGCCTCCAGCGCGACGGCTTCGTGGTGGCGGTGGGCGGCGGCGTCCTCACCGATCTGGCCGGCCTCGCCGCGGCGCTCTTCCTGCGCGGCGTGCCGTGGGTCAGCGTGCCGACCACGCTCCTCGCGCAGGTGGACGCGGGCCTCGGGGGCAAGACCGGCGCCAACCTGCGCGCCGGCAAGAACCTGGTCGGCGCCTTTCACCAGCCGCGCCTGGTCGTCTGCGATCCCGAACTCCTTTCGACGTTGCCCCCGCGCGAGCGGTGGAGCGGACTCGCCGAAGTGGTCAAGTGCGCGCTGCTCGAGGGCGGCGCGCTCCTGGAGCGCTGCGAGCAGGATCTGGAGAAGGCCGCCTCCGGAGATGCCCAAGCCCTCTTGCCACTCATCGAGGGCGCGGTGCGGCTCAAGGCCCGCATCGTCGCGGGCGACGAGCGCGAGGGCGGCGCCCGCGCCTTCCTCAACCTCGGGCACACCGTCGGACACGCGCTGGAGACGGCGACGCACTACGCGCACTTCACGCACGGCGAGGCGGTGGCGCTGGGGCTGCGCGGCGCGCTGGCCATCTCTCCTCTCCCGGAGCGGGAGCGCGCCCTGGCCCTGGTGCGCCGGCTCCAGGTCGCGGTCGATTGCAAGCTCGATGCCGACCAGCGCGAGGCGGCCCTGCAGGCGATGACCCGCGACAAGAAGGCGCGCGGCGGAAAGGTCCGCTTCGTCCTGCTCGACGGAATCGGCGCCCCGCGCCTCGCCGAGGTCTCGCCGCAGGAGTGCATCGCCGCCCTCACGGCCGCCCTGGCCGGCTGACGCGCCCACCCACCATGAACATCCTCCTGCTCAACGGCCCCAACCTGAACCTGCTCGGCGAGCGCGAGCCGCAGATCTACGGCACGACCACGCTGGCCCAGCTGGAGCAGCTGGTGCAGAAGCGCGCCCGCGAGCTCAACGCCGACCTGCGCGCCTTCCAGTCCAACCACGAAGGCGCGCTCATCGACGAGCTGCACCAGTCCCGGCGCTGGGCCCAGGGCGTCATCTTCAACCCCGGCGCCTTCACCCATTACTCGTACGCGCTGCGCGACGCCATCGTCGCCACCAAGCTGCGCGTCGTCGAAGTCCACCTCTCCGACATCACCAAGCGCGAGCCGTGGCGACGCGTCAGCGTGCTCGAGGAAGTCTGCGCCCACCGCGTGCTCGGCAAGGGCGTGCCGGGCTACCTGGAAGCGCTGGAGTGGCTCGTCGCCCCAGCGCCTTAAAGGGCGGCGCGCAGGGAGCGGACCAGCTCCCCCGCCGCAGCCACGCCGCGCTCGTGAGCGGCCAGGACCAGCGCGGTGCCCACCACCACGCCGTCGGCCTTGCCCTTGAGCGCTGCCGCCTGCTCCGGCCGGGAGATGCCGAAGCCGACCGCCACCGGCGCGGCAGAGACGGCGCGCAGCTCGGCCAGCCGCTTCACCAGATCGTCCGGCAGCGCCGCGCGGGCGCCGGTCACGCCGGTGACGCTGACGTAATAGACGAAGCCCTGCGCGGTGCGGGCGATGGCGGCGGCGCGGGCGGGCGGAGTGGTCGGCGCCACCAGCGGCACGAGGTCGAGCCCTTCCGCCGAGAGCGCGTCGCGCAGGGGCTGCGCTTCCTCCAGCGGCAGGTCGGGGATGATGGCGCCGCACAGCCCGGCCTCGCGCAGCGCCCGGGCAAAGGGCCTCGCGCCCATCGACTCGACCGGGTTCATGTAGCCCATCGCCACCACCGGCGCGCGCAGGCGGAGCTTGCCGACGGTGGCGAGCAGGCCGCGCACGGTGGCGCCCGCCGCCAGCGCCCGCGTCGCCGCCGCCTGCAGCACCGGGCCGTCGGCGATGGGGTCGGAGAAGGGCAGACCCAACTCGATGACGTCGGCGCCGGCTTCGTCGATGGCGGTGAGCAGGGCCGCGGTGTCGCCGTCGCCGCCCATCGCGTAGCAGACCAGCGCGGTGCGGCCCTGCCCGCGCGCCGCCGTGAACGCCTCCGAGAGCCGGCTCATTGCAGCGCCTCCAGGATGGTTCCCAGATCCTTGTCGCCGCGCCCCGACAGGTTCACCACCGTGAAGGCGCGCGCCGGCAGCTTGCGCAGCGCCGCGATGGCGTGCGCCGTCTCCAGCGCGCAGAGGATGCCTTCGTTCTTGGCCAGCACCTGGAAGGCGGCGAGGGCCTCGACGTCGGTGGCGCTCAGGAGCTGCAGCCGCCCGCGGTCGCGCAGCTCCGAGAGCTCGGGCCCGACCCCCGGATAGTCGAGCCCGGCGCTGATGGAGTGCGCCTCGCTCACCTGGCCGTCGTCGGTCTGGAGCAGGTAGGAGCGCGACCCGTGCAGGATGCCGGGCCGCCCCTTGGCCAGCGAGGCACCGTGCTTGCCGGACTCGAGCCCGTGACCCGCCGCCTCGACTCCGTACAGCTCGACGGAGGGCTCGCGCACGAAGCGGTGCAGCGCCCCGATGGCGTTCGAGCCGCCGCCGACGCAGGCGACCACGGCGTCGGGCAGCCGCCCTTCCATCTGCAGCGACTGCGCGGCGATCTCCTCGCCGATGATCTTCTGCAGCTCGCGCACCAGCACCGGGTACGGATGCGGGCCGGCGGCGCTGCCGATGCAGTAGTAGGTGGTCCGCACGTTGGTGACCCAGTCGCGGATGGCTTCGTTCATCGCGTCCTTGAGGGTGCGGGAGCCCGAGACGACCGGCCGCACCTCGGCGCCGAGCAGCTTCATGCGCAGGACGTTGGGCGACTGCCGGGCGACGTCGAGCTCGCCCATGTAGACGATGCACTCGAGGCCGAGGAGCGCGCAGACCGTGGCGGTGGCGACGCCGTGCTGCCCGGCGCCGGTCTCGGCGATGATGCGCTTCTTGCCCATCCGCCGCGCCAGGAGCGCCTGCCCCAGGGTGTTGTTGAGCTTGTGGGCGCCGGTGTGGAGGAGATCCTCGCGCTTGAGGTAGATGCGGCCGGCGATGCCGAAGGCGCGGGCGAGCCGGTCGGCGCGGAAGAGCGGCGTGGGACGGCCGGCGTAGGTCTCGAGCAGGAGCGAGAGCTCGGCGCGGTAGCCGGCGTCGGCGCGGGCCGCGGTCCAGGCCTGCTCCAGCTCGTCGAGCGCGGGAATGAGCGTCTCCGGCACGAAGCGCCCGCCGTAGGCGCCGAAGCGGCCGTGCCGGTCGGGCGGGGCCACGGTCGGCTCTGAAAGGATCGGCAACATTTCTTTCATTTGAAATCAGCTCCCCGGGCCGCCCGGACGAAGGCGCGCACCCGCGCCGGGTCCTTGTAGCCCTGTGCATTTTCGATTCCTGAAGCGACGTCGACGCCGGCGGGCCCCGCGGCGGCGATGGCCTGCGCGACGTTCTCCGGCGTGAGGCCCCCAGCGATGAAGAGCGGCGCGGCGAAGAAGGCCCGCGCCTGCGCGGCCAGCGACCAGGCGAAGCTCTTGCCCGATCCGCCGGCCGGTCCGTCGAGGAGGATGCGGGCGGCGCCCGGCCGCGCCGGCAGCGGCTCGGGGCCGGTGACTTGCAGCGCCGCGTAGAGGGGAATGCCGTCGTACTCCCCGGCGGGCCAGGCGCCGTGCAGTTGCGCGGCCTGCAGCCCGGCTTCGCGGACGGTGCCCAGCACCTCGTCGAGCGGCGCGTCGAGAAAGACGCCGATCACCGGCAAGGACAAAGGCAGCGCCGCCCGGATGGCCTGCGCCGTCCCCAGGTCGACCCGCCTCTTGCTGCGGGCGGCGAAGATGACGCCGATCTCGTCGGCCCCCGCCTCGGCGCAGAGGAGCGCGTCCTCCACGGTGCGCACGCCGCACAGCTTGATGCGCAAGGGGCTCATGCCTGCACCAGCGCGCGGGCCGCGTTCTCGGGATCCGCCGCCGCGGAGAGCGCCTCGCCGACCAGCACCAGCGCCGCGCCCTCGGACCGGTAGCGGCGCACGTCGGAGGCGCTGCGCACGCCGCTCTCCGCCACGAGCGGCGCAATCTGCCGCGCCCGCGGGGCCAGACGCGCGAAGACGCCCGGGTGCACCTCCATCGTCTTCAAGTTGCGCGCGTTGATGCCGAGCAGGTCGGGCGCACAGAGCGCGGCCGCCTCCAGCTCGCTCTCCTCGTGCACCTCGAAGAGCACCGCCAGCCGCAGCTCGAGGGCGAGCGCGCGCAGGTCGCGCAAGAGCGCGGTCCCGGCCGCCGCCGCGATGAGCAGCACCGCGTCGGCGCCGTGGGCATGGGCCTCGCGGATCTGGAACTCCTCGACGAGGAAGTCCTTGCGCAGGACCGGCAGCGCCACCGCGCCGCGCACCGCCGCAAGATCCGCGAGCGATCCGCCGAAGTGCACCCGGTCGGTCAAGACCGACACCGCCAGAGCCCCGCCGCGCTCGTAGGCCTGCGCCAGCCGGGCCGGGTCGAGCCCGGGGTTGATGGCGCCGCGCGAGGGGCTGGCGCGCTTGACCTCGGCGATCAGCCCCGAGCGCGGAAAAGGCCGCACCGGATCCTGGCGCTCGGGCAGCGGGAGCTTCTTGCGCTCCTGCGCGTCGGCCACCGCCTGGTCCACCAGCCGCTGCAAGTGGCTCATGGCCCGGCCTTTCGCGCCCGGGAGACGCGCACCAGGGTCTCCAGCCGGTCGAGCGCCGCGCCGGAGTCGATGGCCCGCTCGGCGAGCCGCACCCCTTCCGGGATGGTCTCGCAGACTCCGGCCGCCGCCAGCGCCGCGCCGGCGTTGAGCACCACCGCGTTGCGCCGCGGGCCCGGCTCGCCCTGGAGCACGCCGCGCAAGAGGGCGGCGTTGAGGGCCGCGTCTCCGCCCCGCAGCTCCGAGAGCGGCGCCCGCACAAGGCCGGCGTCCTCCGGCGAGAACTCGAAGCTGCGCACGGTGCCGCCACGCACCTCGCAGATCAGCGTCGGCCCGCTTGGAGAGATCTCGTCGAGGCCGTCCTTTCCGTAGACGACGAAGGCACGATCGCAGCCCAGGTCCGCGAGCGCCCGCGCCAGCACCGGCACCAGCGCTCCCGCATAGACGCCGAGCAGCTGCCGCCGCGCCCCGGCCGGGTTGGCGAGCGGCCCGATCAGGTTGAAGAGGGTGCGCAGCTCCAGCTCCTTGCGGACCGGCGCGACGTGCTTCATCCCGGCGTGGAGGCGCGGCGCGAAGAGAAAGCCGATGCCGCACTCCTCAATGCAGGCCGCGACGCCCGCGGAGGTCAGCTCGACTTCCACGCCCAGCGCCACCAGCACGTCGGCGCTGCCGCACTTCGAGGTGACCGCGCGGTTGCCGTGCTTGGCGACGCGCGCGCCGCCCGCCGCCGCCACGAAGGCCGCCGCCGTGGAGATGTTGAAGGTCAGGGAGGCGTCGCCGCCGGTGCCGCAGGTGTCGACCAGCCGGTCCTGCGACACTTCGACGCGCGTCACCCGCGACCGCAGCGCCTGGACGGCGCCGGCGATCTCCTCGGGCGTCTCGCCCTTCATCCGCAGCGCGACCAGGAGCGCCGCGATCTGCGCCGGAGGGGCCCTGCCCTCGAGCATGGCCTCGACGGCCGCCGCGGCCTGCGCACGCGAGAGGTGTTGTCGCTCGACTGCCAGCTTGATCTGTTCGCGCAGCGGCATTCAGGCCTCGAGGAAGTTCCGGAGCAGCATCTGACCGTCAGGGGTGAGAATGGATTCGGGGTGGAACTGCACGCCATACACCGGGAGCTTCACATGTCGCAGCGCCATGACGATGCCGTCCTTGGTGCGGGCGCAGACGCGCAGCTCCCTGGGCAGCGTCTTCTCCTCGACGATGAGCGAGTGGTAGCGGCCCGCCGCGAAGCGCCCGGGCAGGCCGCGGAAGAGCGCGCTCCTGTCGTGGATGATCTCCTCCGCCTTTCCGTGCACCGGCGCGCGGGCCCGGACCACGCGGGCGCCGAACGCCTGCCCGATGCTCTGGTGGCCGAGGCAGACGCCGAGAAGGGGGACCGGGCGCCGGGGCCTTTCGAAGTCGCCCAGCCCGCAGGCGCGCGCGATCAGCTCCAGGCAGACGCCGGCCTCGTTGGGCGTGCAGGGCCCCGGCGAGAGGACGATGCGGTCGGGGCGGCGGGCGAGGATTTCGTTCGCGCTCAAAGCATCGTTGCGGACCACGTCCACCTTGGCGCCCAGCTCGCCGAGCCGCTGCACCAGGTTGAAGGTGAAGGAGTCGTAGTTGTCGACGACGAGGACCCTGCCCAAGGCCTTCACGGCGCCCTCCCCGCCACCGCGCCATAGGCGGCGCCCACCGAGGCGCGGACCTTGGCGAGCAGCTCGCGCCACTCCGCGTCGGGGTCGCTGTCGGCGACGATGCCCGCACCCGCGTGGGCAAAGAGCCGCCCGCCCGAGCGGAAGAGGGTGCGGATGGCGATGGCGAGCTGCAGGTCGCCCGCGCCCGAGAACCAGCCGACCGCGCCGCCGTAGGGGCCGCGTTGCACGCCTTCGAGTTCGTCGATGATCTGCAGGGCGCGGATCTTCGGAGCGCCGCTCAAAGTTCCCGCCGGGAAGGCCGCGGCGAAAGCGTCGACGGAAGTCAGCCCCGGCTTCAGGACGCCGCTCACCTCGCTGGTCAGGTGCATGACGTGGCTGAAGCGCTCGGTCTCCATCAGGCGGTCGACCTTGACGCTGCCGATCTTGCTGACGCGCCCGACGTCGTTGCGGCCCAGGTCGACCAGCATGGTGTGCTCGGCGCATTCTTTTGGATCGGCGCGAAGCTCGGCTTCGAGGCGCAGATCTTCCTCGGGCGTGACGCCGCGCCGCCGCGTTCCGGCGATGGGCCGCAGGGTCATCTTGCCGGCCGCGACCTCCACCAGCAGCTCCGGCGAGGCGCCGAACAGCTCGCGTCCGCCCAGGCGCAGGTAGAAGTGGTAGGGCGCGGGGCTGGCGGCGCGGAGCGTGCGGTAGAGGGAGAAGCCGTCGCAGTCGGGCAGTTCGAAGCGCTGCGAGAGCACCACCTGGAAGAGGTCGCCGGCGCGGATGTACTCGAGGGCGCGCCGCACCGCCGCCTTGTATTGCCGCTCGCCGCCGCTCACCGCCACCGGCTCGGGCAGGGCGCCCTTGAGGAGGCGCGAGCCATTGCGCTTGTCGCCGAAGAGCCGCGCCCCCAGCGACTGCGCCGCCGGCGTGCGCAGCGCGCTGGGGAACTGGCCCTGCGCAAAGCCGTGCAGCACCTGCGCCGCCAGCGCTTCGGCGCGCTCTTGCGCACCGGGCCCGTTGGCGATGGCCCAGGTGCGCCCCTGCCGGTGATCGAAGGCGACCACCTCGCGCACGCGGAGGAGGTCTGCCGCGGGAAAGAGCGGGTCCGGCCCCAGCCGCTGCGGCAGCTTCTCGCTCCAGCCGGCGGAGGCCCAGCCGAGGTAGCCGACGTAGCCGCCGCAGAAGGGGGGCAGGTCCGGGTCGCGCTCGCTCGCTTCCTCGCGGAGCGCGGCCCGCAGCGCCTCGAGCGGCTGGGGGCCGAAGGCGAGCCGTCCCTCGCCGACGCCGACATAGCTGTAGCGGCCGAGCGCGCCCTCGAAGAGGAAGGCGTCCCGCTGCCGATTCTGATCGAGGAGACAGAAGACGCCGAAGGGCGTCAGCAGGTCACCGGGGAGTTCGACGGAGGCTGGAGCGCCTCCAAAGCCGGCTCCGGGTCAAGGTCTTCATGCGCGACACCGTAACGGGTGCGCCCGCAACGATCAAGCGGTATGACGGTCCCCCCATGCTCGCCCTCCTGCTGGCCGCGAACCTCGGCGTCTCGCACTTCACCGCCACCGGTCCCAAGGCCTGCCAGCAGAAGGTGCTGGAAGGCGTGCTGGCGCTGCACTCGTTCGTCTACGAGGACGCGCGCCAGGCCTTCGTCGAGGCGGAAGAGGCCGCGCCCTGCCCCATCGCCTTCTGGGGCGAGGCGATGACCTACGACCATCCCATCTGGGGCGAGCAGGACACCGGGCGCGGCCGGGCGGCGCTGGCGAGGATTCCGCCCACCGCGAGGCTCTCCCCCGCCGAGCGCGGGCTCATCGAGGCCGCGCGCGGGCTGTATGAGAAGGACCGCCTCGAGTGGATGATCCGCCTCGGCGCCCTGCACCGCCAGCTTCCCCGGGACGACGAGGTGGCGCTCTTCTATGCGCTCGCCCTCTACGCCGAGTCGGGAGGCGGCTCGAACGCCGTGCGGGCCAACCAAGCGGCCGACATCGCCGAGGAGGTCTTCCGGCGCAACCCCGATCACCCGGGGGCCGCCCACTACCTGATCCACGCCTGCGACGCGCCGGGCGTGGCGGCGCGGGCGCTCCCGGCGGCGCGCAGGTACGCGCAGATCGCGCCGGCGGCCGGCCACGCGCTGCACATGCCGTCGCACATCTTCGTGCAGCTGGGGATGTGGCGCGAGGCGGAGTCGTCCAACTTCGCGGCGGCCAACGCGGGCGAGGCGGCGGTGGCGCGGCGCCGGCAGCCCATCTCCCGCGCCGACTGGCACAGCTACAGCTGGCTCGCCTCGGCGCGACTCGAGCTGGGCAAGCCGGACGAGGTGGTGCCGATGATCGAGCGGGTCCGCGCGCTGGCGGCGCAGGAGAAGGATCCGGCGCTGCGCGGGGTGCAGGCGGAGCTGGCCGTGAAGTGGCTCTCGGCGACGCACGCGTATGCGCGCACCGAGGAACTCCTGACAATGGCGCCGCTCGCCGCCGAGGACGAGCCCGGCTACCTGGACACGCAGCGCACCTACGAGGGTTGTCACCACGCTCCCTACGAGCTGGAGGCGCGCCTCTCCGCGGCCCGCGCCCGGCTCGACGGCGCGACGGCGGAGGGCGACGAGGCGGCCACGGCGACGCTGGCCGAGGAGTGGAATTCGCTGCGCGCGCGGGTCGCCAGGCAGGCCGGCTCCATGCCGATGTGGGTCCAGATCGGCAAGCTCATCGCGGCGGCGAAGCTCTCTCAGGCGCACTCGGTGCGCGTCTCCGGCGACATCGGCGACGCCATCGCGGCCACCCGGGCGGCAGCGGACCTGGAGGACCAGATCCCCTCCCGGGGACCCGCGGTGTGGACGCCCCAGCGCGAGGAGCTGGGCGAGCTGCTGCTGCGCTCGCACCGCTTCGCGGAAGCGCAGGAGGCCTTCGCGGCGGCCCTGAAGAATCGCCCCAACCGCCTTCGCGCGCTCGAAGGGCTCCTGGCGGCGGCGCGGTCGGCGGGCGACCCGCACACCGCCGACGAGGCGCGGGACAAGCTCTCGGCGCAGGTGCGCTGAGTGACGACGCCGGCGCGGCGCATCGCCGCGGACGTCCTGCTGCGCGTGGCCACCGGTGGGGCGTTCGCCAACCTGGCGCTCGACGCGGCGCTGCGGCAGGCGGGCGTCCTCGAGCCGCGCGAGGCGGCCCTGGCCACCGAGCTCACCTACGGCACGCTGCGCTGGCAGCTCGAGCTGGACCGCGCGCTCGCGGCGCACAGCGACCGCCCGCTCTCCGAGCTGGACGAAGAGGTGCGGGTCTGCCTGCGGCTGGGCGCCTTCGAGCTGCTCCACCACGCCAAGGTGCCGCCCCGCGCGGCGGTGAACGAGGCGGTCGAGCTGGCCAAGGAGCTGAAGGCGGCGCGGGCGGCGGGCTTCGTCAACGCGGTCCTGCGCAGGCTCTCGGAGACGCGGGCGCCGCCCGAGCCGCCGTCCCGCGAGGTCGATCCGGTGGGCCACGTCGCCGCACTGACCTCGCATCCCCGCTGGATGGTCGAGCGCTGGTCAAAGTGGCTGGGCGCCGCCGAAGCGGAGCAGCTCTGCCTCGCCAACCAGCGGCAGGCCCAGGCCGTCGTGCGGGTGAAGCGCGGCGCCATGGCGGAAGCGCGCGCGGCGCTTTTGCGCGCCGGCATCGAGGCGGTCCCGGGGCGCTGGGCACCCGACGCGCTGGTCCTCGCCTCGGGCGCGCCGCCCGCGCTCGACATCGAGGGCCACGACGAGGGGCTCTTCCAGGCGCAGGACGAAGGCGCGCAGCTGGTCGGCCTCTACTGCGCCCCCGCACCGGAGGCCCGCGTGCTCGACGCCTGCGCGGCGCCGGGCGGGAAGGCCTGCCAGCTGGCGGAGCTGGCGGGCTCGGTGCTGGCCGTCGACCTGCACGCGCGCAAGGCGAAGACCATCGCTGAGGCGGCCCGGCGGCTGGGCCTGCGGAATCTGGAGACGCTCGCGGCCGACGTGTCGCTGCCGATCCCCGCGGTGCCGGAGGCGAGCTTCGACCTGGTGCTGCTCGACGCCCCCTGCTCCGGGCTGGGAACGCTGCGGCGCCACCCCGAGGTGAAGCTGCGCCGCACCCCCGCCGACGTGGACCGGCTGGCGCAGCTGCAGGCGAAGCTCTTGGCCGCCGTCCACCGCTACGTGAAGCCGGGCGGGCTGCTCGTCTATGCAGTCTGCACGCTGACCGCGGAAGAATGCGACGAGCAGGTCGATCGCTTCCTCAAGGCCGCTCCGCAGTTCCGCCTCGATCCGCCGCCCGCGGGCGTTGCGGCCGACTGCCTCGATCCCCGCGGCTTCTTGCGCCTGCTGACCCACCGCACCGGCACCGACGGCTTCTTCGCCGCCCGCCTGAGGAGGCTCGCATGACCCCGCTGCTCATCGCCCCTTCGCTGCTCTCCTGCGACCTGTCGCGCATCGGCGAGGAGATCCGTGCCGTCGAGCAGGCCGGCGCCGACTGGATCCACGTCGACGTCATGGACGGGCGCTTCGTCCCCAACATCACCTGGGGCCCGCCCGTGGTGGCGGCGATGAAGAAGGTCGCGCAGAAGCCGCTCGACTGCCACCTCATGATCGTCGAGCCGGAGAAGTACGTCGAGGCCTTCGCCAAGGCGGGCGCGGCCAACATCACCGTGCACGTCGAGGCCTCGCCCCACCTGCACCGGACCCTGCAGCAGATCCGCGCCACCGGCGCGACGGCAGGCGTCTCGCTCAACCCGCACACGCCGCCCAAGGACATCGAGTACGTGCTCGACGCGCTCGATCTGATCCTGGTGATGACGGTGAACCCGGGCTTCGGCGGGCAGAGCTTCATCGAGAGCTGCCTGCCCAAGATCGACAAGCTGGCCAAGTGGATCGCCAAGCGCGGGCTCAAGACGGTCATCGAAGTGGACGGCGGCATCACGCCCGAGACGGCGCCGCGCGTGATCGATGCAGGCGCTTCCGTGCTCGTGGCAGGGACGGCCGTGTTCGGGCGCAAGGACTACGCCGAGGCGATTCGTGCCCTGCGAACGGCGGCCGGCCGGTCGTGACTCGCCGATGACACAGCGCGTCTACAGCTTGGGGCATGGATGGAAAAGTCACGTTGCTGCTGAGGCCGGACGCTCCTCGACCGATCATCGCGCTGGTGGCCCACGACCGTCGCAAGGACGAGATGGTGGAGTGGGCTCACTTCAACCGCGGCACGCTCTCGCGCTGCACCATCTACGCCACCCGCACGACGGGGACCATCTTGCAGGCCGAGCTGGAGCGGCCCATGCACCTGCTCCTCTCCGGCCCGATGGGCGGCGACTCGCAGCTGGGCTCGCTCATCGCCGAGGGCCGCATCGACGCGGTCTTCTTCTTCTGGGATCCGCTCACGCCGCAGCCGCATGACGTCGACGTCAAGGCGCTCTTGCGCCTCGCCGTGCTCTACGACGTGCCCATCGCCTGCAACCGCAGCTCCGCCGACCACGTGATCTCGTCCCCGCTCTTCGAGAAGCCGGAGAAGTACCGGCAGGACCGCGGGCAGTCCGGGCCCGAGTTCGCACCCTGGGCGCGAGAAAAATAATTTTTTTTCACTTTTTTTCAGTGAAGGGTGCGGGCGGGCTTGCTGCCGACCAGCGCCCAGAACTGCTTGGGCGCGAGGCCGAGCGCGCGTTCCGAGAGCGGCGCCCACTGCAGCCCGTGGACGCTGCCCAGCTGGAGCTTGCCCTCGGCCAGCGCCTCGATCTCGCTGCGCAGCCACGCCCGCCGGGTCAGGTCGAGGCCGTGCGCCGCGAAGAGCGCCCGCAGGGCCGGGAACGAAGCCTTGGTGGTCGAGAGCGCCAGCTCCGCCGTGTCGAGGCCGATCGCCTCCGCCAGCGGAACCACCCGTGCTCCCAGCCCGCGCTCGGTGGCCTCCGCCGCCAGATCCGCGAAGCGGATGCTGGTCTTGCTGGCGGGATCCTTGGGGTCGCCGAAGTCGGCCACGAAGAGCACTCCGCCGGGAGCCAGCGCCGCCGCCGCATCGCGCACCAGCGCCAGGGCGCCCGCATTCTTCCCCGCCGAGAAGCCGAGCTGCAGCGCGATCTCGCTCGCCACCACCGCGTCGAAGGCCTCGCTCTCGGAGATGCGCGCTATGCTCGACTCCACCTCGACGCCGGGCACGTGCTCGCGCAGCGCCTCGGCGAGGTCGATGCCGAGCGACAGCACCCGCGCCCTGCGCCCGCGCACTTCCTTGAAGGCGCCGCGCCGGACCAGCTCGTCGGCGATGGCCTGCGCGTAGGTCTTGCCCCCGAGGCTCTGGTGCGGCGCCGCGAAGAGCGAGGCAAAGGTCGCCTCGTCCTCCGCCCTGGGCTGCGGCGCCGGGCCGCCCTTGGCGTAGGCGCGCGCATCGGGAAGCTCGGGGTACGGCATGGTCGACTCGGCCGCCGGATTGAGCTGCACGCCGCCTTGCGAGACCGGCTTGGCGAGGATCTTCAACGCGGCCACGTCAGCGCGGGCGAGGCGGAGCAGCTCGGGCAGCGCCTGCGGTCCGGCGTCGGCCAGCACCTGGCCCAGCGTCTTCTCTCCGTCGCAGCGGGCGAACAGCCGCGCCGTCAGCGGGTCGAGCTTCAAGGCCTCGCCTTTGCGGGTGTAGACGGTGATCTGGTCGCCGCTGCGCTGGTAGACGGTGGCGCGCGGGATCCGCGGAGCGCCGGCGAGCAGCGGCGAGATCTCGTCGGGATGCCGCCCGCCCGAGCCCGCCTGCACGAGAAACCGGCGCGACCGCAGGATGCCGGAAAACTCCTGCGCCTGATCCGTGCCCAGCCCTTCCGGCGGAGCCGCGATGACCAGCGCTTCCTCCGCGGGCGGATCGAAGGCGAGCAGGAGCGAGAGGACGTCGCGGCTCATCTCGGCGACGTCGCCGGTGAGGCCGTGCCAGGCGAAGACGGCGTCGCCCTGGGCGTGGAACGAGACGTAGCGGGAGAGGGCGAGAAGGGTCACGGCGGCGCAGGATGCCCCCGCGGGCCGGCCGCGGCAAGCAGGCGAGAGTGCGCGGCTCCGGGATTGACGCCGGGCGGGCTTTACGTTACTTCCCTGCGCCCCGTTGGCATGGGGTGGAGTGGCGTCGTCGTTTTCGGGGAGTGGCTCAGCCTGGTAGAGCACCTGGTTCGGGACCAGGGGGTCGCAGGTTCGAATCCTGTCTCCCCGACTCAT
>JAYWAJ010000139.1:0-6564 GCA_043782525.1 Deltaproteobacteria bacterium | reverse complement strand
CCTCGACCACGGCGTCCCCGGCTCCCGGCTCCGGCACGAAGTAGAGGTCGTAGCTGAGCCCGTTGCACCCGCCCGCGACCACGGCGATGCGCAGCAGCCAGCCGGCCAGCCCGGCGTCGCGGGCGCGCGAGAGCACGGCGTCGCGGGCGCGGTCGGTGAGGGTGAGGGTCACTTGGCGCGCAGCGCCTGCAGCTCGTCGTCGGAGAGCGTGGTGAACGCCTCCACGCAGCGCGGGTCGAACTGCGTCCCGGCGCAGCGCGAGATCTCCTCCCGCGCCTGCGCGAACGACGCCGCCTTCCGGTACGGCCGGTCGGAGGTCATGGCGTCGAGGGTGTCGCAGATCATGAAGATGCGCGCCCCCAGCGGGATCTGCTCGCCGGCCAGCTGGCGCGGATAGCCGCCGCCGTCCCAGCGCTCCTGGTGGGCGAGGACGATCTCCGCCGCCGGCTTGAGGAACTCGATGCTCTCGAGGATGCGGTACCCGATCTCCGGGTGCTTGCGCATCTCGACCCATTCGGCGGCGGTGAGCGGGCCGGGCTTCAAGAGGATGCTGTCGGGCACGCCGATCTTGCCGATGTCGTGCATGAGCGCGCCGCGGCCGATGTCCTCCAGGTCTGCGTCGGCGATCTTCATCTGCCGCGCGATGGCCACCGTGTAGCGGACCACCCGCTGGGAGTGGTCGGAGGTCTCGTGCTCGCGGGCGTCGAGCGCATGGACCAGCGCGGCCAGCGTCGAGCCGTAGGCCTGCGCGACGTTCTGCAGCGCCAGCGAGAGCTCGGCGGTCCGCTCGCGCACGCGCCGGGCGAGGCCCTGGTGATAGCGGGTGCGGGCGCTCGAGAGCCGGCTGCGGCTCCAGGCGCGCTCGATGGCGCGGACCAGTTCGGTGACCCGGGGCGGCTTGAGGAGGTAGTCGGCGGCGCCGCGCTTGAGGCAGGCCACCGCGCTCTCGGTGTCGCCGAAGCCGGTGAGCATGACCACCGCCGCGTGGGGATGGCGCTGCAGCACCTGATCGAGCAGCCACAAGCCGTCGTGCTCGGGCATCTTCACGTCGCAGAGGAGGAGGGGCAGGTCCTCGCCGCGCATCAGCTCGAGCGCCGCCTGCGCGCTCTCCGACTGGCGCACCAGGTAGCCTTCTTCGCGCAGCACGGCGGAGAGGACTTCGCGCACGGCGCGGTCGTCGTCGACCACCAGCACCGTCGGGGGCGCCTTCTCCAGCGGCGTGACTTCGGCCGGCGTGTCCACCGGCAACGCGCCGAGCTTCATCATGTCGTCGAGTTCCAGCATGCGGCCTGCTCTGAACATGACCGCGCCCGGTTCGCCAAGTCAAATTTATCGAGGCCGGGCGGGCTGGCGCTCGATTGACAGCGCCGACCTCCGGGCGTAGGCCGGGAGCCTTTGCAGGAGGCACCGCACCATGGCCGAGTCCATACCCCAGACTGGTTCCGTCAGCCCGTCGCCCGCCCTCCTCGCCGGGCAGCAGCCCGCGCGGGTCGTGCAGGGCTCGATCACGCCGCAGGGCACGCTCGCCGTCTACGAGCCCGGCAGCGGCAAGCTCCTCGGCGAAGTGCGGGTGGCCACCCGCGAGCAGGTGCGCGAGACGGTGCTGGCGGCGAAGGCGGCGCAGGTGGGGTGGGCGCGCAAGACCTTCGCCGAGCGGCGCGACGTGCTGCTCCGCTTCAAGGATCTCCTGCTCCAGCGCGCCGACGAGTTCTGCGACCACATCACCCGCGAGAACGGCAAGACCCGCAACGAGTCGCTCTTCATGGAGGTGCTGCCGGTCGCCGACGCCGTGAACTGGTACGCGCACCAGGCGAAGAAGCTCCTCAAGGACGAGAAGCTCTCGCTGCACATGTTCCCGCACAAGAAGTCGTACCTGCGCTTCTACCCGCGCGGCGTCATCGGGCTCATCTCGCCCTGGAACTATCCCTTCTCCATCCCGGTGGGCGACGCGGTGGCGGCGCTGATGGCGGGCAACGCCGTGGTGGTCAAGCCCAGCGAGTACACGCCCATCATCATGGAGAAGACCCGCGCGCTCTTCGAGGAGGCCGGGCTGCCGCGCGGGCTCTTCGCGGTGCTGCAGGGCAAGGGCGAGGTCGGCGGTGAGATGATCCGCGCGGGCGTGAACATGATCGTCTTCACCGGCAGCGTCGCCACCGGGAAGAAGGTCAACCTGGCCGCGGCCGAGCAGATGATCCCCTGCGTGCTGGAGCTGGGCGGAAAGGATCCCGCCATCGTCCTCGCCGACGCCGACCTCGACTCCGCGGCGAAGAAGATCGCCTGGGGCGCCTTCGCCAACTCCGGGCAGACCTGCGCCTCGGTCGAGCGCGTCTACGTGCACGAGAGCATCGCCGGGCCCTTCACCGAGAAGGTGGCGGCGCTGGCGCGCAAGCTGCGGCAGGGCGAGCCCAACGCCCACGACGTCGACATCGGCGCCATGACCACGCAGATGCAGGTGGACATCATCCAGCGGCACCTCGACGACGCCCGCGCCAAGGGGGCGACCATCGTCACGGGCGGCGCGATCACGGTGACGCCGGGCGGCGCGCGCTTCGTGCAGCCGACGGTGCTGACCGGCACCACGCCGGAGATGGCCATCATCAAGGACGAGACCTTCGGGCCCATGCTGCCGGTGATGACCTTCAAGACGGAGGAGGAGGCGGTCCGCCTCGCCAACGACTCCGCCTACGGGCTCTCCGCGTACGTCTTCACCAGGAGCAAGGCGAAGGCGGACGCCATCGCCAACCAGCTGGTCGCCGGCACCGTCATGCACAATGATACCTTGTATACGCATGCCGCGCCGGAGACTCCCTGGGGCGGCGTCAAGTCGTCGGGCCTCGGGCGGGTGCACGGCAAGCACGGCATGCGCGACTTCTGCGAGGTGCGGCACGTGAACCTCGAGCACTTCAATTTCCCGGCCTTCTGGTACTACCCGTACTCCCGGCAGGCTTGGTCCAAGGGACTGCGCGTCTACCGCACGCTGCTCGGCGCGGGGCTCTCGAACAAGCTCAAAGCGCTCTTCGGCAAGCACTGATGATCGTCGCCTTCTGCGGGCTGGGAAAGATGGGCCGCGCCATGGCGGCCAACCTGGTGCTCCAGGACTTCGGGGTTCGCGCCTGGAACCGCACTCCCGGCAAGGTGCCTCCGGGCGCCGTCGAGTGCCGCACGCCGCTCGAGGCCGCCACCGGCGCCGACCTGGTCATCTCGATGCTGGCCGGCGACGCCGCGGTCGAGGCGGTGGTCTTCGGCCCCGATGGGCTGTTGCAGACCGGCCTCCTCCACTGCGGGATGAGCACCATCTCGCTGCAGCTGTCGCGGCGGCTGGCGGAGTCGCCGGGCTTCGTGGCGGCGCCCGTCTTCGGCCGGCCCGATGCCGCCGAGGCGCGCAAGCTCTGGATCTGCGCCGGCGGCGCGCCCGAGGACGTCGCGCGCTGCAAGCCGCTCTTCGATGCGCTGGGGCAGGGCGTCTACCAGATGGGCAGCGCGCCGCAGGCGTCGCTCACCAAGCTGTGCGGCAACTTCCTGCTGGCGATGCTCATCGAGGGCTTCGGCGAGGCCTTCACGCTCGGAGAGAAGGGCGGCCTCGACCCCGAAGTCCTCTCCGGGACGCTGGTGAAGATCCTCTTCGGCGGCGCGCCCATTCCCACCGGCTACGCGGGCCGCATCGCGCGGACCGAGTTCGAGCCGGCCGCCTTCGCCCTGCCGCTCGGGCACAAGGACGTCTCGCTGGCGCTGCAGGCGGCGGCGGAGCTGGGCGCGCCGATGCCGCTCGCCGCGCTGGCGCAGGAACACCTGGCGGAGTCGCTGGCGAAGGGCCGCGCGGAGTGGGACTTCGCGGGGATGGCGGCGGTGATCCGAGAAGCCGCCGGGTTGCCGCCGCGCCGCTGACTTTCCGGCGCGTGCTGGACTACCTGGCTTTGGTCGCTTCTTTGCGGAGCTGCCGCCGCTCGATTGCCAGAGCGATCAGTCCGTCTCCGCGAGGTGAGCGTTCCGCCCCCTGACTCTGTGTCGGTGAAGCGTAGCAAGAAGGCCTGACATTCTTGACACCGTCGCGCGCGGGCGCTACCACCCGCGACTCTTTGCAAGGAGGCCTGTTTGGCGACTTACGATCTCGCGATCATCGGCAGCGGACCCGGCGGCTACGTCTGCGCCATCCGCGCCGGGCAGAACGGCCTCAAGGCGGTGGTCATCGAGAAGGACCCGCGCGTGGGCGGCACCTGCACCCTGCGCGGCTGCATCCCCACCAAGGCCATCCTGCACTCGGCCGACGTCTTCGACGAGGCCAAGCACGGCGCCAGCATCGGGGTGAAGGCCAACCCCGAGCTCGACATGGAGCAGGTCCGCAAGTTCAAGGAGGACGTCGCCAGCAAGTCGAGCAAGGGCATCGAGTTCCTCTTCCGCAAGAACAAGGTCGAGCGCATCCACGGCCACGGCCGCCTCGCCGGGCCGGGAAAGATCAGCGTCACCGGCCCCGACGGAAAGGTCCAGATCGTCGAGGCGAAGCACATCGTGCTCGCCACCGGCTCGGCGCCGCGGCTCATCCCCGGCCTCACGCTGGGGCCGCGGGTCATGACCAGCGACGAGCTGCTGGAAAACGTCGTCGTGCCCAAGCGGCTTATCGTGCTGGGCGCCGGCGCGGTCGGCTGCGAGTTCGCCTCGGCGTACCGCCGCTTCGGCAGCGAAGTGACCCTGGTCGAGATGCTGCCGCGCCTGCTGCCCGTCGAGGACGAGGACATCTCCGCCGAGTTCGAGAAGGCCTTCCGCCGCCGCGGCATCAAGTCGCTGACGGGCGCCAGGCTGGAAAAGGTCGAGGTCGCCGGCGACACCGTCAAGGCGACGGTGACCTCGTCGAAGGGCACCGAAGTGCTGGAAGCCGACCTCTTCCTCTGCGCCGTCGGCCGCCGCCCGGTGAGCGAGGACGTCGGGCTCGACCAGAACCCCGCCATCAAGGTCGAGCGCGGCTTCGTCATGGTCGAGGCGAAGACGCTGCTCACCGGCGACCCCGGCGTCTCGGCCATCGGCGACCTGGTGGCGCTGCCGGGCCGTCCGCATCCGCAGCTGGCGCACCTCGCCTTCGTCGAAGGCGAGTTCGTCGCCGACCGCATCGCCGGCAAGAAGCCGCACCCGGTGAACTACGACCTGGTGCCGGGCGCGACCTACTCCGAGCCCGAAGTCGCCTCGGTGGGGCTGACCGAGAAGATGGCCCGGGAGCGCGGGTACCAGGTCAAGGTCGGGACCTTTCCCTTCTCGGCCAACGGCAAGGCGCGCATCCTCGGCGCCGCCGAGGGCCTGGTGAAAGTCGTCGCCGAGGAGAAATACGACGAGGTGCTGGGCGTCCATATCGTCGGGCCGCGCGCCACCGAGCTGATCGCGGACGCCTGCTCCCTGCTCCGGCTGGAGACCACCAGCGAGGAGATGCTGCACGTGATGCGCCCGCATCCGACGCTGTCGGAGGCGCTCACGGAGGCGGCCCTGGGCGTGCGCGGGAAACCGCTGCACATCTGAAGTCACTGTTGCGGGAAGGATGTTCGCCCCCGCGTGTTCAAGGGGGGCAAAAACCAGGGGGCTGTGATGGACCGCTCGATCGAGGCGAAGGCGTGGCGGCGCGGCTTTGCGGCAGGATTTCTCGCTCTGGCGCTCGCGGTGGGAGGCCAGGTCGCCTCCGGACCCGCGGCGCGCGAGGCGGCCTCCTGTCCGTTGGGGGCCCAGTCCAACTTCGCCGAGCAGCTGGTCCAGCACTGGAAGCCCGCGGTCCGCCACGGCGGGGTGGCGCAGCGGGTCGCCCTGGCCGTGCTGGGCGCGGTGCTGCACAGCAGCTGCAGCTAGCGACTCGCAACCAGCGCCGGTTTCGGTTATACGGGCCGCCTCATGGCCGGACTGATCCAGCTGGGGAAGCAGCGCCGCGAGCCGAAGCCGGAATGGCTGAAGGTCCGCATGCCCGGGGGCGGGCGCTACGAGCAGGTGCGCAGGACCCTGCGCGAGCTGAACCTCGCCACCGTCTGCGAAGAGGCGAGCTGCCCCAACATGGGCGAGTGCTGGGGCTCCGGCACCGCCACCGTCATGCTGATGGGCGGGGTCTGCACCCGCGGCTGCCGCTTCTGCGACGTGACCTCCGGGATGCCTGGGCCGCTCGATCCGCTGGAGCCCCGCCACCTCGCCGAGGCAGTGAGCCGGCTGGGCCTCGACTACCTGGTGGTCACGAGCGTCAACCGCGACGAGCTGCCCGACGGCGGCGCGGCGCACTTCGCGCAGGCCATCGTCGAGCTGCGGCGGGCGGCGCCCAAGACGCTGGTGGAAGTCCTCACCCCCGACTTCCAGGGCCGCCGCGAGGCGCTGCAGCTGATCATCGACGCCGGGCCCGCCGTGGCTGCGCACAACCTCGAGACGGTGCTGCGACTGACGCCGCGGGTGCGCGACCGGCGCGCGAACTACCAGCAGTCCCTCGACGTCCTGCAGTTCTACAAGGCGGGCGGGATGCGCACCAAGAGCTCGATCATGCTCGGTCTCGGCGAGACCCGCGACGAGGTGCGGACGGCGATGCGCGACCTGCGCGCGGTCGACTGCGAC
>JAYWAJ010000138.1:0-17507 GCA_043782525.1 Deltaproteobacteria bacterium | reverse complement strand
GCGTGGTCGAGAACGAGGCGGAGCTGCGCTCGGCGGCCCAGGCGATGATCGCCAAATACGACCAGCCGGCATTGGTCGAGGATTACATCGGCGGGCGCGAGTTCACCGTGGGCATGCTGGGAGAGCGCCGGCCCAAGGTGTTGCCGCCCATGGAAGTGGTCTTCCTCGACAAGGCCAAGAGCCGGCCGGTCTATTCCTTCGAGTTCAAGCAGGACTGGTCGTCGAAGATCCGCTACGACGTGCCGCCGGTCCTCGAGGCCGTCCAGCTCAAGGCGCTGGAGCGGGCGGCGCGGGAATGCTTCATCGCGCTCGGCTGCCGCGACGTCGCCCGCGTCGACTTCCGCATGGACGAGCAGGGGAAGCTTTACTTCCTCGAGTGCAACCCGCTGCCGGGCCTGACGCCCGGGTGGAGCGACCTGGTGCTGATCGCGAAGGCGGCCGGCATCGAATACAACCCGCTCATCAGCGAGATCCTCTCCGGCGCCATCCGCCGGTACAAGGAGCGCGAGCGCGAGCGCCGCAGCGAGGCGCGGGCGCCGTCGGAGGCGCGCCTCGCTTCCGAGCCGAAGCTCGCCGGCTTCAATGGCGGCCCGCCTTCCAGCCCGCCGCCGATTGCGCCGGAAGAGCCGCGCGTCGCACCGGTGCTTCCGGCCGTGAGGTAAGGCTGCAAGCGGTAGCCGCTGGCGAAAAAGCAGGCTACACCTGAAGCGTGAAGCGGCCCGACGAACGCACCCAGATCCACAACACCGAGAAGCGCTTCCGCGCCCGAGAGCTGGGCCTGCCTCTCGGGCGCTTCAAGACCGGCAAGTGGAACGCCATCACCGACGTCGAGGGCGTCTTGGTGGGTCACTCCACCATCATCCGGGGCGCCGGGCCGCTGCGCCGCGGGCGGGGGCCGGTGCGCACCGGCGTGACGGCGATTCTCCCCAACCAGCGCAACATCTTCGATCAGCGCGTCACCGGCGGCGGCTTCGTGCTCAACGGCGCCGGCGAGGTGAGCGGCCTCACCCAGCTGATGGAGTGGGGCCTGGTCGAGACGCCCATCTTCCTCACCAACACCTTGAGCGTCGGGGCCGTCAGCGACTCCGCCGTGCAGTGGATGGTGGAGCAGTTCCCCGGCATCGGCGAGGAGCACGACGTGCTCATCCCGCTGGTGGGCGAGTGCGACGACTCCTGGCTCAACGACGTCGCCGGGCGCCACATCAAGGCCGAGAACGTCCGCGAGGCGCTGGAGACCGCCACCAGCGGGCCGGTCGCCGAAGGATCGGTGGGCGGCGGCACCGGGATGATCGGCTGCGACTTCAAGGCCGGCATCGGCACCTCCAGCCGCAAGCTCGCCCAGACGCTGGGCGGCTACACCGTCGGCATCCTGGTGATGAACAACTTCGGCCACATGCGCGACCTGCGCGTCGGCGGGCTGCCCATCGGGCCGCTGCTCGAGGAGCGCTACCTGCACGTCGGCAAGCGGTCCAGCACCTACGGCAGCATCATCGCCGTCGTCGCCACCGACGCGCCGCTCTCCAGCCACCAGCTCGGGCGCGTGGCCAAGCGGGTGGCGCTGGGCATCGGGCGCGCCGGCAGCATCGCCGCGCACGGGTCGGGGGAGATCATCCTGGCGTTCTCCACCGCCAACAAGATTCCGCGCACCACGCAGAAGATGATTTACCACATGAAGATCCTCCTCGATCAGCGCCTCAACCCGCTCTACGAGGCGGCCATCGAGGCGACCGAGGAGGCCGTCCTCAATTCGCTCTGCATGGCGCGCGAGATGGAAGGCGCCAACGGGAACTTCGCCCCGGCGCTGCCGCTCGAAGAGGTCAAGGACATCGTCGAGCGATCGGCGTTGAAGCCGCGCCCGCGGCCGGCGGCGCCGGCCAGGCCGGAGGCGGCAGTACCACCGGAAACGCCGCGCGTCTCGGAGGCGCCCCCCAGCGCCGCTCGCGGCGCCGAGGGGATGATGACCGTGCCCATCCTCAAGCCGCCCGGCGGCGGCGAGCCCGGCCCGGCTTCGGGCGGCGGGCCGTAATCGGCGTTGCGTCGTGGCGAAGGCCTGCTACAGTGCGCGCCCTTCCAAACGGAGAGGCAACAGCAATGGCGCGTTCGAAGAGCAAGCACATCCGCCTGGTGATGAGGCGGCGCAAGCAGCACAAGCAGCGCATGAAGCGGCGCAAGGCCGACGCCAAGGCGGGTCCGGCCAAGGCCGTCAAGAAGCCCGCCGCGAAAAAGGCCGCCCCTGCGGCCGCCGCGGAAACGCAGGCCTAAGACGAGCAGCCAGGCGGGCAGGCGTCTGCCCGTTCGCCTGGAACGCAGGGCCTGTGGCTCGAGGCCCGACCGTTCGACCGTGCCTATCTTCCGCGCATGCCGGGAGACGCGCGCGTCGGGACCAGTGGTTTTGCGCACCGTGAGTGGATGGGCTCCGTCTATCCGCGCGGCGCCACCGCAGGACAGCTCCTGCCCATGTACGCGCAGCGGCTGTCGGCGGTCGAGATCTCCACCAACACCCGCCTGCCCAATCCCGAGCTGCTCGCCAGCTGGGCGGCGTCGGTTCCGCCGGGCTTCCAGTTCGCGCTCAAGGCGCCGAGCCGCGTCGCCCACGAACTGGGCGCCGGCAAGGCGGTGGCGCGCTCGCTGGGGGCCTTCCTCGACGCCCTCGAGCGGCTGGGCGACAGCCTCGGGCCGCTGCTGGTGCAGGTTCCCGAGACGGTGCAGGTCGACCGCCGCGCGCTCTCCCTCTTCCTTTCGGCGCTGCCGCAGGATCTGCGCGTCGCCTTCGAGTTCCACCATCCCTCCTGGCACGAAGACGGAACGCTGCGAATGCTCTCCGATCACGAGGCCGCGCTGGTGCTGACCGACGATGGGGACAGCGCTCCGCGGCTGACCCTCACGGCCGACTTCACCTACGTCCGTCTCCGCCGCGACGACGACCGGCCGGAGGCCATCGAGGAGTGGGCCGAGCGGCTGGGCCTCCTCACCCGCCGCGGGATCGACGTCTACGCCTTCGTCAAGCACGACCGCCGCGGCGCCGCCGTCGACCGCGCCGCCCGCCTCGCCGCGCTCTTGCGCACCGAATCCGGAATCGGCGAACAGGCGATGCTCAGCTGAGCTACTCGGTCTTCTTCGGCGCCGGCGCCGGGGCCGGTGTCGCGGCCGGCGCGGTCGAAGAGGGTGCGTGGCTCGGCGCGCTGCCTCCCGTCGACGGTGACGGCGTCGCCGCCGCCGAGGCGTCGCTGGCAGGCTTGCTGGTCCCGCTGCCCTCGGACTTGCTCCCCGAGCTGTAGAGGTCCTTGTACCAGCCGCCGCCTTTCAGCTGGAACGAGTTGCGGCTCATGATCTTGGCCATTTTGCCGCCGCACTCGGGGCAGGCATCGGGCGGGGGGTCGGTCACCTTTTGCAGGCGCTCCACGATCCTTCCGCACTTCTCGCAAACGAATTCGTAGATCGGCACGGCACGAGTCTAACGCAGGTCGAGCAGGCGCTGCAGCTGGACTGCATCGGCCGGTGTCAGCCGGAGTTTTTTTCCGAGCAGCTCGAGGGCGTCGCGCTTGCCCTTGAGCGTCGACCAGATGACGCCGGTGCGCGCCGCCACCTCGCGGTCCAGCTCCTCGAGGACGCCCAGCCCGCCCAGCTCTTCGCGCTGGTGGAGCACCTGGGCGATGCGGGCGTCCGGCCACTTGGCGCGCCGGGCCTCGCGGCGCAGCTTGTCGCGCAGCGCGGCGAGCTCGCGGTCGATGCCGCGCTCCTTGGCGATGCGGCGCAGCTCTTCAGGGGTCGACGCCAGCTCCGCGGCGACGCGCGCCTCGGAGGCCTTGTGCCTGGCCCAGAGGGCGCGGATGAGATCGCGCTCGCGCAGGGAGAGCTCGCGCTCGAGCCCGGCGGCGCGGAAGCGGGCGAGCAGGGCGGCGTCCGAGAGCGGCGCGCCGGCAGCGCCCAGCCGCGCCGCCAGAAGCGACCGGCGCGGACCCATCTCGGTGAGGAGCGCCTTCAGCTCCTGCGCCTGCTCGTCCTTCTCCGAGCGCGGCGGCGGGGCGGCGGGCTCTTCAACCGGCTTCGGCCGCCGGCGCCTGGGCGGACCGCTGCGGCCTGCCTCGACCGGCGCGGAGGAGAGGTCATGGTCGTTGCCGCGGGTGAGGCGGAAGGCCTTGCGGCGGATCTTGAGGCGGTCCAGCTCGGTGTTCAGGTCCGAGAGGGAGATGCGCAGCGCGCGGGCCACCAGCGGGGCGTCGCGGTGATAGGCGAAGAGGCCGAGCAGGTCCTGCGTGCGGCGGGAGTTCGCGTCGCGGGGGGGGCGCCGCCTGGGGGCGGGCGGGCGGCGGGGGGCGGCCTCGTTCTGGTTCGGGTTTGGGTTTTCGGTTGAGAGGGGGGGTGCGGACTTGTGGTTGACCAGCGCTGCCAGGACGTCGCGCTCCGCCTGTAGGGCGTAGTAGCCCGACACCTCGCGGGCCAGCGCCACCTCGGGCTTGATGCCCCGCGCGACGTCGGCCCAGCCGAAGGGACCCAGCCCGCGGGTCCCGTGCCGCAGCGCCTTGCGCAGCTCTTTCTCCTCTGGACCGGTCAGCGGTGAGAGGGCGGCCCGCACCTCCTCATCCCCCGCCGCCCGCGACCGTCCGCGCACCAGCGCGACCAGCTCCGCGTCGACTTTGGCTGGATCCCGGGTCATGAGCGCGCGCACCTTGGAGAAATCCAAAACACAAGTCAACCGCGGAATACTTGCGCGAAGCCGCCTCCCCGCTCGATGCTCCAGAGCCGTCATGCGTCGTTTTCCGCTCCGTCTGAAAATCGCCGGGTTCGCCGGCGTGCTGGTGGTCCTCGCCACCGGCTCGGTCGCGTTCTTCACCGTCATCCTCCCTTGGCGCGCCAAGCTGGCCGCGCAGGAGCGGGTGGCGAGCGCGCTGGTGCGCACCGCGCTGCCCCTCGGCATCGACCTGCGCGCCGACGGAGCGCACTTCGACGCCAACCGCGTCCAGTACCTGGTGGCCAACTCCGGCCGCGGCGACGGCGTGCAGATCGTCTACGCGCTCCTCTGGGACGAGAAGGGCCACCTCGACGCCACCGCCTCCTCGGTCAACCTCAAGCTCCTGCAGCAGGCCTCGGAGCCGCTGGCCGCGCTCTACCTGCGCGACAGCGCCCAGGCCCTCGAGCTGCTGGCGCGGGGCAAGACCCAGCCCGGCATCCGCCGCCTGCTCTTCCGGCTCGCCGCCGAGAAGCGCGACGGGGCCATCGGCCGGCTCGACATCGGGCTCTCGACCGCGGCCATCGACGCGGAAGTGCGCCGCACCCTCTGGCGCGACGCCGCGGTGCTGGGCGCCTCGCTGGTCTTCGGCATCCTCGGCGCGCTCTGGATCGCCCGGCGCATCGCCCAGCCGCTCACCGACCTCTCCGCCAAGATGGGCCGCCTGCGCGAGGGCGACTTCGAGGTGCGCGCCACTTCCATTCCCCACGGCAACGACGAGGTCGGCGATCTCGCCCAGGCCTTCGACGAGATGGCCATCGGCCTGCGCCAGCGCGAGCGCCTCAAGGGAACCCTCAACCGCTACGTCTCCGGCGACGTCGCCGAGCGCATCCTCGAGGAGAAGGACGACCTGCTCCTGCGCGGCGAGGTCCGCCACGTCACCGTGCTCTTCCTCGACGTGCGCGGCTTCACGACCATCTCGGAGCACCTCACGCCCACCGAGGTGGTGGCGCTCCTCAACGAATACTTCGACGTGGTGGTCGACCGGGTCACCGCCCACGGCGGCAGCGTCAACAAGTTCATCGGCGACGCCGCCATGTGCATCTGGGGCGCGCCCAAGGAAGCGCAGAACGCCGAGCGCAACGCCGTGCACTGCGCCCTCGAGATCCAGTCGGCGGTGGCCTCCCTCTCGCTCGATCGCACCCGGCGCGGACTGACCGCGGTGGGCTTCGGAATCGGCATCAACTCCGGCGAGGCGGTGGCCGGCAACCTCGGCGCGGCCCGGCGGCTCGAGTACACGGTGATCGGCGACGCGGTGAACCTGGCGCAGCGGCTCGAGTCGCAGGCGCGGGCGGGCGAGGTGCTCATCTCCCAGGCGGTCTACGAAAAGGTCTCGGAGGAGGTCGAGGTGGCGCCGCGCGAGGCGGTGAAGCTGAAAGGCAAGTCGCAGCCGGTGCCCTTCTGGGAAGTGAAGCGGCGCAAGGTTGCCAACACGGAGGCGGCATGAGCAGGCGTGGTTTCTGCCCCCGGATCGGGGCGCTGGCATTCCTCCTTCTGGCCGCGGCCTGCGACGAAGCGCGCGAGGCGGCGCCCGAGGAGCTGACCATCGTCGTGCAGGGCGACCGGCGCGAGATGGAGCAACAGGAGCGGCTGCTGCACGAGCGCGAGGAGTCGCTGCACAAGGACAAGGCGCAGCTCGACTCGCGCATCGCCGAGCTGGCCCGCGGGCTCAAGGCGGCTGCCGACGCCGAGCAGCGCCGCCGCATCGAGGAGGAGATGCACCGCCAGCAGGATCTGGAGGGGCAGATCACCGTGCGCGCCACCGCGCTGCAGGCGCAGAAAAGCGAGATGGCGGCGAAGAAGCAGTCCCTCGACTCCGACGCGCAGCAGGCGGCGCAGGCGGCCTTGATCGCGCGGCAGGCCTCGGTGGCCACGCGGGAGGCGAAGCTGGCCGAGCGCGAGAACCAGCTGGCGCAGATGCTCAAGGACCTCGAGGTGCGCAGCAAGGACCTCTCGGGCCGCGAGAAGGACGTGGCGCTGCGCGAGAAGGCGGTCTCGGCCTTCGAGCGGCAGGGGCCGCCGCCCGAGTACCGCGACCCGAAGACGGTGCCCAAGGCGGCCGCCGTCGAGAAGAGGCAGAAGGACCTGCTGGCCGAGCTCGACGGCCGCGGCATCCTCATCAGCGATCTGCCCCCCGAGGTGCAGCCGTTCAACGCCGACATCTTCGCCGCCCGCCGGCAGGGCGACTTCCCCCGCGCCTGGGATCTCCTCGGGCAGCTCAGCCGGGTGGTGGCGAAGGTCAAGGTGGATCAGCGCTTCCTCGAGCAGAAGATGGGGCGCCTGCAGGGGGCTCGCGGCAGCGCCAGGCTGAGCGAGGCGCAGCGGGCGGAGGTGGAGCGTTTGTTGCACGACGTCACCGCCGCTTTCTCCGATGGACACTATGAACAGGCGAACAAGGGTCTGAACCGGATCGCGGTCATTCTGGACGCCAATGTCGCCTCGGGGTAATCGAGACGGCGTGAGCGAGAGCGCCGCCAGTCCGGAGAAGCTGCGGGTCCGCGCCGGGCTCGCCTTCGTGCCGGTGCTGCGGCCGGCGCTCTACGCCCTCCTGGTGCTGAGCGCGGTCCTGACCTTCTGGTCGGGCGGCGACATCGCCGGCAAGCAGCTGCCGCAGTGGACCCAGATCGTCGCGCCCACGCTCTTCGCCACTTTTCTCGTCGTCTTTGCCGTCTACCGCTACGCGCTGGTGCGGGCGAAGCGGTATCCGGCGGCCATCGCCTTCTTCCAGGTGGGGCTGGGCGCGCTCATCTGGGTGATGCTGCTGCCTTCGACGCGGCAGAAGTTCGCGCCGCCGGCGGGGGAGGACGAGGTGCGGGTCCTCCTCTCCTCGCCGGACGCGCGGGTGCGGGCGCTGGCGGCGGAGCTGGCCGGGTTTCGCGGCCAGGCCGGGTACGCCGGGCAGCTCGTCGACCGGCTCGACGATCCGGATGCGGCGGTGCGGCTGCGGGCCCACCAGGCCCTGGTGCGGCTCTCCGGCGCGGACCTCGGGCCCACCCCGGCAGCCTGGCGCCCCTGGGCCCGGCAGCAGGGCGGGCCGTAGTCGGCTTGCATTCCGGTCGCGGTGGGGCTAGGTTCTCAATCGAAATTGAGAATCAATCTCAAAATGAAACGCACCGCGCCACGCAAGCCGTCCACCTCCGCCGCCGCCCGGGAGCGCCTGGCGGCCTGGATCGCCGCCCGTGGACTCAAGACCACCCGGCAGCGCGACCTGATCGTCGACACCTTCTTCTCCGAGAGCGGGCATCTCTCGGTCGATGAGCTCCTGGCGCGGGTGACCGCGCGCGACCCCACCATCGGCGCCGCCACCGTCTACCGCACCATGAAGATCCTCACCGACGCGGGCCTCGCCAGCGCCCGCCACTTCGAGGGCGGCCAGACCCGCTACGAGGCGGCCATCGACCGCCACCACCACGACCACCTCATCTGCACCTCGTGCGGCAACATCCTCGAGTTCGAGAACGAGCGCATCGAAAGCCTGCAAGAGAGCGTCGCCGCCGAGCACGGCTTCACCGTCACCCACCACAAGCTGGAGCTGTACGGGCTGTGCAAGCCGTGCCACCAGCTTCCCCCCCGACACCAGCGCTAATCCTCCCACCCGGAAGTGCCATGCGGTACGCCCCTGCGTTGAGAATGAGAATCACAATCGGAATCAGTGGTGCCCTCGCCCTCCTGGCGGCCGCCCCCGCCGCCCGCGCCGACCGGCGCACCTTCATCCGCGCCTACGAGGTGGCCACCCAGCCCAAGGGCAACCTCGAGTTCGAGCTGTGGAACGACATCTACGCGCCCAGGGCGGGCTTCGATCTGGCCTCGACCCAGCACCGCCTCGAGCTGGAGTACGGCCTCACCGACCGCTGGGACCTGGCGCTCTACCATGTGCTGGCGCAGGCGCCCGGCGAGGGGCTGCACTTCGACTCCTGGCGGGTGGAGACCCGCTACCGGCTGGCGGAGAAGGACGAGTGGCCCGTCGACGTCATGCTCTACTTCGAGCTCGAGCGGCCGGCGCTCTTCGCCGAGCCGTGGGAGACGGAGGAGAAGGTGATCCTGGAGAAGGACTTCGGCCGCGTCGGCCTGGTGGCGAACTTCGTCGCCGAGCAGAAGCTGCTGCACTCCAATCAAGGCCACCTCTACGAGATCGATCTGGGCGCGCGCTACGAGTTCGTGCCGGCGCTGCGCGTCGGGGTCGAGGCCTGGACCATCCAGCAGACGGAAGCCGGGATCACCCGGGGGAGCTGGTTTGCGGGGCCTTCCATCTCGCTGGCCACCGCCAAGATCTGGATCCAGATCGGCGCCGGGCTCGGGCTGGGCATCGGCGACGGCGACGCGACCGCGCAGGTGCGGTCGGTGCTGGGCTTCAACCTGTGAGGTTGGCGGCGCTGGTGCTCCTGCTCGCGGCCTGTTCGTCTTCGCCCCCGCGGGGGGCGATGTCCGACGGCGAGCGGACCTACCGGGCCAAGTGCACCTCCTGCCATCGCGTCTACGAGCCGGCGGAAGAGACGCCGGCGCAGTGGGTGAAGACCCTGGACAAGATGGAGGCGCTCAAGAAAGTCACCCTGGGTGCAGAGGAGCGGGCGCAGATTCTCCAGTACTTGTCGGGAGATGCTCAGCTGGTGGCGCCACGGCCCTTGCGCTGAGCCGCAATTCCGGTGGAAAACCGAGGGCTGCCGAGCTTGCAAGCGATTGACCCCTTGTAGGCCTCCCCAGACTTCGGGTAAGCTGTTCTGGCCCGTGGCCTGACCCAGGAGAGGCATTTTGGCGAGCGCGCCCAGCCGTTACGAGGTCGAGCACCTCCACCGCTTGATGATGCAGGCGTCCGCCGACGCTTCGCAGCTCGACAAGCGCGTGACCGAGGAGCAGAAGGGCGACGGCCTCTCCGCCGAGCTCCGGCACTGGCACGACGCAGCCGACGCCATCCACGGCGCCGTCGAGCGCGTCCACACCGAGCTCCTCCGCGACGGCACCCCGAAAGACCAGGTCGACCGGGTCCGCGACCGGCTGAAGGAGCTGAAGGACCGCTCCCGGCACTTCGACGTCGAGAACGATCTCGAAGGCTGCGTCGGGCACTGGAAGGTGCTCGGCCTCGAGTTCTCCCAGCTCTCTGGAAAGCACCGCGACACGCTGGTGCGGCTGCTCGAGAGCAAGAAGTCGCGCGTCGACCAGACCACTTCGGTGCTCTCCTCGGCGCGCCAGACCGGCGGCATGCTGCCCGAGAAGCACGCCAAGGTTCGCGGGCTGCAGGACCAGCGCGACAGAGCCCGGGCAAAATACGAGCGGCTGCGGCAGCAGTACCTGGAGGCGGAGCGCAACCACCAGCACGCCGAGCGGCAGAAGGCCCAGGCGGCGCAGGTCAGGGAGCACCAGGAGAAGAAGGCGCCGCTGCCCAACTTCGCCGCCCTCGGCGGGGCCACCCGCAGAGGTCCGGTGCTGGTCCGGCTGCCGGAGGCGAAGGCGGCCGACAAGACCGCGCAGCACAAGCTTCCGCAGACGGCCGCCAGGCCGTCCGCGCTGGGCCAGGCGGCGCCAAAGCCCGGCCTGCACTCGCTGCCGCCGCCGGCCAGGCCGGCGCTGCCCAGGCCTTCGACAACCACCGCGAAGCCGCCTGCCGAGCGGAAGAAGCTCGAGGCGAAGAAGACCGAGGAGAAGAAAGCGGCGGCGAAGAAGGCGACGGGCCCGGAGAAGAAGGACCAGAAGCCCGGGCAGAAGCAGCAGGAGAAGAAGGCGCAGGAGAGCGCCCGCCAGCTGCCGCCCGGCAAGGCCGTCACGCCCTCGAACCGTCCGCCCGCGCTCATCCGGCCGTCGTTCCGTCCGCTCTCGCTGAGCCAGGCGCAGCAGCCCGCGCACCACGGGGCGGTGCGCAAGGCCTCGGGGCCGGTGCGCATCTCGCTCGAGCGCATCGAGCGGGCCGCGGGCTACCCCACCGGCGTCGACGGCATCGGCCGCGGCGGCCAGTCGGCCTCGCTCTTCTTTCGCGCCGACAACCTGCCCGAGTCGCTCTCCATCCAGGGCACCACCAGCATCCAGCTCGGTTGCGCGACGCGGCTCGACGTCGTGCCGTCGGTCCAGCTCTTCTCGGCGGTCGCGGGAGCGCCGCTCAAGGGCAAGCTCTCGCTCCTGCTCGTCTCCAGCGGCGGACACCTCGGCACCATCTCGCCCAGGAGCGCGCTCGACGCGGCCAAGGGCGCGGCCCGGGCGGGCGGCCGGCAGGTGGCGGGCAAGCTCTCTGTCCTCGGCAAGCAGCTCGAGTCGGCCATCGCCGATCTCCTCGAGGACGCCGCCGACAAGATCTTCCGCCGCGCACAGCGCCGTGCGCCGCAGAACAAGCTGCCTCCGCGCCTTTCGGGAGCGCCCGTCAAGGGGCCCTCCGCCGAGCACCACGTGGCGCGGGTCAACCACGCGCTGGGGGGAATCCTCCAGAGCGCCCACGCGGTCAAGGGCGCGCCGGCCCACACCCAGCGGCTGCTGCAGCACCTCGACCGCGACCACCACCACCGCGACTCGGTGGCGGGCCGCCTCGAGCAGACGCTCGCGCACCTGGCCACGGCGACCCACCGCACGCTGACCGACTCCATCGGCGGCGAGCTGCGCAGCCACCTCGCCCGCATGGACGCCATCCTCTCGCGCCTGCGGGGCAAGGCGGGGCACGAGGTGGCCTCGGGCGCGCAGGAGATCAGCGCCATCCTCCGGCGCATGGGCGGAATCGCGGCCGGCAAGGGCGGCGCGCCGCACCTGAGCGAGTTCCGCAGGCTGATCGACGAGCGCCGCGGGCAACTCCACCAGATCGGTGCCGCCTCGAGGCGCCAGTCGGGCGCCGAGGCCATCCAGCACCGGGGCGCGCTGCAGCAGATGCCGTCGTCGCAGATCCTCGGCGAGAAGCAGCTCGCCACCCTGCGCCGGCAGCACCCCGGCATCGACAAGCTGCTCAAGAATGCCTCCCACGCGCAGCTCGCCTCCGAGCTGGGCAAGATGGAGAAGACCGCGCTGGGCGCGCTCCTCGGCAAGAACAAGCAGCCCCGCAGGCACGGCCTGGGCGCGGGCTCCCTCACCGGCGCCTTCCAGGCGCTGGGCGGCGCGCACCTGGGCGGCTTCGGCGGCGGGCATCGGCCGGGCGCGCTCGGCAGCCTCTCCGGTCTCGGCGGCGGGTTGGGCAAGGTGCTGGAGAAGCAGCTCGAGCACCAGGCGAAGCGCACCAAGCCGCATGAGGTCGGCAAGCTCCTGGCCACGTTCAACAAGGCGGCCCAGGGCACGCCGCTCCACGACCTCGCCAGGAAGGCCGAGGCCAGGCAGAAGCAGATGGCCACGAAGCACTCCGGCAGGCACGGTCCGCCGGCGTCGCAGATCACCGCGGCGGCGTTGCTGGAGGTCTTCCGGGAGCACCCCAAGGGCCGGACCTTTGCCTCGCACCTGGCGCCGGGCGGATCGCTGCGCAGCCTCTGCGAGACGGCGCAGCGCGGGCACGGCCTGCCGGTCGGCCAGATGGCGCAGCACTTCCTCGCCTCGCGCGGCCACAGCAACGTCTTCAACGCGGTGTCCACCTTCAACAACCTGATCAAGGGCGGCCACCGGCCGCACAGGTGGGGCCTCGGCAGCATCGGGCACTTCGTCTCCAGCCACGTCTCCAGCGCCCTCAGCTCCGTCACCAGGACGGTGAGCAACGCCACCAGTGCCGCCAGCAGCTTCGCCGGCGCGGTCGGCAAGTCGGTGGGCGCGGGCATCAGCAGCTTCGCCAACCGCGGGATGGACACCGGCCGCGGCCTCTGGGACTCCTTCAGGGGCGCGGTCGGCAGCGCCGCCAGCGCCGTGGCGAGACCGGTCGGCCGCGCCTTCTCCGCCGTCGCCGAGCGCGCCGTCGCCATCGGCGGCAGGGTCGTCCGCGCTTCCCGCGGCGCCTACGACAAGGTGTCGGACTTCGCGCGCAGCAGGTACCAGGCCGGCTCCCACGCCCTCCACTCCATGAGCTCCGCCATCTCCAGCCGTGCGCACGGCCTCTGGAACGTCGCCAAGGCCTCGGGGCAGAACGCCTGGGGCGGAATGAAGAAGTTCGGCCAGAGCGCATGGGGCACCATCAAGCAGGGTGGGCAGGCGCTCTCGAACGTCGCCCGCGGCGGCTTCAACGCCCTGCACGAGGGCGCCAGCTGGGTGCAGCGCAAGGCCGGCGCGACGTTGAACCAGGCGAGGCAGATGGCGGGCGGCGCCATCGACTGGGCGAAGCAGCGGGCCTCGGGCGCCTCGCACTGGCTGGGCGAGACGGTCCATTCCGGACTCGAGTGGGCGAAGAAGACGGGCGTGGTCGGCGCCGTCGGCAGGGGCCTGCGCACCGGCGTGAGCTTCATGAAGAAGGCGGCCGAGTACACGCCGCTCGGCCTCGCCGTCAAGGCGGGCAAGTGGGCCGCGGGCGGCGGGCTCTCCAGGGTCTGGGACAAGACCAGGACCATGGCCAACCGGGCCTTCGCCGGCGTGAAGAGCGCCTACAAGGCCACCTGGAGCTTCCTGCAGAGCCCCGCCGGACAGCTGCTCGTCACCGGGCTGTCCTTGGCCGCGAGCTTCATCCCGGGCGGCCTGATCGTGAAGGCCATCATCGGCGGCGGCATCGGCGCCATCCAGGCCATCAGCGAAGGCAAGGACTGGAAGGGCATCCTCGCCGGAACCGCTGGCGGAGCGCTGACGGGCGCCCTGCCGTTCCTCAAGATGGGCCCTCTCGCCAAGGTGGGCATGGGCGCGCTGACCGGCGGCATCACCACGCTGGCGCAGGGCGGCAGCCTGAAGGACGCGCTCAAGGGCGTGGTCGGCGGCGCGGTCGACTCCTTCGACCCCGGCGCCTTCAAGGCGCTCTCGCGACTGAAGGGCGTCACCGCCGCCGAGAAGCTGCTCAAGGGCAAGAACCTCTCCAAGGCCGAGAAGGCGCTCCTGGAGGGCAGCAAGTTCGCGGGCCCCCTGCGCGGGCTCGAGAGGGCCATGGCGAATCCAAAGACCGCGCGCATGGTGGGCGGCCTCGAGCGCGCCGGGAGCAAGGGCGTCAAGGGCGGCATCTGGGTCAGCGGCAAGGCGGCCAAGGTCCAGGGCGTGCTCGACAAGGTGGTCGGCGCCGGCGACAAGGTGCACGGCGTGCTCTCGCAGGTGCACGACCTCGCGCCCGGGCTCGCCAACATCCTCGGCGACAATCCCGCGGGGCAGTTCGTCAGCAACGTCGGCGACTGGGCCGGCAAGGGCGACGAGAAGCTCTCCAAGGCGCTCGAGTACGGGCACGGTGCGTCGGACCAGATGACCAGGTACCGCGGCTACCTCGACAAGGGGCTGGGCTTCGCGGGCGTGAAGGATCCGGGCAAGGCCTACGACCGGATGATGGCCCGCAAGGCGGGCAAGGGCGGCGCGGCCCACGGCCAGGGCGGCAAGCACGGCGGGGGGGGCATCCACCGCGGCGGCTGGCTGAACGTCGATGCGCGCTCTCCGGCCGCGCGCCGTCCTCCGGGCCAGGGCGATCACGGCGGCGGTTGGGGCCGGCACCCGTGGCACAGGGGCCACTACCCGGATCCCGCCGATCATGCGCAGCGCCGGCGCCGGCGCGGCGTCAACGTGCCGGAGACCCGGCTCGAGCAGGCGCTGGCCAAGGGGCGCGGCCTGATCCGCAAGGGCGAGCGCGTCGCCCAGGGTGTTCACGGCGGGCTCGGCAAGGTCCAGGACGTCGTGGTCAAGGGCCTCGCCGGCGCGCAGCAGGTGCAGAGCGGGCTGGAGAAAGCGTCCGAGCTGGCCAAGGCCGGCGCCGGCATCCTCGGCACCGACAGTGAGCTGGGAAAGTATCTGCTCGACGTCTCGACCAGAGCCGATCAAGCCCACGGCTACCTCGAGCAGGGCATCGGCTTCGCCGAGGAGTTCAACAAGGGCGTCGGCGAGGCGCACGATCTCACCGGCAGGATCCCCGGCGTCCACGACCAGGGCGCAGGCGAGCCGGGCGGCAGGAAGAGGCACCGCAAGGGCGGGGTGGACGACGGCACGCCGCTGCAGCGGGCCACGCACCTCGAGGGCGGCAAGGGCAAGCATTGGGCCGGCGAGGGCGGACACGACGGCACGCCGGACCACGGCCAGAAGCCCTCACCGCACGATCGTGCCAAGCTGGCCATCACCCCCGGCCCGCCCAGACAGCCCGCTGCCAACGAGAGCGAGGCGGAGAAGAGCAAGCGGCTGCAGCACGCCTGGAACCTGATCGGCACCATCTCGCGCAACGTCCAGCGCTACGAGACGGCGTTCCGCAAGGCGCACGAGGAGATCCAGCAGCACCTCGGCAAGGGCGAAGGCGGCAAGGCGTCGCTCAAGCTCATCGACCTCGGCACCGAGTGCGAGGAGATCAGCAAGTGGATCGCGGAGGCCAAGGCCGCCGCCAAGGGTCACGACGGCTACCTCAAGGAGATCAAGTTCTACGAAGACTGGCACGCGACCACGAGGAAGAAGCTGCACGCCGCCATCGCCGACACCAAGGGCCTCGGCAGCGACACCGCGCTCTCCGGCTTCGGCATCAGCGAGCAGTCGCACCCCGACGTCTTCGAGAACACCAAGACCATCTTCGCCATCCGCACCAAGGTGCAGGCGTTCGGCGCGGCGCTGCACGACCACGACGCCGCCGGGCAGGTGAAGCAGATCCTCGGCGAGGCGAAGAAGGCCAAGGCGGACCTGCAGCGGCTGAAGACCAGGTACAAGAAGGACCCGAGCGCCACCCGGGTGCTCTCGGGCGGCGGCGAGCAGGACCGGCTCATCGACGAGAGCATCGCCAGGCTCGAGGCGGCGCTCAAGGGCGAAGGCAAGAAGCCCGCGCACGACCAGCCGGCGAAGAAGACCGACGGCCCCGGCAGGAAGCCGGGCGATCTCATGAAGTCGGCCGAGAGCGGCCTCAAGGCCATCGAGAAGTACCGCCGCAAGGCGGCCAGGGCCGGCAGGAAGGTCGACGCCTCGCTGGGCAAGATGGAGCACGCGCTCGGCCACGGCCTGCGCCTCGGCAGGAAGGTCGACGGCGGGCTCTCGAAGATCGCCGGCGTCGCCGACCAGCTCTCCCGGGCGCTGGGCGAGGACACCGAGCTGGGGCACTTCGCCCACCAGGTCGCGGGCGCGGCCGGCCAGGGCCACGAGAAGCTGCACGACGCGCTCCACCTCGCGGGCAAGGGCAAGCGGGGCCTGCACAAGGGCCGCGAGCTCTTCGAGAAGGGCCTCCAGCTCGCCGCCGGCCACCACGAGCAGAAGCTGGAGAAGGTGCACGGCAAGAAGCAGGCGAACGCCGAGCATGAGCACGGCGGCGGAAGCCAGGGCGAGCTGGTCCGGCACGCCACCGCACACCTCATCCACGACGGCATGCACCTCATCAAGGACGGCAAGGAGTCGGTGCACGACGTCCAGCGCGGCTTCAAGGATCTGAAGCACGGCGCCAGGGACGTGGGCAGCTTCTGGGGCCACCTCAAGGCGCACGACTGGAAGGGCGCGCTCGGCGACGGCAAGCACCTGATCCAGGACGGCAAGCACCTCCTCCAGGACGGCAAGCAGATCTACGCCGAAGGCAAGAAGATGTTCGGCGAGGGCAAGCACCTGGTCGGCGACGTCTCCGACCTGATCCACAAGGGCGGCGGCAAGACCTCGCCGCACGACGGTCCGACGCCGGGGCCCCACCGGCACTACCACCACCAGCGCGGGCACCGCCACGGCCCGGGGCCGCAGCAGGGTGGCGGCGGGGCGGGAGGTTTCTCCGAGGCGGACATCGCCCAGGTGGTGCAGGGCGCGATGCAGTGGGTGACCAGCTTCGGCAAGGCGGTCACCGCGGCCATCCGCGACATCGAGAAGCTGATGTCCTCCGGCAAGAGCAAGGAGGCCGGCGACCGCGTGCAGGCGGTGAGCATGACCAGCGAGCAGACGCGCTTGGAAGTCACCCGCGCGGTCTCGACCTCCGCGCCGTACCCGGCGCTGCACCAGCAGGCGCAGTCGGCCAGCAAGCACTACCTCGAGATCCGCAAGCACTTCTTCACCTTCGTGAAGGGGCTGCACGGCCTCGGCGGACTGGCCACCGGGCTCGAAGGCGTCGACGGCAAGAAGTATCCCGACCTGCTCGCGCTCTCGACCGACTTGAACAGCCTGCAAGTGAAGGTCGACGCGCTCGGCGAGCTGAAGCACGCCGACACGCCGATGCAGGGCGCCGCGGCAGAGCTGAAGAAGGAAGCGTCGGGGCTGCGTGGGCGGCTGGGCACGGCGCGGTCGGCACACAAGGGCGACGCGGCGGCGGCGCCGGTGATCGAGGGGCTCTCGGGCAAGCTGCAGCAGATCGAGCGGCAGCTCGGGGCGCACAGCGACAAGAGGAGCACCGCGCAGGGCGACCGGGATCTGGGCGTCCCCGGCGGCGCGCCCCGGCTGCAGCGCAAGCCGCGCCAGAGCCCGCACCACCGCAGGCACCCGCATCGCGGTCACGATCCCATCGCCGACATCCTCAACGGCGAGGACGGCCGCATCAACGTCGACCGCGGCGGCGCGCGCGGCGACATGGACGTGCACGACGGACAGGACGTCGACACGGCGGCGTCGGACACCTGGATCGGCTCTGGCGAGGGCATCAAGCTGTTCTCCGAGGTCTTCGGCGCCTTCATCCCCGCCGAGGGCGCGGTGGTGCAGCACCACGCCGGCGGCGGCGGCAGCCACCACGCGCACGGCGGCGGCGTCACCCCGGGCGGCAACGGCATGGGCTGGATCCCCGACGGCGAAGACGGTCCCTTCGGCCCGCACCGAAGGCGCCGCCAGACGAGGGGCGGCGGCATCC
>JAYWAJ010000137.1:0-2500 GCA_043782525.1 Deltaproteobacteria bacterium | reverse complement strand
GTGTGCCGCACGCCCAGGACCGTGCGCTGCCGCGCCGAGCGCAACCAGAGGTGCCGCTGCTCCTGGAGGAAGCCGACGCCGTGCTCCTTGGGCTGGATAGGATAGCCGCCCTCGCCCTGCAGGATCTTCACATCGCTCACCTGAAGCTCGAAGCCGAGCGCGCTGCGGGCGTCCCGCGCCACCTTGCCGCGCACCTCCACCGACGACTCCTGGTGCACCGCGGTCCCGGCCGCGAAGACCGCCTCGGGCACGTCCTTCTTCGAGAGCACGCACTGGATCACGCCGGTGCCGTCGCGGACCTGGAGGAAGTGGAGCTTGCCGCTCGAGCGCTTGCCGTAGAGCCAGCCGCGCAGGGTGACTTCCTCGCCTTCGTGGGCGGCGATGTCGCTGATGTAGAGCTCGTTGCGCATAGGGGGCGCGGATACTATTGCGCGTCCGCGCTCGCGTCGAGTGCCAGCTTGGGTTACCACTTCTCGGTGCTCTGGCTCTCCCTGCTCGCCGCCATCGAGGTCGCTTCCTCCCAGGCTGGCGCCGTGCGGGTCCCCAGCAGCGAGAGCGCTTTCGGCGGCGTCCGCGAGGCCGGGCCCCTGCGGGTGGCCGACTACCACCTCGAAGCGGTGCTCGATCCGCAGAAGCACACCGTCGAAGGCAAGGAGCGCCTCACCTGGACCAACCGCAGCGCCGAGCCGGTCGGCAGCCTCTACATCCACCTCTACCTCAACGCCTTCGAAGGGCAGGGCTCGACCTTCGCCACCGAGTGGCGAAGGTACGGCGGCTTCCGCAGCCAGGTGAAGACCAAGGCGGGCGAGTACGGATATATCGAGTTGAAAAAAGTTCTCCAGGGCGGCGCTCCCGTCCCCTGGGTGTTCGTCCACCCCGACGGCGGCCCCGAGACCGACCACAGCGTCGCGCGCCTCGACCTGCCGGCGCCGGTGCCGCCCGGCGGGACGGCGGTCGTCGACTTCGAGTTCCACGATCAGCTTCCCCGCGTGGTCGCGCGCACCGGCTGGTTCGGGACCTATCACCTGGTGGCGCAGTGGTTTCCCAAGGTCGGCGTGCTCGAGCTGCCGGGCGAGCGGGGCGCGACCGCGCCGCGGTGGAACTGCCACGAGTTCCACTTGCACAGCGAGTTCTACGCCGACTTCGGCAGCTACCGCGCCGAGGTCACCGTCCCCCGCGGCTACGCGGTGGGCTCGGTGGGCGCGGAGATGGGCGCGCCCGAAGAGACGCCCGCGGGCCTGCGCCACCACCTCGCGCAGGACGACGTCCACGACTTCGCCTTCGCCGCCTGGGACCAGTTCGAGACGCTGGAAGGCGACGCGCGCGCGCCGCCCGTGCACGTGAAGGTGCTGGCGCCGCGCGAGTACGCTGGCTCCGCGCGCGAGGCGCTGGAGTGGACCATCAAGAGCATCGAGTCCTTCTCGCAGACGCTCGGGCCGTATCCGTACCGTCAGGTGACGGTGGTGGTGCCGCCCTTCAACGCGCTCGAGTCGGGAGGCATGGAGTACGAGACCTTCTTCACCACCGTCGGCGGGCGCGGGCCGCCCCTGCGCCAGATCGTGCCCTTCGTCACCGTCCACGAGTTCGGCCACGGCTACTTCATGGGCCTCCTCGCCACCAACGAGTTCGAGGAGCCGTTCCTCGACGAGGGGCTCAACGAGTTCTGGGACGTCCGCATGCTCGCGGGCGAGACCCTGCAGATCCCCGCGCCCGGCCCGCTCGCGCGCCTGGGCCTGCGCACCCCCAGGCTCTCGTACTGGGACCTCGAGCGGGGCGGTACCCAGCGCTTCCAGGCCGACCCCATCGCCGGCAACTCCTGGGACCGCCACTCCCGCGGCAGCTACGGGCTGGTCTACTCGCGCACGGCACTGGTCTTCCACGATCTGGAAGAGCAGCTGGCGCCCGGCGTGCTGGCGCGCGGCTTCGCCGGGTACTACCGCCGCTGGCGCTTCCGCCACCCCTCGACGGCGGATTTCGAGCAGGCGCTGGTCGACGCGGCAGGCGACCAGGCGCCGCTGGTGCGTCGCTGGTTTGTAGAGCAAGTCTACGACAGGACGCCGGTGGACGACCGGGTCGAGACGGTGGAGGCGGCCGAGGTCCTGCCCGAGCCCGGGACCTTCCTGCGCGACGGCCAACGCCTCGAGCGCACGCAGGAGCAGGCCGACGCCGAGATCGAGCAGCGCCGCGCCGAGTTCAAGAAGGCGCATCCCGGCGCCAGGCCCAGCGACCCCGGGCCGTTCCCCTGGCGCTCGGTGGTGCAGGTCCGGCGCTACGCGGCGCAGGAGCCGGAGACGCTGGTGCTCAGGTTCGAGGACGGGCGCAGCCGCGACGGAGGCGCTCCCGAGACGGTGCCCTGGCCCGCGGGCGAGCGCTGGCACCGCTTCGTCTTCGAGCGGCCGGCGCGCATCGCCTCGGCGCAGCTGGATCCGGGGCGGGCGGTGCTGCTCGACCTGAACAAGCTCGACGACGGCCGCACCCGCGAGCGCGCGCCGCTCGCCTC
>JAYWAJ010000136.1:0-17550 GCA_043782525.1 Deltaproteobacteria bacterium | reverse complement strand
TGGCGGGCCGGGGGAAGGTCTTCTCGCGGGCGTACCTGGATCCGGAGCGCAAGCTCGACGTGCACCTCGTCAACCTCGACGTCCGCGAGGGCGCCATCACCGCGGCGCAAGGCGTGCAGATCACCATCGCCGGCCAGGCGGCAGGCGGCGGCCGCTCCGGCTACTGGTTCTCCCCGGAGCGCGCCGGAGGCAAGGACGGCGAGCGCATCCCGCTCAACCCTTCCGGCTTCTCTGTCTCGACCATCCTGCCCAGCATTGACGCCTACGCCCTCCTCGCAGTCCCGCGCTGAGCTCAACCAAAGGCACACCGCGAAGGCGCGAAGATCCGCGAAGGATCGCGAAGAAAAACGCCTGGGGTTGGGACCGAGGTTCACGCGCGGGCTCGGGCGACCGCCCTGCCACACCAGCCCGAACAAGCAAAACTTCGCTCACCTTCGCAAACTTCGCGCCTTCGCGGTGTGCCTTTGCCTTTTCTCTTTCTCAGGGCTTGTCGCGGATGACGATGGCCGGCGGCGGCGGGTCTGACGATCGGTCGAGGTCGACGATGCGCGTCTTCCCCACGTAGCTCATCGTCTCATAGCGGGTGATCTTTCCGATCTTCCGGACGATGCCCGCCATCCGCTCCGCCTCGCGCAGGATGGCCCCCAGCTCTTCGCGCCCGCGGTCGTTCTCCCGGGTGCGCCGGAAGAGCAGCTCGGAGAACCCCAGCACGCTGGTGAGCGGCTGGTTCAGCTCGTGGGCCGCGGCGCCGGCCAGCGCGGAGACGAGCGCGGCCTTCTCGGCCTGCTCCAGGCGATCGCGGGTCTTGTGCAGCTCGGACTCGATGCGCAGCTCGTCGCGCAGGTCGCGGAAGACGCCGACGGTGGCCGTCTCCTCGCCGCTCTCGGCCACCAGCGCCACCGAGAGCAAGACCGGCACCACCTCGCCGTTCTTGGCCACCACCTCGACGCGCAGGGGCGGCAGCTCCTGCCCGGCGGTGCGCGCCGTCCGCAGCCGCTGCATGATCTCCTGCGCCTGCCCGTCCGGATAGAGGTCGAAGACGCTCGACTTCCCCACCAGCTCGGCGGCGGTGAAGCCCATCATCCGCTCGGCGCCCCGGTTGAAGAGCAGCAGGTTGCCGTCGAGGTCGGCGGCCACGATGCCGTCGGCGGTGGCGTCGATGAGCCCCTCGAGGAACTCCTTGGTCTTGCGCAGCTCGGTCTCCAGCTCGCGGCTCTCGGAGACGTCGCGGAAGCTGAGGATGGCGCGGCCGTGCTGCGAGCGCAGGGGCCCCGCCGAGACGGAGAGGACCACCCGCCGCCCGTCGCGGGTGAGGGCCTTGAGGTCGGCGGAGAGCACCCGTCCGCCGCGGGAGAGCTCGCGCCAGATCAGGCTCGCCTCCAGCGCGCTCTCCGAGGAGACGAGGTCGGGCAACAGCGATCCGCGCGCTTCCTCGGGCGTCATGCCCAGGGTGGCGCAGCCGGCGGGGTTGAGGGTGAGGACGCGGCCGTTCTCGTCGAGCACCGCCATGCCGTCGTTGACGTGGCTGAAGAACTCTTCGTAGCGGCGCAGCTGCGACAGCTCGCGCTCGGCGGCGACCCGCTGCTGCCGCTCGCTCTGGATGCGCCCGGTGTTGCGCAGCGCCACCGCCGCCGCGCTCGCCACCGTCTCGAGGAAGCCGACCTCGCGCGCGGAAAAGCCGCCCCGGGTCCGCGAGCGGATGAAGACCACCCCCACCATCTCGCCTTCGCAGGCCATCGGCACCACCGCGATGGCGCTGATGCCCTCGAGCTTGCCCCGCACCGGGTCGAGCAGCGCGTGCCCGTGGGCGTCGTCGATGATCACCGGGCAGCGGGTGAGGATGACCTCGCGGATCTCCGGGTAGAGGGCGAGGTCGATGCGGATGCCGCGGGCCTGGGGATCGTCGCTGGTCGCCACCACCGTGCCGGTGCCGTCCGGCTCGAGGAGCAGCATCGAACAGCGCTCGACGGTGAGGCGGCCGGCGATGCGCGAGACCACCTGCGCGAGGAGCACCTCGGGGTCGCCACCCGCCGCCAGGGTGGCGGTCAATTCGCCGAGGGCGACCAGGTCGTCGGTGCGGCGGACCAGCTCGGCGTGGTCGGCGTTGGCGCGCACCAGCGCGTGGAGGAGGCGGGGCAGGTCGAGGGCGGCGTGGGGAGCACGGACGAGGCCGTCCACTCCCGCCGGCGCCGCGCTACTGTCCGCGACCACGGCGATGACCAGCGCGCAGCGCAGCCGCGCTTCGGCCAGCAGCTCCGCCGCGGCGGCGTCGACGACGGCCGCGGCCCCGAACTCGATTGCGTCGATGGGCTGAAACCCCGCCTCGGCGACGCACGAAGACAGCGCCTGGGCGGAGGGGCCGAGGAGCGCAACGCGAACGGGTCGGAGGTCGGGCGGCTTCAGGACGGTCTTTCGTCCCCCCGCTTGGCAGTCTAGCGGATCACCCCGGCTGCGCGAAATGCCGCAATGGCCGCCGCCATCACTTCCTTGACCGCCACGCCGTGCCGCCCGGCTGCCTGCCGGCAATCCTCGAACTCGGGGGCGGCGTTGAGCAGGCGGCCGTGCAGGCGCCCGACCTTCATCCGCACCGGACCGTATGCCGTCGGCACTTCCACCAGCTCGCGGTCGAGGACGGTCCGCTCGACCCGGGTCCGCCGCACGCCCAGGCTGGAGGTCTCGCGGAAGATGGCCGCCTCCACGGCCGCACGCGCCGCCTCCGACGCGAGAGCGCCGAAGAGATGTCCGGGCCGCCCCTTCTTCATGGTGACGGGCGCGATCCAGGCGTCGTGGGCGCCCGCCTCCAGGACGGCTTCCAGCGCCACCGCGGCGAGCTGCGGCGAGAGGTCGTCGAGGTTGGCCTCCAGCACCCAGGCCGCCTCGCCCGCCTGCGCGCGGACCTCCTTCCCGAGCACGGCGCGGAGCAGGTTGGGCGCGTCGTCCCAGCGCCGGGTCCCGGCGCCGTAGCCGATGGCCTCCACCACCAGCTCGGGCAGCGCCAAGGCCTCTTCGGTCCAGGCGGCGAGGATCGCGGCGCCGGTAGGCGTGGTGCGCTCGCCGGGGCCGCTCGGCCGCAGCGCGCGGCCGCGGAGGACTTCCAGCGTGGCCGGCGCCGGGACCGGCATCACGCCGTGCGCCGAGCGCACCGTTCCGCTCCCCGACGGCGGGGGCAGCGCCACCACGCGGGCGGGCGCGAGGGCGTCGACCAGCAGGGCCGCGCCGACCACGTCGGCGATGGAGTCCCAGGCGCCCACCTCGTGGAACTCGACCGCCTCGGGAGCGACGCCGTGGATGGTGGCCTCGGCGCGGGCTAGCACCGCGAAGGCGCCCTGGGCCAGCTGCTTCGCCCGCGGTGGCAGCAGGGCGCGCTCGATCAGGTCGCGGACGGCGGAGTAGGGCCGGTGGACGTGCGCCGCGTCCGGCGCGCGGACCTGGACCTGGAGGGCGCGCACGCCGGAGACGTCCACCTCGCGGACCTCGACGGCGAGCCCCGGAAGCTGCAGGGCGCGCAGCCCCTCGTCGAGGGCCGGCCGCGGCGCGCCCAGGTGCAAGAGCGCGGCGATGAGCATGTCGCCGGCGATGCCGCCGATGGGCTCGAGCGCGAGGGTGGTCATTTCGGCCGCGCCGCCGCTTGCCGCCCGAGGTGCGACTGGCGCGCGATCAGCGCCGCCTGGAAGCCGGCGCCGAAGCCGTTGTCGATGTTGACCACCGAGACGTTGGCGGCGCAGGAGTTGAGCATGGCGAGCAGCGCCGCGATGCCGCCCAGCGAGGCGCCGTAGCCGACGCTGGTGGGCACCGCGATCACCGGCCGCGGGACCAGGCCCCCCACCACCGAGGGCAGCGCGCCTTCCATGCCGGCGCAGACCACCAGCGCGTCCGCCTCGCGCAGCGCCTCTGCCCGGCGCAGCAGGCGGTGGATCCCGGAGACGCCGACGTCGTAGATGCGGGTCACCTCCGCGCCGACGATCTCCGCGGTCTGGCAGGCCTCCTCGGCGACGGGGATGTCGGTGGTGCCGGCGCAGACCACCGCCACCAGGCCCTCCCGCGGCGGCGCTCCGGCGGCGGGTGGGGCAGAGAAGGTCCGCGAGACCGGGTCGTAGCGGCCCTGCGGCGCGGCGGCCCGGGCGGCCGGTTCGGCCTCCGGCGACATGCGGGTGACCAGCACCGCCTGCCCGAGCGCCACCAGCTTTCCGACCAGGGCGCCGATCTGCTCCGGACGCTTGCGCTCGCCGAAGATGACCTCGGGAAATCCCTGCCGCAGCGCCCGCTCTCCGTCGAGCTGCGCGAAGTCCCCCACCGCCTGCACCGGCAGCGCCGCGATCCGCTGCGCGGCGGCGCTGGGCGCCACCTCGCCGCGCTTCACCTGCTCCAGCAGTTCTGTCAAGGCCCGCGCATCCATGGCGCGCTGTCTATCAGATCAGCGCTTCCCCGGATCAACCGCCCGGCGCGGCGCTCAGTTCTGGCCCAGCATCGAGAGCAGGCGCGAGAGCGAGTCGTCGACGGGGGCGGCGACGATGCGGCCGGCGTGGCGCACTCCCGGCAGCCGCAGGTCGGTGACCAGCAGCAGGGCGGAGTCGAGGTCGCCGAAGGCCGCCTCCACGGTGTCGCTGAGCGAGCCTTCCCCGACGTAGGGGATCGACGGCACCAGGGTCAGCCCCACCGCCGCCGCGACGCCGCCCACGTAGCTGGAGACGACGATGTTGGCCATCTCGGCGAGGGCGCTGGTGTAGAGGTCTCCGGTCTCGACCACCTTGCCGAACCCGGGCGTGCCGAGGAGCAGGCCGCCCATCAGGGTGGCGCCGTCCTGGGTGAGGTTCAGCATCCAGCGCATGCGCGCGCCGCCCTCGACGGTAAAGTGGACCGAGAAGGCCGAGCCTTCGGGTTGCAGCACGCGCTCGACCGCGCCCCGGGGAGCCACCTGCGCCCGCGGCTGCACCGCCTCGACCTGCGTGCCGAGCAGCCGCCCCAGCGAGCGGGCCGCGTCGGACGAGCCCAGGTTGGCGAGCTGGCGCAGCGCCTCGATCTGTTGCGGCGTGAGATCGAGCGGCGTCAGCGTGGAGCGCTGCATTTAGGCCGCTCCCTTCAGCCGCGCCGCGCTCTCGGCCAGCTCGTACAGGCCGCGCGGATCCAGCACCAGCAGCGGCCGGCCGTTGCCCAGCACGGTGGTGCCGGCGAGCCCCTTGATGCGGTCGAGCGGCGGGAAGAGCGGCTTCAAGACCGCCTCCTCCTGCCCGACCAGCCGGTCCACCGAGAGGGCGAAGGTGATGCCGTCGACCTCGAGGACCGCGAAGGGCCGCGGCCCCGGCGGCGCCAGCGAGGGAAGGCCGAAGAGCTTGGAGAGGGAGTACGCGCGCAAGAGCTGGCCCATCACCGCGATCGAGCGCGCCTCGTAGCCTTCACCGCCCCGCGCCGAGAGATCGTGCTCGGTGGTCACCACCACCCGGTGGAGGGGGAGGCCGTATAGCTCGCCGCCCACCTGGACGAGGAGGAGGTTGGCCATGCTCACCGAGAGCGGCAGCTCGAGGGTGAACTGCGAGCCGCGCCCCGCCGACGAGCGCACCGAGAGCTTTCCGCCCAGCGCCTCGACCGCGGACTTGACGGCGTCGAGCCCGACGCCGCGGCCCGAGAGATCGGTGGCCTCGGCGCGGGTGGAGAGGCCCGGCAGGAAGGCTAGCTCGAGGCACTGCTGCTCGGAGAGCTCGGCGGCGCGTCCGGGCAAGAGCGTTCCCATCGCGACCGCGCGGGTGCGCAGGCCGGCGACGTCGAGACCCCTGCCGTCGTCGGAGATCTCCACCAGCACCTTGTCGCGCTCGCGGCGGGCGTGGAGCAGGAGCTTTCCGCGCGGGCCCTTGCGCGCCAGCGCCCGCTCCGCCCCGGTCTCGAAACCGTGGTCGATGGCGTTGCGGACCAGGTGGGTGAGCGGATCGCCGAGCGCATCGATGACGGTGCGGTCCAGCTCGACCTCGGCGCCCTGCACCTCGAGGTCGACCTCCTTGCCGAGCCGGTGCGCCATCTCGCGCACGGCGCGCGGCAGCCGTTCGGTGAGCGCGGAAAAAGGAGTCAGTCGCGCGGTCATCACCCGTCCGTGCAGCTCGCGGGCGGTGCGGCGCAGGCGGTCGATCTCGGCCTCGAAGCCTCCCGCCAGCGACTCGGGCAGCTTGCGCGCCGACTCGCGCAGGCGGGCGATGCCGTGCAGCACCTCCGCCGCCTGATCGAGGAGCTGGTCGAGGGCCTGCGCCCGCACGCGCACGGTGGCCTCGGGGCGGGCGTCGTCGATGGCCTTCGCGTCGGAGAGCGCGCGCAGCTGGCCCTGCCGTTCGTCGGCCACCTCCGGGGGAAGGGCGGCCAGCGGCGCCAGGCGCACTTCGACCTCCTCCACCTCGGGGATGCCGGAGAAGGCGGCCCGCACTTCGTCGAGACCGCGGCCCGTCGCCAGCAGCGCCGAGACCCGGGCGCCGCCCTTCTTCTGCATCAGCTGCTGCGGCGAGGGGTCCATCTCGAGCAGCGTGCCGAGCGCCCGCAGCTTGCGCTGCACGATGAGCGCCCGCGCCCCGGGCGCCTGGCAGGCCTTGGAGAGGGAGAAGAAGACGTCGAGCCGGGGGTGCGCCGGCTCCGCGAGAGCGGGCCTCTCCGCAGTCTTCACCGGCGGCGGCGGGGTGATCTCGGGCAGCGCCCTGGAGGCGCCTTCCAGCAGCGCCACCAGCGACGAGGAGCCCTGCCCTTCGCGCTTCAGCTCGGCGGCGGCGTGCTCCACCTCGCGGGTGAGCGCGTCGGTGGCCTGCAGCAGCAGATCGATCTGCCCCCGGTCGGGCCGGGAGCCGGCGCCCTTGAGCTTGACGATCAGCGCCTCCGCCGCGTGGGCGATGGCGACGACGGCCGGCAGCCCCACCGTGGCGGCGCTGCCCTTCACCGAGTGGAGGCGCCGGAAGACGGAGGCCCAGAGCGGGCCGCCATGCGGCTCGTGCTCGAGCTTGACCAGCTCGCCCGCCAGCGCCGTCAAGTGCTCGATCGCCTCGGCGACGAACAGCGACAGGTATTTGTGCGCTCCCTCGGCCACGTCGGCTACTCGCCCAGGACCTTCTTGACCACCGCCAGCACGTCTTCACCGCGGAAGGGCTTGACGATGAAGTCGGTCGCCCCCGCCTCGATGGCCTCCATCACCAAGGACTCCTGCCCGAGCGCGGAGCACATGATCACCACCGCCGCCGGGTCGAGCTGGACGATCTCGCGGGTGGCGTCGATGCCCGACTTGTAGGGCATGACGATGTCCATGGTGACCAGGTCCGGCTTCAGCTCCCGGAAGAGGTTGACCGCCTGCACTCCGTCGTCCGCCTCTCCGGCGACGGCGAAGCCGGCGTTGGTGAAAATGTCGCGCAGGGTATTGCGCATGAACAACGCATCGTCGACAATGAGCACTCGCCTCTGGGGCATCGCTTTACGCCTCCACCAGGTTGTCGATCGCGCGCTGCAGCTGCTCGGGATCGATCAGCTTGACCGGGCCGTCCGGGGAGTCGACCTGCGCTGTCGCCGCCCCCTGCCGCTCGGGCAGGTCGCGCGCTTCCGAGGGCAGGTCCTGGATGCCGGCCACCTCGCTGACGTACAGCCCGACGTCGCCCTTCGTCCTCTGCAGCATGACGACTTTCCCTTCCGGGCGCGCGGGGCGCGCCTTGAGGCCGACCAGCGGCCCCAGATCGACGAGACAGGCCACGCGGCCCTGCTGGTTCATCACCCCGAGCAGCGCCGGCGGCGCCCGCGGGACCCTGGAGACATACGACATCTCGGTGACGCTGCGGACCGCCGAGAGCGGGATGGCGTACCGGTTGCCGCCGTGGAGACAGATGACCGCTCGGTGGGTGGGAGTCATTCGAGCTTGAACCGGGAGACGACCGTCTGCAGCTCGACGGAGAGGTTGGTCAGCTCCTGGGAGGCGGAAGCGATCGAGGCCGTCACCACCGCCTGCTCGCGGATGGCGCGGGAGACCTCTTCGGTGCTGCTGGCGTTGCCCGAGGCGACCTCGCGGATCTCGCGGATGGCCTTGACCATCTCCTCGGATCCGGCCAGCTGCTCGCGGGCGGCGCGGGAGATGGCGGTGACGCGCTCGGAGCCGGCCTGGGTGGCGTGGACGATCTCGTCCAGCGAGAGGATGATCTGGGCCAGATCCTCGCGGCCCTGGCCCAGCTCGTCGATGCCTTCCTTCATGGCGGCGACGGCGTGCTGGCTGCGCTGGCTGATCTCCTGGGCGAGGCGGCTGATCTGCTCGGCGCTGCGCCCGGCCGACTCGGCGAGCTTGCGCACTTCGTCGGCGACCACCGCGAAGCCGCGGCCGTACTCGCCGGCGCGGGCCGCCTCGATGGCGGCGTTGAGCGCGAGGAGGTTGGTCTGCTGGGCGACGCCGGTGATGGCGACCACGATCTTGGAGATCTCCTGCGTCTTCTCGCCGAAGGCGAAGACGGTCTCGGAGGCGGCCTCGATCTCGGCGAACACCTTCTTGATCTTCTCCGCCGCCAGCTGCGCCGCCGCTCCGCCCGCCTGGGCCGCGGTCGAGGTGGCGGTGGCCGCTTCCGCCGCCGCCCCGGCGGTATTGGCGCTGGAGTTGATGGAGGTCGCGATGCCGGTGATCAGCCCCGAGGCGCGCTCGACCAGGAGCAGCTGCTCCTCGGCGCCCTTGGCGATGCTCTCCATCGAGACCTTGATCTCCTCGGCGGAGCCGGTGACGTTGCCGGTGGAGACCTGCATCTCGTCGGCGCTGTCGGCGACGGCTCTGCTGGTGTTCTGGATGTGGCGGACCAGGTCGCGCAGGTTCTCCTGCATGTGCGAGATGGCCACCGACAGCTCGTCGACCTCGTCGGCGCCCACCAGCGAGGCGCGCTCGGTGGGCAGCGCCTTGGAGAGATCGCCGCGGCTGATCTCCAGCGCGCTGCGGTTGAGCCGCACGATGCGGTTGGCCACCTGCTTCAAGCCGATGGAGACGGCGATGGCGATGAAGAGGCCCGCGGCGGCGCCGACCAGAGCGTGCTGGGGATCCATGTTGCGGCGCATCACCTCCCAGGTCAGCACTCCGGAGAGCACCGCCCAGATGGTCATGTCGCCGAGGAGGATCTTGAAGAAGAGCCCGACGCGGCGGGCCGACGACAAGCTGCGCGACGAGGCCCGCACCGGGCGCATCGACGGCTGGCTGGCGGTGCGCGGCGGCGCGGGACGGCTCTGGGAGATCGGCCGAAGCGGGGCCTCGAGCTCCTCGCTCCCGAGCAGATCCTGATGTGCCGGCGTCGCCATCCGCTCCCACTGTATCCCGCATGAGGCAAGGCGCAAATGCGCAACTGGTCGGGCGCGTTGCGCCGGGCCGCGGAGGCGACTACCGTTGCGCACCCCATGGCGACGCGCCCCCAGCCGCCCGGCTTCCTGCCGCAGGCCACGGACCGGCTCGACGAGCGGGCGCGCCGCGTCCTCTCGGCCATCGTGCGCGATTACATCCAGGGCGGAGAGCCGGTGGGCAGCCACGCCATCGCCCGGCGGCCCGACGTCGACGTCTCCTCGGCGACGGTCCGGGCGGTGATGGCCGATCTCGAGGAGCTGGGCTTCCTGGAGAAGCCGCACACCAGCGCGGGGCGCATCCCCACCGGGCACGGCTACCGCTACTACGTGGACGTGCTGCTCAAGGTGAAGCAGCCGCTGCCCGAGGAGCGCCAGCAGATCGAGCGCCGCGCCCACGAGGCCTCGTCCCAGCTCGACGGCCTGATGACGGCGGCCTCGCGGGTGCTGCACTCGCTGACCCGCCACGCCGGGGTGGTCACCTCGCCCCGGCCTCAGTCGGAGCGGCTGCAGCGGATCGAATTTTTGCAGCTGCGCGAAGGCCGCGTGCTGGCGGTGCTGGTCTCGCGCTCGGGAGCGGTGCGCAACCGGCTGCTCACCCTGCCCCGCGGCGCGGGCGCGCCGGAGCTGGAGCGGAGCGCCAACTACCTGAACGCGCTCATCGCCGACCTGACCCTGCCCGAGGCGCAGGCGCGGGTGAAGGCCGAGCTTCTGCGCGATCGGGCCGAGCTCTCGGATCTGGAGGCGCGGGCGCTCTCGCTGGGCGCGCAGGCGGTCCAGCTGGAAGCGCCCTCCATGCACATCGAGGGGCAGGCGTCGCTCCTCGAGGACAAGGTGCTGGGCCAGGACCTCTCGCGGATCCGCGCCCTCTTCCGTGCCTTGGAGGAAAAGGAGCAGCTGCTCGCCGTCCTCGACCGCACGCTGGAGGCGCAGGAGCTGCGCATCTTCATCGGCGCCGAGAGCGGCATCGTCGAGCCCGACCTCGCCATCGTCGCTGCGCCCTACCGGGTGAACGGCGAGGTGGTCGGCGCCCTCGGCGTCATCGGCCCCACGCGGATGGACTACTCGCGCATCGTCCCGCTGGTGGAGCTCACCGCCCGGACGGTCGGGCTGACTCTCGAGGAACCGTGAGCGCTTCAGGCCTCAGGCGTCAGGCCTCAGGCCTCAGGAGAAGCCGGGTGCCCGGCGTACCATTCCTCGACAGCAAGCCTGAAGCCTGAGGCCTGAAGCCTGAAGCCGCTTTGCTTTCACCTTCCCTGCGCTATGTTACCCGCCGCCATGAGCCCTGACGACACGCAGGTCCCGCCCGGAGCGGCGGTCGAGGAAGAGCTGTCCGTCGAAGCCGACACACCCGACGCTCCCGCGGACGCCGGGAAGTTGCAGGCCAGGGTCCGCCTCCTCGAGGCGCAGCTGGAGGAGTCGTTCAAGCGCGGCCGCGAGACGGGCGAGCGCCTCAAGGACACCCACGAGCGCCTCCTGCGCAGCGCCGCCGAGTTCGACAACTTCAAGAAGCGCGCGCTCAAGGAGAAGGAGGACACGCAGAAGTTCGGCTCCGAACGCCTGCTCAAGGACTTCCTGCCGGTGATGGACAACCTCGAGCGCGCCCTCGACCACGCCGAGCAGCATGATCTGAAGCAGGTGATCGAAGGCGTGCGCCTGGTGCAGAAGCTGTTCGAGAGCACCCTCGCCAGGCACGGCGTCACCGGCTTCTCGGCGGTGGGAAAGCCCTTCGACCCCGGCCTCCACGAGGCGCTCATGCAGCAGGAGAGCGACCAGCCGCCCAACACCGTCGTCTCCGAGATGGCGAGGGGCTACAAGCTCCACGACCGGCTGGTGCGGCCGGCGGCGGTGGTGGTCGCCAAGGCCCGCGGTCCCGCCCAGGACGGCAGCGGTCCCGATGGCGGTGCCCCTCCTGCGCCCGCATAGTCCAACTCCTTGGAAATTACGGCACGACAGAAGCGCGCAGAATCGGGAACGTTTGACCCAAGCCCGGACATCTGCTCAGGTACGATGAACCGGGGGAGCGCACGTTCATGTCCAAGGTGATCGGCATCGATCTGGGAACCACCAACAGCTGCGTCGCCGTCATGGAAGGCGGCGAGCCGGTGGTGATCCCGAATTCGGAGGGGAGCCGCACCACCCCTTCGATGGTCGGCTTCACCGAGGCCGGTGAGCGGCTGGTGGGGCAGATCGCCAAGCGGCAGGCCATCACCAACCCCGAGGCCACGGTCTTCGCCGTCAAGCGCCTGATCGGGCGCAAGTTCGATTCGGACGAAGTGCGCAAGAGCATCTCGGTCAGCTCCTACCGCATCATCGCCGCCGAGAACGGCGACGCCTGGGTCGAGCTGCGCGGCAAGAAGTTCAGCCCCGCCGAGGTCTCGGCCATGATCCTGGGCAAGATGAAGCAGACCGCCGAGGACTACCTCGGAGAGCCGGTCACCGAGGCGGTGATCACCGTGCCCGCCTACTTCAACGATTCGCAGCGGCAGGCCACCAAGGACGCGGGGCGCATCGCCGGCCTCAACGTGCTGCGCATCATCAACGAGCCCACTGCCGCCGCGCTCGCCTACGGGCTCGACAAGGCGCAGGGAGGTCCGGGCGGCAGCAAGGCCGCCTCGGGCTCCGCCATGCGCACCAGCGCAGCCGAGAAGATCTGCGTCTACGACCTGGGCGGCGGGACCTTCGACATCTCGGTTCTGGAGCTGAACTCCGGCGTCTTCGAGGTAAAGGCCACCAACGGCGATACCTTTCTCGGCGGCGAGGACTTCGACCTGCGCATCGTCGACTACCTGAACGACAAGTTCATGAAGGCGACCAAGATCGACCTGCGCCGCGACCGCATGGCGCTGCAGCGCCTGAAGGAAGCCGCCGAGCGCGCCAAGCACGAGCTCTCCTCGGCCGCCGAGACCGACGTCAACCTGCCCTTCATCGCGGCGGACCAGACCGGCCCCAAGCACCTGACCGAGACCATGACCCGCGCCCATCTCGAGGAGCTGGTCGCGGACCTGGTCCAGCGCACCGTCGACCCTTCGAAGATGGCGCTCAAGGACGCGGGCGTCTCCACCAAGGAGATCGACCGCGTCATCCTGGTAGGCGGCATGACCCGCATGCCGCGGGTGCAGGCGGTGGTGCAGCAGTTCTTCGGCAAGGAGCCGCACAAGGGCGTCAACCCCGACGAGGTGGTGGCCATCGGCGCCGCCATCCAGGGCGGCGTGCTCAAGGGCGAGGTCAAGGACGTCCTGCTCCTCGACGTCACCCCGCTCTCGCTGGGCGTCGAGACGGCGGGCGGCGTCTTCACCAAGATCATCGACAAGAACACGACCATTCCGGCGCGCAAGTCACAGGTGTTCTCGACGGCGGTGGACAACCAGCCCATCGTCAACGTCCACGTCCTGCAGGGCGAGCGCGAGATGGCCGGCGACAACAAGACGCTGGCGCGCTTCGAGCTGGTGGGCATTCCGCCGGCGCCGCGCGGCGTGCCGCAGATCGAGGTGGCCTTCGACATCGACGCCAACGGCATCGTCCACGTCAGCGCCAAGGACCTCGGCACCGGCAAGCAGCAGTCCATCCGCATCGTCGCCTCCTCGGGGCTCACCGAGCAGGAGATCCAGAAGATGATCGGCGACGCCGAGCAGCACAAGTCGGCCGACAAGAAGAAGAAGGAAGTCGCCGACGTGAAGAACTCCGCGGACGGCCTCATCTATACGACCGAGAAGGCCCTCGAGGAGTACTCCACCCTCTTGCCGGCCAAGGACATGGCCGAGATCCGCTCCGACCTCGAGGCCCTCAAGGCCATCGTCGGCGGCGACGACCTGCCCAAGATCAAGGCGGCGGTGCAGCGGCTGGAAGGATCGGCCTATCGCATCGCCGACGCGCTCTACTCCAGCGGCGACGCGGAGAAGAAGGTCGCCGCCAAGACCTGACGCTTGCCGCTCGAGCGCCCCGGTCGCACCCTGAAGCGGTGGGCGCGGAGGCGATCGGATGGGTCAGCTCGGTGGTCCTGGTGCTGACCATCGCCAAGCAGGTCTGGAAGCAGTGGCACGACGGGTCGAGCGAGGGCGTGTCCCGCTGGCTCTTCCTCGGCCAGATCGGCGCCTCGGTCGGCTTCACCGTCTACAGCTGGCTGGTGCGCAACTGGGTCTTCGTCATCACCAACGCCCTGATGCTGGTCAATGGCCTGCTCGGGTACGCCATCGTGCTCCGCCACCGGCGCCGGGCGGCGCGGCGCACCTGATGCCCACCGTGTTGACAGCCTCCCCGCAGCGCTTACGTTACACGCGGCCCGGGCAGTCGCCCGCCTGCCACCTCGAGGAGCACCTTTGCCCGTCCACAAGCGTGATTACTACGAAGTCCTCGGGGTGCAGCGCACCGCTACCGGGCCGGAGCTGAAAAGCGCGTTCCGCAAGCTCGCCATCCAGTTCCACCCCGACAAGAACGAGGGCGACAAGGCCGCCGAGGAGAAGTTCAAGGAGTGTTCGGAGGCGTACGAAGTCCTCTCCGACGCGGAGAAGCGCGCCCGCTACGACCGCTTCGGCCACCAGGCGCCGGGCGGCTTCGGGCCCAGCCCGTTCGACCAGGGCTTCACCGGCAACATCAACGACATCTTCGGCGACATCTTCGGGGAGATCTTCGGCCAGCGGCAGCGCACCCGCGGCGGAAAGCAGCGCGGCTCCGACCTGCGCTACAACCTCGAGGTCAGCTTCACCGAGGCGGCCTTCGGCAGCGAGGCCAAGGTGAAGATCCCGCGCCACAAGCAGTGCGCCACCTGCCACGGCACCGGCAGCAAGGCCGGCACCGGCCCCAAGACCTGCCCGGCCTGCCAGGGCGCCGGGGAATTGCGGATGACGCAGGGGTTCTTCCAGATCTCCCGCTCCTGCGGCCAGTGCCAGGGCACCGGGAAAGTCATCACCGACCCCTGCGCCACCTGCCGCGGCGCCGGCAAGGTCGAGAGTGAAAGTGTACTAACTGTAAAAATACCTTCCGGCGTCGACACCGGCACCCGGCTGAAGCTCACCGGCGAAGGCGAGCCGGGGGAGCGCGGCGGGCCGCCCGGCGACCTCTACGTCGTCGTCCACGTGCAGGAGCATCCCATCTTCATCCGCGAGGACACCGAGGTCATCTGCGAGGTGCCCATCAGCTTCACCCAGGCGGCGCTGGGGAGCACCATCGAGGTGCCGACGCTGGACGGCAAGGTGAAGATGAAGATCCCGGGCGGCACCCAGAGCGGCAAGGTCTTCCGGCTGCGGGGCAAGGGCATCCCGCACCTCAACGGCTACCAGCGCGGCGACCAGCACGTCCGGGTCACCGTCGAAGTGCCCGAGAAGCTCTCCCGCAAGCAGCGCGACATCCTCGAGCAGTTCGCCGCCAACTCCGGCGAAGACAGCCATCCGCAGTCGAAGGGCTTCTTCGACAAGGTGAAGGAGCTGTTCGGCAGCGAAGAAGCCGCCGACGACGAGGCGGCGAGCGGGTAGCTGCGTGGCCGCCCCGCCGGTGAGCCGGTCGCTCCTGCGTGAAGCTGCCTCTTCTGCTCGGCCTGCTGCTGCTGGTCGCCTCCGCGCCCGCGGAAGCAGTCGGGGGGATCGCGGTCGCAGCCGGGGCTGGGCCATCCGCTGCCAGACCGCCGACGTCGGCGCGAGCTGCCTCACCACCGGAGCGGGCATTTCTTTCTAGCGGTCCGCCAGCAATCGCGTAACCTTCCGGCGGGGCCGCGCGTAATGGCAGATGGACCGGCAGATGAAGACCTCATGTCGGCCTACGTGGCGGGCGATGCCCGCGCGTTCGAGCAGTTGTTTGCCCGGCTCGGCCCCAGGGTGCACGCGTTCTTCCTGCGGTCGTTCCGGGACTCCTCGGTGGCGGACGACTTGTTGCAGGTGACGTTCATGAAGGTGCACAGGGCGAAAGAGCAGTACGACCAGGATCTCCGGGTTGCTCCCTGGATCTTCACGGTGGCGGCGCGGGTGCGGCTCGACGAGCTGCGCAAGCGGCTGCGGCTGCCCGAGGACGCCGACGAAGAGGCGCTGGCCCGCGCCGACGAGCAGGCGCCGCGCGACCCGCCCCCCGACACTGACCTGGTGGACGCGGTGCGGGCCGCGCTCGAGAAGCTGCCCGAGAGCCAGCGCACCGTCATCCACCTGCACCGCTACGAAGGAATGACCTTTCCGGAGATCGCCCGGGTGCTCGGGACCACGCCCGGCGCCGTCAAGCTGCGGGCGTTTCGCGGCTACGAGACGCTGCGCAAGGAGCTTTCGGGAGTGCTGTCGCCATGAGCGCCTGCGACCAGCTGCGCGCAGACGCGGCGGGGATCGCGTCCCTGCCGCAGGGCGATCCCGAGCGCGGGCAGTACCTGCTCCACGCCCGCGACTGCCCCGGCTGCATGCAGGCACTGCGCGAGGGCGAGAAGCTGATGCGCCTGATCGAGGCGTCGCCGTTGCCGGCGCCGTCGCGAGCGGCCTTGCAGCGCGCCTCGGCCGCCATCGCGGCGGAGCTGCGTGCTCCAGCGCGGCCGCGGTGGATCTGGCCGGCGGCGGCAGCGGCGGTGGCCGCCTTCTCCGTGCCGGTCCTGCTCGCGCACCAGCTCGACCGCGAAGGATTGCTCGCGGCGCTGGTGGTGCTGCTGGCGGCGACGCTCCTCGCCGGGACTGCTGGAGTCCTGCGCGCCGGCGCCCTGGTGGCACTGGCGGCGTCGGCCGGATTTGCCCTCGCTGCCGGGGGCGTTCCGGTCGGCCTCCTCACTGCGCCGGTCCAGCTGGGAGGCATCGACTGCGCCTTGACCGAGCTGCTGGCCGCCGCCCTGCCGCTGGCGGCGACCGCCTGGATGTTCCGCCGCCGCTCGCTTCCGGGCGCTCTGGCCACGGCGGCGGCCGCGGGCGCGCTCGCCGGGCAGGCCGCGCTCCACGTCGGCTGTTCAGGCAGCCACAGCGCCCTGCATCTCTGGGTCTTCCACGTCGGCGCCGTCGCGGCGGCGGCACTCCTGGGCCTTCTGGTGGAAGGCGGGCTGGTCCGCGGGCGCAGCTGAAGAGCTGCTGCGGCTCAGTGCGAGAGGATGGGAAACCGCGGCCGCGGCATCTGCACTTCGGGCTTCACCAGCCGCGCGCCGGCCTTCATCACGGCGCCGATCTGCTCCGCCGGTCCTTCGGCGCCGACGATGCCTCCCACCAGATCGTAGTCTCCCGCCTGCTCGATCTCGACGGGGACGATCTGCCCCGCGCGGGCCTGCCCGCGGTTGACGTAGACCTTGCCGTCGATCTCGGGCGCCTGGCCCATCCAGCGCCCTTCGAGCAGCAGCTCGGTCTCGTCGGAGACGCCTTCGACCAGCACGTCGAGCGTGCGGCCCACCAGCTTCTGCTGGTGCTCCTTGCTGATCCTCCGCTGCAGGCCGAGCAGCTTCTTCTGCCGCGTCGCCTTCACCCGCTGCGAGAGCTGGCCGTCGAGATCGAACGACGGCGTGCCCTCCTCGCGGGAGAACTGGAAGACGCCCACCTTGTCGAAGCGCATCTCCTCGACGAAGTCGCACAGCTCCTGGAAGTCTTGGTCGGTCTCGCCGGGAAAGCCGACGATGAAGCTGGTGCGGAAGGTGAGGTCGGGCACCCGGTCGCGCAGCTTGCGGACCAATTTGCGGACCCAGGCGGCGTCGCGACCCCGCTTCATGCGGCGCAGCACCGGGTCGGCGATGTGCTGCAGCGGCATGTCGAGGTAGCGGGCCAGGTTGGGCTGCTTGCCGAGGGCGTCGATGAGCGCGTCGGGGAAGTCGCGCGGGTAGGCGTAGTGAAGCCGGATCCACTGCGCCGGGACGTCGCCCAACGCCTGCAGCAACTCGTGCAGCTTGGGGCGGCCGGGCAGGTCGTGGCCGTAGGCGGTGAGATCCTGCGCCACCAGGTTCAGCTCGACCGCGCCCTCTTTGACGAGCCGGTGCGCCTCGCTGACGATGTCGGCGATGGGGCGCGATCGCTGCAGCCCGCGCAGCGTGGGGATGATGCAGAAGGTGCACTTGTTGTCGCAGCCCTCGCTGATCTTCACGTACGCCGTCCAGCGCGGCATCGAGTTGCGGCGCGGCGTCTTGCTATCGGCGATGTAGTCCGGATCGGGGATGACGGCGCGGTCGCGCTCGCCGCGCAGGATGGAGGCGATGCGCGGATAGGCGGAGGTGCCGACGAAGTAGTCGACCTCGGGCATCTCCGCCTGCAGCACTTCGGCGTAGCGCTGGGTGAGGCAGCCCGCGACGACCAGGGCCTTGCACTTGCC
>JAYWAJ010000135.1:0-2502 GCA_043782525.1 Deltaproteobacteria bacterium | reverse complement strand
AGCGGCGCCGGGTTCATCGGCATCAGCCTGGTCACCCAGCGGCCCACCGGAAGCTCTTGGCGCGGCTCGAGGAGCCCGCGCCGGTCGAGGGAGGCGAGCGCGGCCGGGAACACCGTGTAGGCCGCGATCCAGCAGAAGATCATGCCGACGCCGCCGATGATCCCGAAGTCGCGGAAGCCGCGGAAGTCGGTGAAGGCGAGCGAGCCGTAGGCCACCGCCGCAGTGAGCGCCGCGGCGAGCGTGCCGCCGATGGTGCCGCCGATGGCGCCCGCCAGCGCGTGGATGCCCTCCCGCCCGGCCCGCCGCTCCTCGAAGTAGCGCGCCAGCAGGATGATGCCGAAGTTGATCCCGTTGCCGATCACGATCGACGAGAGGAACGCGCTCGCGAGGTTGAGGTGCCCGACGGTGAGCTTGGTGTAGCCGAATGTCAGGCTGGCGCCGACCGCCAGCGACCAGAGCAGCGCCAGCACGCCGGTGAACGACCGGAAGAAGACGAGCAGCGCGAACATCACCAGCGCGATGGTGGCGAGCGTCGAGATGAGCATGCCGTCGAGCAGCGTGCGGTGCTCGGCGAGGGAGGTGATGACGTCTCCGGCCATGCCGAAGGTGACGGCGGGGAACCCGGCCTTGGTCTGGGCGATGGCGCCCTCGAGCTTGGCGAGCATCTCCTCGCCTCCCGACGACGAGTCGGAGGAGAAGCCGGTGCGCACGATGATCATCTGCAGCTTCTTGTTGGGCGAGACCGTGCCGCCGGTGTAGTCGGCCTTGGCCTTCAGCTCGGCGAGGCGGGCCTCGAGCGCTTCGACCGGATCCTTCTTGGCTTCGCCCTGCTTGGCGCCCGCCGCGGGCTCGTCTTCGTCGTCGAGCGAGACGCCGAGCGGGTTCGCCTCGAGGAGCCGCTTCTGCAGCGCGGCCCGCGCCGACTCGAGGTCGCTCATCGAGGCGAGCATGAACCGGTTGTGCCAGGCGTACTGGTAGGCGACGCGGTCGTCGTAGGTGACGCCGAGGCCCTTGTCGAGCTTGAGGATGCGCGCGTTCAGCGCCAGCGCGGCCTGCTCGCGCAGCGCGGGGTCGTCGGACTCGACGCCCACCATGAAGGTGGAGAGCGAGCGGGTGCGCGCCTCGATCTTGCGCAGGTGCTGCACCGACTGCTCGGAGGGCGGCAAGAGGTGCGAGAAGTCGCCTTCGACCGCGAGCCTGCTAGCGAGCGCCGCGCTGCCGATCGCCAGCACGGTCGAGACGAGCAGGATCGCGCGCCGGTGGGCGTCGATGAAGGTTGCGTAGGACAAGGACCGCGCCGAAGGCTGGCCCAGCTCGAGCGGCTGCGTCATTCCTGGGCACCAATCAAGGCCACGCGTCCGCCGTCATGCGTCTTCCCCTGCTGTCGCATGGACCGCGCCTCCAACCGGCGCCGAGCGGCGCGGGCATCGATGATCCCAATGAACCTCGGCGTTTCCAGCAAGGTACGTGCCGAATTTTCGGGCGCTACGTAGCACAGCGTCCCAGCCTTCGCAACGAAGCCGCCGGGCCCTCGGCTCGCCACCCGAAGCTCGCCAGCAAGCGGGGCCACGGGTGCGCTCCGGGAGCCCGCCCCCGCTGCGGCCTCATTGTAAAGATGCTGGGTTTTCAACATTTTTCCTGATCGAGCCCCTTGGATGCCGGAGCGACGACGAAGGATGGACCACGGCAGAACTCCCCTGTGACACCGAGGAGGTACAGGCGGAGATCCTGATGGCCGTCTGATGGTATCGAACTTGCCCTGCCTTCATCGAAGGCCGCCGATCCCGGACAACCGTGACATGGCTGTCGGGGATCCGGGCGATTTCCCGGCCGACGGCTACACCTTCCGGAACCTCGACAGGCTCGCCGTCAGCGCCTCGAAGGCCGGGAACTGCTGCTTCGGGTGCAGCTTGCGGGCGCGGTCGTAGAGGACCTTCTCGCTCTCGACGTGGGCTTCGTCCGGGACGCAGCAGTTCACCGGGCAGACGCGCGCGCACGCCTCGCGCTCGTGGAACCCGACGCACTCGGTGCAGAGCGAGGGGTCGATCACGAAGATGTCCTCGCCCTGGCTGATCGCCTCGTTCGGGCACTCCTTCGCGCAGGCGTCACAGTTGATGCACTCTTCGGTGATGATCGTGGCCACGTGACTCCCAGGCTCAAGGCACGGCGTCGAGAACGCCCACCGCAAATGCCGTCGAGACGTCGCCGGCGCCGCGCACCAAGGCACGGTAGCCCGAAAGCGGCAGGGATAGTTGCGACGGATTGACCACGGGACCTTCTCCGCCCGCCGCCCGCGGGATCAGGCGGATGCGCGCGAGCACCGCGCCGGCGAGGAGCGGGACGTCGCCGTCCCTGGCGCCCTGGCAGGTCGAGCCCGTCTGCTGGCAGCGCGCGAGCGGCTACTGCGTGAGGCCCAGCGTCAGCACACCGGCGAGGGGGCCACTCCGGGGGAGCCGCAGCAGCGCAGCGGGCGGAGACGAACCAGCTCCGCCGGGGTCGAGC
>JAYWAJ010000134.1:0-6612 GCA_043782525.1 Deltaproteobacteria bacterium | reverse complement strand
CATTGGAGAACTGGCGCTCGCCCAGCGTCGCCGCCGGCACGGTCTGCGTTCCCCCGCAGCCGATCAGGATCAACGAGGCGACGAGCGCCGCCCTCACGGTCCCACCACGAACGACCAGGGCTGGGGTTGGCGGTAGGGGCCCTGGTTGATGTCTCCCCTGAAGAAGATTGCCCGCTCGATGGTCAAGGTGAGTGTCTGCCCCTGCCTCCCCGCCATCGCCTTTTTCCAGACGGCGGGGTCCGGCGTGAACGAGGTCAACGAGAGCATGGCGCTGTAGACGGCGGCCGCCTCCCCGGCGTGCGCGAGCCTGAAGAGGTAGTTCTCGCCGGTGAAGGCGGCGCAGTGGGCCTCCGCCGGCCGGACCACCAGCGCCAGCGCCGACTCGAGAGCGCTCGACCAACCCGGCTGCCCCTGCTGGCGCTGGAGGCAGCCGAAGCGCGTTCCCTGCTCGCGGTGCAGCCCGCAGGTGGGATGGACCGCCGAGAAGGTGAACACCGGAGGCTGGACCGGATCGAGCTTCGTTCCCGGGGTCGGGGCAGCGAGCAAGGGCGAACGGCAAGCATCGGCGACCGAGGTTCCCGCGCTGTCCGCCTCGATGATCTTGGTATAGTCCTCGTCGCTGGTGACGGCTCCGCCATCCGCGCCATCGCAATTGACGATGTATTCGTCCGCGCCCGGAACGCCGGGCGCCTTCGACGCGCAGGCGGAGATCGCCAGCGCCAGCAGCGCCGGCCCGATGAAAACCCTGACGGTGTTCCTGCCCGGCCTCATGGGACGAGCGCCATGCCGTCGGGAAAGACGCCGAGCGGCGCCGCCGCAGTGGTGGTCAGCGCCTGCAAATCGAGGAAGGCGAAGGTCCCCGGCCCGACATGATCGCCCTCGCAGACGAGGTAGCCCTTTTTTCCATCGGCGGAGAGGGTGAGGATGTGCGCGTTGAAGCAGTCTGCCTTGGTGAAGACGACCTGTCCCGTCTCGGAAGGAGCCTGTCCGGGCCTTCCAGACTGATACGCGTGGACCTTGTCGCCGCATTTCCCTTGCTCGGGTGTGTAGACGAGGTAGCCGGGCGAGCCCCCAGGCGCCGGTGCAAACGCCGAGAAGAGTGCGCGCCCGCACAGGTTCACCGTCCGGGTCGAATCGAAGCCTTTGGCGACGGGATCGTAGACGTTGACGCTCCCTCCCCCGGAGGTGCCGCCCCCTGGCCCCAGGCTCGAGACCCAGACCGCCCCGTCGGGCGCGACGCTGAGCGCATACGGGCAATGGCTGCAGGTGGGAGTCTCCGTCGAGTTCGGTAGCAAGACCCGCTGCACCGCCAGGGCCGGGCTCGAGACGTCCACCACCGCGATCTCGTCGGTGAGGCAAGTCGCGTAGAGCGTGCGGGAATCGGGGGAGAGACGCGCGCCATGCGCGGCCGGACAGATGGGCACCTTGCTGGTCACGTTCATGGTCGCCGTGTCGATCGCTACCAGGTTTGAATCGCCCTGCCTCAAATCTCCCGCTTGGGCGCCCTTCCCGAGTTTCACCAGGTCGTAGTGGGTCACGTAGAGCGTCTTGCCGTCGGGCGTGATGGCCAGGTCGCCCGGATTCGGATCGACCTGCGCGAACGCCGCCAGGGTTCCGTCGCTGGTCCGGAGCTTGAGGACGAAGCCCGGGATGATTCCGGTGCCGTGGGCGCCGTGGGGGCCCGAGCCGGAGCCGACCACCGCCTCGCTCAGGTTGAGGTAGACGTACTGGCCGGCCGGGTCCGGCGTGATGTGGTGCGGGCCTTCCAGCTCGACCGGATTGAAGCCGACCGGGATCGACCACCTCACGGTCCGCGTCACCGGGTCCACCGCGGAGAGCAGGTCGCTGCCGTTGTCGGTGGTGAGGAAGAGTCCGTGCAGCGGGCCCGGCGGGCTGGGATCCGCCTTGAAGGCGGCCATGGTGAAGGCGGGCTTGTCGGTCTTGCCGCAGGCGATCCCGACGGCGGCGGAGATGACGACCCAGGGGACGAGCCGATTCATGAGCGCCTCCGTCTGGCCGGCGAGAAGGCTAGCAGCGTCAGGAAAGCCCAGACGTCGGCCCCCACGCTGGCACAATGCGATCCACCTTTCGGCGGGGGCGGTGCGCCACCGTCCACTGCCACACCCGCGTCGGAGGCCGGCGCGATGCCCAGGACCTGCTGGATGCGTTGCCAATGGGCGCTGCAGGCGGCCGGCACGGGTGCACAGGTGAGGGGGCCCAGGACTTGCGAGAACTTCATCAGCGGCTGGAACGTCTTCCCGCCGTCGTCGCTGGTGCCGACGCTGAAGTTGTCGAGGAAGGCATCCCCGCAGGCGTAGATGCGTGCGGTGCCCGGACGTTGCCCCAGGCAGCGCAGTCGCGGTCCGGCCTGCTTGACGAACCCGGTCGCGCCGGGAGCGCGCACATGAAGGCTCCCGTCGAGCTGACCCGCATAGAGCGTGCCGTCGGAAGCCCGGAGGAACGAGGTGAACGAGCCGGAGACGGTGTAGACCACCTGCACGTTCTGTCCGTCAGTGGTGATGCCGATGGAGTCGCTCACGCCCGAGGCGAGGCGCAAGTAGACGGTGTTCGCGTAGGCCGGATCGACGGCGAGGATCGACGGCTGGGTGCCGTTGGGCGCGGGGATGGGCTTGGGCGTTGACCAGCTGACGCCGTAGTCGGCGCTGCGAAGCAGCACGGGGGTCAGGGTGTTCGGGGTCGGGATGTTCGACGTGTGGATCGCGGTGGCGTAGACCACCCCGGGCGCGGATCGCGAGCTCTCGATTCCGGTGAGCAGGTCGGCGGTCGAATAGAGGGAAGTCCCGAAGGTCTTGCCGCCGTCGTGCGAGGCGACGATGCTGGTTCCGCTCACGGACGAGAGGATGGCGAGCGCGAAATTTCGGTCGGTGGGATCGGCGAAGATGTCGCTGACGGTGGCTCCCGCGACCGAGCCTCCCGAGGCGGGCCAGGAGCAGCCCACGTCGCCCGAGCGGACCAGGTTTACCGAGTCCGCGAGGACGGCGCCGTCGGCGGTGACCTGGTAGTAGCTGACGTTGGCCGCCGACGAGGGGTCCGAGGACCCCGTGGTCACATAGGGCTCGCACGCGTAGCGCCAGGTCGCGCCATCGTCCTCCGAAATGACCAGGCCGAAGTTCGCTCCCAGCAGGATGCGGTGCGGAGCGGAAGCGGGAAGATGGATGCTCAGCTCATCGGGGAATGCGCCGTTGGCGCGCGCGGCCGAGACCCAGGCAAGGGCGATCGCAGCTGCAATTGCGATCGCTACGCCCGGGCTCGGGGACTTTGCATGCGCGCGCTCTGGCGACAAAGATGAAGGCTCCCGGATGTTGAGGCGCTGGGGCCCCCGGATTCTAACCAGCCCGCCCCGCCTCCCGACGCCTGCGCAGGAAGGCGAGCAAGCCGAGGAGCACCGCTGCGCCCGTGCCACCGATGCTGCTGCAGCCGCCTCCGCCGCGCAGGTTGACGTTGATCTTGGCCACCTGGAAGCCGTTGTCCTGGGTCGTGAACCAGACGTCCCCCGAGGTCATGCCGCGGTCCTTCGGGAAGCTGGGCTTGGCGGGAGCCCAGTCGACCGGGCGGTCGAAGCCTGCGCCTCCGAAGGTCCAGTATTGCGAGCCCGGGAGCGTCTTGGTTCCCTGTGCGGGCGGCTTGTAATACGCGACCTCCTTCGGATTCTTCGGGTCGCGGATGTCGAAGAACCGCATGCCGGCGCTGAAGCAGCTGCAGGCCGCCATCGTGGCGTCGTCGGCGTCGTCCACGTTGCAGTAGTGGCAGGAGTGCCCGAAGATCGGGTTTCCTGCCCCGAAGGGCGTGTTCCCGGTGGTAGGGATGCTGGCCAGCGCCTGCGAGCAATGCGCCACGTCGGACATCTCCAGTTGAATCTTGGAGACCGTGGTGGGGTGAACCGGATCGCTCACGTCGATCAGCCTGGGGAAGCCGTTGACCGACTTGCCCGCCGTGCAGGCAGCTTGTGCCGCTCCCGCTCCCTCGAGGTTGGGTCCGAGCTCGTCGGTGAAGAGGATGTACTGCTTGCCCTTGATGGTCACCGGCAGCGCGTTCTGGGCGATGACGCTGCCGTCGTCCCAGGTGAGCTGGCTGATGATGCGGATGGCGGGGGTGGCCTTCCGCGACTGGATGTCGCTGACGTCGAGGATGAGCAGGCCGTTGTCGGAACCAGGCCGGCTGCCGAAGCCGCCGATGATCGTCATGTAGGCCGTGTTGCCGTCCTTGCTGAACTCGAGGTCGTGGAAGATGGGATCGGTCCCCGACGGCGGGGTCCACTGGTAGAGCACCTTCGGGCTGGTCGCGTCGGTGGTGTCGACGGCGACCACGCTGGGGTTGTTGGTGATGGTCGTGACCCAATACGTGTTCCCGTCGGGAGACCACTGGCCGGCGTGGCCCTTGCTTCCCGGCAGCACCACGCTCGACTTGAGCACGGGGTGGCGGCAGTCTCCGGAGATGTCGTAGATGGCGAAGCCCGGTCCCGGTTGCTGCGCCCCGCCGAGCAACTGGCGCTTGGCGTTGACCTTGAGCGACTCCCAGGGATCGATCATCGCGCCCGACGGGTCGTTGAGATGTTCGGTGATGACCGGATGCGCCGGATCGGTGACGTCGACCACGACGGTGCCGGGCTGCACGGGCTTGGTGCTGTTGTTGGCCTGATCGTAATACGCGCAGTTCTTCCACGCGGCGAGCTGCCAGCTGGCGCCCTCGCCCTGCACCTGCCCGACCAGATCGGCGTTGCACTTGAAGCCGACCTTGTTCGCGCCGCTGTTCACCTCGGCCTGGGTGGTCTCGCCTTGCAGTCCGCTCTCGGGTCGATCGCCTTTGCCGCAGGTCGCCTTGGGGACGGCCTGGGCCAGGGCCGCCACCGGCAAGAGCAGAGCAATCCAACCCACAAGCCGCAACGTGCTCGGTCCAGTCATGTTGCTTCTCCTTGCCGCGTGGCCAACCTGCAATGGATCGCGGACACTAGTCGCGCAGGCGCGAGCCGTCTTCCGCGTTCTTGCGACTTGCGATTTCTTGATCCGGGGCGGAGAGCGGCTCGGCGCGAGGAGCCTACGCGCCCGCGTTCCGGTATGCGCGCGGGCTGACCTTCGCGATGCGGCGGAAGGCGGTGGCGAAGTGGCTCTGGCTTGCGAACCCCACCCGCAGCGCGATCTCGGTGATGGGAAGCTCCGAATCGCCGAGGAGCGCCTTCGCGCGCTCGATCCGCTGGTGCAGGATGTACTGGTGCGGCGCGAGGCCCACGCTCTGCTTGAAGCGGCGGAGGAAGAGGAAGGGGTCCAGCCGCGAAAGATCCGCGAGGCTCTGGAGCGACAGGTTGGTGTCGAGGTTGTCGCCGATGAATTGCAGGACCTGGCTCAGGACCCTGCTAGAGAGCCCGGCGCAATGGGCGGGCTCCTGCCGGACATCCGCGTACCGTCGAGCGAGGTGCGCGGCGAGCGCGGCGCCCATGGTCTCGCCATAGAGCGGCCCTGCCGGGCTTCCGCACCGCACGTCGTCCTCGAGCGCCAGGATGCTCTGGGCGATCCAGGGATCCTCGACGGCGAGAAAGGGCCGCAGCTCGAGACGCGCCTGCCTCGGGGCGGCAGCCGCCAGGAGCTCCGGGGCGATCTCGACCAGGAGGTTTTCCGCATAGGAGTACCAGCGGCCGGCATGGGGAATGCGCGCGGGAACGATGTGGATCCCGCCCGTGTTGATGCGCACCCGCTTCCATCCCTCGTCCGGCCATCGCCACTCGCTCGACATCGGCGGCGTGAGGTGGAGGTACACGACATGCTTGAGCAGGTACCTTTCGGAAAACTCTCCCGGCCCGCCGCAGAGCCGCTCGAGCCGGATCCCGTTCCATCGGTTGCCGCTGGAGAGCTGGAGCCCCGTGCGCCGCCGGAGCGGCCGCCGATCTCCGGTGGCCACCTCGAGGATTCCCTCGTCCGTCCGCAAAGACTTCATCGATGGAACCCCAATTGTCCGGGCAGGGTCGCGTCCCCTCCCTGTCGAGGGAAAGGGCAACATGCCAATCCTCGCCGGTTGGCCGTCAAGTCGCGGCGCGTCGCACCAACAGCTCCGGCGCGGGCTTGCGTGGCGCGAGCGGAAGCTACCGCGCGGTGTCGCCGAGTTCCCGCAGCAGCTGCCGGGCCTCGGGCTCTTGATCGAACGGGCGGCCCGACTGGAGCGCTGCGCGCACTTCGCCGCGCGCCGCTTCAGCCTTGCCGAGCTTCAGGTCGGCAGTCGCGAGATGGTAGCGGATGCGCGGCTGATCCGGCGCGAGCTTCGCCGCTGCCTCGAAGAGCACGCGCGCTCTCTGCGCATCCCCGGCAACCTCCAGCTGGACGGAGCCCATCGCATCCAGCACCTCGGGATCCGCCGGCGCGTCGAGCTCCAGATCCCGCACCATCTGCAGGGCGCGGCGGCGCGATGTCTCGTCCGGCCGCGCGGCCACCAGCAGGCGCGCGAGCTCGGCCGTGGTCTGGTCGTCGTCGGGCCGGGAAAGGAGCACGGTCTCATAGGAGCGGATGGCAGCCTCCCTGTCGCCGAGAAGAGCGCTGCCGCGCGCACGTTGCAGCTGGAGTCTGGCGTCGGCCGGGAAGCGGCCAAGGCCGTCGTCGCAGACCA
>JAYWAJ010000133.1:0-6635 GCA_043782525.1 Deltaproteobacteria bacterium | reverse complement strand
TGGCACAGCCGGCGGTGAGCGCGAAGAAAACCAGGAGATGGCGCAGGCGCAAAGGCGATCCTCGACAGCGGCAGGCTCCGCCGCATCCGGCATGATCTACGTCGGAGGGCAGCCATGTCAAAGAAACGGCCCGGCCGGGAAGGCTATTGCGCGGCGATGAACGCCAGATGCCGTCCGGTGCGACCCCGATCCCGTCGGTGGCTGAAAAAGGCGCTGGTGTCGCAGGAGGTGCACCCTTCCACCTGCTCGATGCGGTCGCGCGGCACCCCCGCGTGCAGCAGCGCGGCCTCGACGCAGAAGCGCAGGTCGAGGTGCGGCTTCGGGCTCCTGGCCGGATCGTCTGCCGCCTCGGGGCCGAAGAGGTCGCGGAACATCGACGCCAGCTCGCCCGAGACCTCGTAACAGCAGCGGCCGATGCAGGGGCCCACCGCCGCCAGCGTCCGCTGCGGGTCGGCGCCGGCCGCGTGCTGCAGCGCCCGCACCGCGCGCGCCGCGATGGAGAGGCGGGTGCCACGCCAGCCCGAGTGCACCGCCGCCGCCGCGCCCAGGTCTTCGGCGTAGAGGAGGACCGGCACGCAGTCGGCCACGCGCACTCCCACGGCGGCGTCCGCCTCCAGCGCCAGCACCGCGTCGGCGCCTTCTTCCTGCGGCTCGGTGGCAGCGAAGATTTCCCGCAGGCCGCCAGGTCCGGCCGCGACCACCCGATCGCCGTGCACTTGAGAGGCGGTGGCGATCTCCCCCGCAACTCCGGCCGCCTGCCTGAGCCGGCCGAGGTTCTCCCGCACCGCCTCCGCCGCATCCCCCACCGCCACGCTGAGGTTCAGCGATTCATACGGAGAACGCGACACGCCGCCGGTGCGCAGGGAAAACCCATGCGCAACCCCGGCGGCAGACAATAATTTAGAAGTGAGGAACAGTCTCTCGTTCACCGCCGCAGTCTAACAAGCCTTCGGCTTCAGGCCTGAAGCCTGAGGCCTGAAGCCTGAGGCCTGGGGCCTGCTCTCACAGCTCGTGCAGGTACTCCTGAATCTCCGCCGCCGCCCGCTCTTCGGACGTCCGGTCCACCGAGCGGCCCGCGAACTCGGCCGGGCGCTCGACGAGGATGATGCGCTCGCCCTTGGCGTCGCCGATCACGTTGCCCTGGGCGTCCACGTCGCTCAGGCCCTCGAGCACCAGCCGGCCCGTGCCGCGCTTGATCTGGTAGACGGTGCGCGTTCCGGCGCCGCTCGAGTCGCCGAGCACGAACTGGTCGCCCTTCACCTGCCAGGTGCAGGCGCGGTCGCTGATGCCCGGCTCCTCGCCGTCGACCGAGACCGCCAGCGCCAGCCGGCAGGCGCCGTCGCCGCCGAGCACCAGCGCGCCGCGCTCGGTGAGCACGTGCTCCGCGCCGTTCGAGTCCACCAGCTTGGTGCCCTGCTCGCTGATCTCGACGACCTGATCGACGCCGTCGAGCGAGGCGCGCGACCGGATCGACTCGACCGCGTACTTCCCTGCTCCCAGCACCGGCTTCTCCACCGGCCGGGCCCCGGCGTGCGCGCAGGCGAACCCGCTGGTCCCCACCACCATCGCCCCCACCATCGCCAGCACCGCCCCCACCCGCCCTGCCGCCATGTCCGCCCCCAGAAACCCCCGGCCCGCCCGGTGACCGGAGCTTCTGCAAGCGGTTGGCCACAGCCCGGCGAGCGGGCGCCAACTTGGCGCGCGGAAAAGAATTTCCCAGCCGGAGAATGGGAGGCGCTCAGGAGAGCGCGCGGCGCGCCTTCAGCTGTTTGCGAACGAACCAGGCGACGGCCAGGAGGCCGATCACCACCAGCACGGCGTCGAAGCGGTGGAACCAGGGCTTCAGCTGATCGATGTGCTCGCCCAGCTTCATTCCCACCCAGGCGAGCCCGAGGCACCAGGGGAGGGAACCGGCGAAGGTATAGAGGATGAACTTGCCCATGGGCATGCGCGCCACGCCGGCCGGGAAGGCGATGAAGGTCCGCACCACCGGCAAGAGGCGGGCGACGAAGACGGTCAGGTCGCCGCGGCGGGCGAAGAAGGCTTCCGCCCAGTCCAGATGCTCCTTGGAGAGCAGGATGTAGCGGCCATACTTGAGGACCAGCGTGCGGCCGCCGTACGCGCCCAGGTAGTAGGCGGGGATGCTGCCGACCACGCAGCCGATGGCGCCGGCGAGCCCGACACCCCAGAGAGAAAAACGCGCGGGCACCAGGCTTCCGGCGAAGGGCATGATGACCTCGCTGGGCAGCGGGATGCAGGCGCTCTCGATGGCCATCAGCCCGCCGACCCCGGCATATCCCATCGCCGAGATGACCCCCTGAATCCACGCCGCCAGCGCCTCGAGCACATTGGAGATCATCGAATGACCCTCAACTTGCCGGTCGCCTTCCCTGAGGCCTGAGGCCTGAGGCCTGAGGCCTCAGGGGCCACCCGAGCTCCATAGAAGACCTCGTCATACGGCACCGAGCAGTCGGTCTCGCGCGGCTCCGGATAGGCGTACTTCTCGCCGCGGTAGTTGCGGAAGACGGTCTGGTCCCGCTGCCGCTCGACCAGGTAGTCCGGCTGCAGGGTGACTTTTCCGCCGCCGTCGGGCAAGTCGACCGCCAGGTGCGGCACCGCGAGGCCGGTGGTCCAGCCGCGCAGGCCCTCGAGGATCTCGACGCCCTTGGCGATGGGCGTGCGCAGGTGCTCGAGGCCCTCGGCGACGTCCATCTGGTGCAGGTAGTAGGGCCGCACCCGCATGGTCAGGCACTTCTGCATCAGGTCCTTGACGGCGGTGACGCTGGAGTTGAGCCGCCGCATCAGCACCGCCTGGTTCTCGACGGGGACGCCGTGGTCCACCAGCCGCTCGCAGGCCTCGCGCGCCTCGGGGGTGATCTCCTTGGCGTGGTTGAAATGCGTGACCACGAAGAGCGGCGCGAAGCGGCGCAGGGCGCGGGCCAGCGCGTCGTCCACCCGCATGGGCAGGCAGACGGGAATGCGGGTGCCGATGCGGATCATCTCGAGGTGCGGGATGGCCCGCAGCGCTTCGAGCAGCTCGACCAGGCGCGCGGTCGAGAGCAGCAGCGGGTCGCCGCCGGAGATGAGCACGTCGCGCACTTCTTCGTGCTGGCGCAGATACGCCACTGCTTCCTCCAGCTCCTCGCGCGAGATGCCGCCCTCGTCGCCGCTGGTGATGCGGCGGCGGGTGCAGTGGCGGCAGTAGACGGAGCAGTGGTCGAGCGCCAGCAGCAGCACGCGGTCGGGATACTTGTGCACCAGCGCGCGGACCGGGCGGTGGTGGTCCTCGCCGAGCGGATCGCGCAGCTCTCCGGGGTGCTTGTCGGCCTCGGCGCGCACCGGGATCGACTGCATCCGCACCGGACAGAAGGGATGCACAGGATCGATCAGGCTCAGGTAGTAGGGCGAGATGCCGAGGCGGAAGATGTCCTTCGTCTCTTCGCAGCCGCGCCGCTCGTCGTCGGTGAGGGCGACGAACTTCTCGAGCTCCGCCAGCGACCGGACGCTGCTGCGGAGCTGCCAGCGCCAGTCGCGCCACTGGGCGTCGGTGGCTTGGGGAAACAGCTCTGTGCGGCGGCTCGGCATGGGGGCGCGCAAGATGCTTCGGCCCCATGCCGCCCGTCAAGCCAGCTCAGGGAGCGAAGTTTCCAGTCTGCGAGCCGCTGACGTTGACACCGTGCGCGTTGGTGACGGTGACTGTCGACCGGAAGACCGCGCCACTCGGACAGGCGGTCGCGCCGGTATTCTGCGTCTGGACCTGGCCGCGGAAGCCGTCGTCGAAATCGCGGAAGAGGAGCCGCATCACGCAGGCCGTCGGCACCACGGGGGAAGCGGGCGCCACGCAGGCCGCACCGCTCGGCAACACCGGGCGATAGTCGTAGTCGAAGCCGAACAGGCCCATCGCTCCGGCCTGATCGAGCTCGGCTCCCAGCCCGTGCGCCGTCACCGCCAGCGCGTTGGGGACGACGCTGGCAAAGCCGAGCGCGGCGGCGTAGGTGGTGCCCGACGCCGGCGGGTTGAGGAAGGCGTCATAGACGTAGATGTCGCTGATTCCAGTCGATGCGCCGCCGATGCAGGAGGGCGAGTAATCGAAGGCAGGAGTCGCGCCGCCGGCGGGCGTGGTGGAAGGCGCCGCGGCCGCGCTGAACACGACCCAGGTGGGAACCCAGATGGTGGTGAGCGAATCCCAGGTGCCGTTCGGGCCATGGTACGTGGAGCAGTTGCTTCCCGAGGTGTTGCTGCAGAAGCGCACTTCGGACGGCCCGCCCGGATAGATGGCGTCGAAGACGTTGTCGTCGTTGGCGTCGATGAAGGGATCGCCGAGGTCGAAGAAGACCTCGTTGTTGTCGAGGACGCCGTTGTGGTTGGTGTCGACGAAGGCCTCCTCGCCCTCGGTCATGGCGATGATGGTCACCAGCTGATCGCGGGGATTGCGCACCAGGCTGCCCGACGCCACCTGCGGCTCCGCTGCGCGCGGCCAGGGGGACTGCGCCGGCGCCGCTGCCAACGGCACCACGTCGGCAGGAGTGCTGCCGGTCCCGAGGTCGCTGGTGAAGGTGACGGTGGCGGTCCCTTCGGTGGGATCGTTGGGATGGGCCGGGTCGAAGGCCTTGGTGGTGGCGATGGCGTCGATGGCGCCGGCCTCGGTCGCGAAGCGGACGGGCGTGGCCACTCCGACGCGGTTGCCGAAGCGGTCGCTGAGCCGGACCTCGCAGGTCATGGTCTCGAGGCGCGGCGTGGTGGTGTAGACGGGCAGGTTGACCTTCGCGCATTTGAAATAGAACCCGGCGGCGGAGGGCTTGGCCCCGCGGACCGCGACGGTGTGCGAGACGGACGCGCTGGTGGCGACGACCGTGGCGGTGATCGAGGTGACACCGACTTCGGTGCCGGCCGAGTAGTCGACGGCGACGAGTCCATTGCTGTCGGTGGTCGAGCTGGTGTGGACGACGGTGACCAGGTTGGGCTGCGCCTCGGTGAAGTTCACCGTCACCCCGCCGATGCCGTTGCCGCTCGAGTCGGTGACCTTGAAGGTCATCAGGCCGTTCTCCTGGATGCCGGAGCCCTTGAGCCCGAGCACGTCGGGCGTGGCGCTGACCTCGACGATGGAGGAGGGACCGTCGAGGACCGGCAAGGTGATGGTCACGGGCGGAGCGCCGGGAACGCTGGCGGTCACGTGCGCGACGCCGCTCTTCGCATTGCCGGTGAGCGTGACGGTGACGAGGCCGGAAGCATCGCTCTTGGCCGTGGCCGCGCCAAGCGTGACCAGCGTCTCACCCTGCGCCTCGGCGAAGCTGACGGTCGCGCCCGGAAAGGCGACGCCGCTCTGATCGGCGACCTGGAAGGTGGCGGTGGCGGTGGGCGGGAGATTCTGGCCTGCATTCGCTGCGCCCGAGACGATGACGAAGCCGGGAAAGACGCTGACCGCGGACAGCCTCGAGGCCGTCGCGCCGCCGGTAGGGGTTCCACCGTCCGTCGAAGGCGTGCCGCCGTCGGGGCCGGGCGGCGTGGTGGAGCTGGCCCCGGTGATGACGATGGGCGCGCCGCCGTTGACACTGTTCCAGGCGGCGATCATGACGATGGAGCCCGCCACGCAGCGCGATTCGGTGGCCAGGTTGCAGGCGTAGGTGACCTTGGCCGACCCGGTGGCGTCGGCGGTCGCGATGGCGGTAGGAGCGCCGGTGCCGTTGACGTCGCCGTACAGTGCCGTGAAGGTCATGGGACCGCTGCCGGCGCTGCCCTTGGCGTCCTTCGCCTTGGCGGTGAAGTTGGCCGTGGTGCCGTCGTTCCGGAGGCTGGTCGCGTCGACTGTGACGTTGACGGTGCCATTGGCAGTCGTCCCGGTCGTCGAACCACCGCAGGCGTACGCAAAAGCCACCAGCACGAGGGCGAGCGTGCGCCCATTGCAAAGAATCCTCACCTGTTCTCCGGCGCTGGCGGGGCAAGGCGCGGGCGAAATCTGCCGCTGCAAAAAGACTCCACCAGACGGCGCAGGTTGAGGTGCGCAGGAGAGTAGAGTCAATTTTCATGAGCATTTATTAACAATGCGCAAATGATGCGCGCCCCTGCTTAGCTCAGCACACCCAGCTCCGGATCGTTCTGGACCGCGCCTGGCGGGGCCCCGGCCTCGAGCGCGCGGCGCAGCCAATTGCGGGCGCGCTCCTTTTGACCGGCGCGCAGGTTGGCGCGGGCGGCGACCACGGCGGCGTCGGGAGTCGGCCAGAGCGAGAAGCTCTGCCCCGCGAAGAGCGCGGCGGACTCGTTGTCGCCCCGCGCCAGCTCGACGCCGGCGCGCAGCCGCAGCGCCGCCGCCTGACGGAACGGGCTGCCGGCGCGCTCGAGGCGCGCGGCCGCCAGCAGCGCGGCGTCGAAGTCGCGGCTTTGCAGGGCGCTGCGCGTCTCCTCGGTGATCTGGTCGACGTCGGCCCGCTCCAGCGCGTCGGCATCCAACGCCGTTGCTCCCGGCTTTACGCCGCGGGCCGCACGCGCGCGCATCACGTTCTGCCAGGCGAAGAGCCCGAGGAAAAGGAGCAGGAAGGGGTCGACTCCCAGGGTGAGCGTCGCCCCCGCGGCGACGGCGACCGAGAGCCCGACCGAGATCCACGAGGCCAGCGCCACCGAGGGCTTGCGCCGCAGCC
>JAYWAJ010000132.1:0-2518 GCA_043782525.1 Deltaproteobacteria bacterium | reverse complement strand
GGATCTTCTTCAGCTTGTCCTTCGAGGCCGTGCGCGCCTGCGCGTCCATCCAGTCGACGCTCGCGAGGTTGCGGCCGAAGGCGCTCTCGATGCCTTCGATCATCTCCTTCGCCATCGCCTTGCCGTCGTCGCCGATGGTGGTGGTGACGAAGCTGCGGCCCAGCGCCTCGCCCAGGGCCTGGTCGGTCATCTGCGTGCAGCGCTTCCACCGGGGCAGGATCTGCTTGGCGCCGGTGAGCGCCTTGGTCATGCGGAAGCGCTCCTCGACGAACTTCTGGCCCAGCATGTTGCCGGCCGCCTCGACTGCGGTCCAGCGCAGGTAGGTGTGCAGGTCGGCCAGCTTCGGCTTCGCCAGCAGCTGGTCCATGCCCGAGAAGAAGTCGGGCACGGTGACGTTGATGGCCTGCACGGCCGGCGCGCCCAGCGCGGTGAAGTAGGCGTCCCAGAGGAAATGAGGCGCCGCCTTCTTCAGGCCGGTGCGCTCGAGGCGGTGGTAGATCTTGTTCGGGTCGCGGCGCTCGACCTTGTCCATGGACACTTTCGCGAGCGCGGTCTCGATCTCCAGCACCGTCTTCGCCTGCCGGGCGGCGTCCTCGGGCTTGGCGCCGGCCAGCTCCAGCATCTTGCCGACGTGGTCCTGGTAGAGCGCGCGGATCTCCTTCATCTTCGCGTCGTCCTTCAAGTAGTAGTCGCGGTCGGGCAGCCCGAGGCCGCCCTGATCGATGCCGCCGATCACCTGGGTCGCGTCCTTGAAGTCCTGCTGCGAGCCGAAGCCGAAGAAGGTCCGCGCGCCCCGTGCCTGCAGCTCGGCGGTCACCTTGGCCAGCTGCTGCGGCGTCCGGGCCGCGTCGATGGTCTTGAGGTAGCCCTGCAGCGTGGTGAGCGAGGCGCTCTCGGCCTTCTGCTCGTCCATGCAGGTGCCGTAGAAGTCGCTGACTTTCTGCGCGAAGGGATCGGCCTTGTCGAGCTCGCCCTTTCTGCCTTTCTCGAGGATCTCGTGCAGCAGCGACTCGTTGCGCTGGAAGATCTCGGAGAAGCCGCGGCCCCACTGGGCGCGGTCCTCGGGGATGGGTGTCGCCTTCAGCCAGCCGCCGCAGGCGTATTGGTAGAAGTTGGCGCAGGGGTCGGCCGACTTGTCCATCGAGGCGGCGTCGATGGCGGGCGGCTCGGCCTTGGCTTGGGCCACCGCGCTGCCGGCTGCCTGCGGGGCCGGCGAGACGGGCTGGGCCGCGGATCCTTCGACGGCGGTGGGCTTCGGCTGCGGCGTGGAGCAGGCGGCGGCGAGGACGAGGATGGCCAGTCGCTTCATTCGATCTCCCAGGTGAAGAGGCGGTGCTACGCGGTTTTGGTGCGGCTATTTCGCGGGCTTTGCGTGCGCGTCGATCCAGTCGAGGACGGTGTGGTACCAGAGCTGGCTGTTCTTCGGCTTCAGGACCCAGTGGCCCTCGTCGGGGAAGTAGAGCAGCCGCGACTCGACGCCCTGCCGCTGCAGCGCCGTGAACATGCCGAGGCCCTGCTCGACGGGGACGCGGTAGTCGAGCTCTCCCTGGACCACCAGGGTCGGCGTCTTGAAGTTCTGCGCGGAGTTCGAGGGCGAAAACTTCGCATACAGCTCCGGGTTCTTCCAGGGCGGCCCGCGGAACTCCCACTCGGGGAACCAGAGCTCCTCGGTGCTGCCGTACTCGGCGACGAGGTCGTAGACGCCGTCGTGCGAGACCAGGCAGCGGAAGCGGTCGGTGTGGCCGGCGATCCAGTCGATCAGGTATCCGCCGTACGAGGCGCCGGCGGCGCAGGTGTGTCCCGGCTCGACGAAAGGCAGCTTCTCGGCGGCGTCGGTGGCGCGCAGGACGTCGTCGTAGGCGAGGCCGCCCCAGTCGCCGGAGATCTGCTCCTTGAACTTCTGGCCGTAGCCGGTCGAGCCATGGAAGTCGGTGGCGAGGACCACGTAGCCGCGGGCGGCGAAGGCGGCCAGGTTCCAGCGCATGTGCCAGCCGTCCTCCCACGACCCCTGCGGGCCGCCGTGCACCAGCACCAGGAGCGGCGCCTTGACGTTGCCCGGCGGGCGGACGATCCAGGAGTGGATCTTCGCGCCGTCCTTCCCGTCGATCCAGAGGTCCTGCGCGCTGCCCAGGTCGAGGTCCTTGAACTGCTCGTCGTTGAAGTGCGAGATCGGCCCGCCCTTCATCGCCACCACCTCGGGAGGATGGGCGATGCCCGCCACCACCGCGATGGCGGAGCCGTCGGGCAACAGCGCGAAGTCGTCGCCCGCCGGCGTCTCCGAGAGGCGGTGGTGCTTTCCGTCGAGGGAGACCGCCTCGAGGTAGACGCGCGCCTCGTGGGTCAGCGAGACGACCAGGCCCTTCGAGTCGCGCCGCCATGCGACGCTGCCGGCGTCGTCGCCGAAGTCCACCACCGTGACCTTGCCGCTCTTGCGGTCCACGATCTTGAGCTTCCATTGATCGGATTCGTAGCCGTCGCGCGCCTGCGAAGTCCAGGCGAGGAAGCGGCCGTCGGGCGA
>JAYWAJ010000131.1:0-6640 GCA_043782525.1 Deltaproteobacteria bacterium | reverse complement strand
CCAGCCAGATCTCGGTGACCAACTGGCCCGCGAGCGGCGGCAACGCCACCGGCAGCTTCTACCTTCTCTTCGACGATCCCTACGGCACCGGCGTCGCCCATCCCTTCCAGGGAAGGTTCAAGACCACCCCCTGCCCGGCCCTCGAGGGCACGCTGTTGCCTTGACAGCGCGGCGGTGAGGCTCTACCTAGGGCGCGCCCTGAACACCGGAGGATCGATGGCGCTGCCCCTCACGACCGACCAGGTGGATCGCAGCCTCCCCGCCCAGCCGCGGGGCATTGCCCGCGACTTCATCGTGGCGCGGCTGGGGTCGCTCTTCGCCTTCCTCCCCCTCGGAGTCTGGACCACCGTCCACCTCTGGAACCAGCTGGCGGCCTACCAGTCGGCGGAGGCGTGGCAGGCGTCGGTCACCGGCCACTCCAGCCCGGCGGCGATGGCGCTGACCTTCGCGGTGGTGCTGGGCCCGCTGCTCTGGCACACGGTCTGGGGCATCGGGCGCATGGTCAAGAGCCGGCCCAACGTGCGCATCGGGTGGTTCTCCAACCTCCGCTACCTGCTGCAGCGCCTCTCCGCCGTCGGCCTGCTGCTCTTCCTCGGCGCGCACCTCTACCTGGCCTGGTTCGCGCCGCGCATCATCGAAGGGCGCGCCGAGCCGTTCGCCGAGATCTCGCAGCAGATGCACTTCCACACGCCGACCCTCGCCGTCTACCTGCTCGGCGTCCTGGGCATCGCCTATCACCTCGCCAACGGCCTCTGGTCCTTCCTCTCCATGGGCTGGGGGGTGACCGTGAGCAAGGCCGGCATCGGCTGGATGGAGCGGGTCTCGCTGCTCTTCTTCTTCGTGCTGCTCGCCGTCGGCTGGGCCGCCGTCTACGGGCTCTACGCGGGCGGCGCGGTCTACGGCCCGCCGGCGTAGAGGGTCCGGCGCAAGAAGCCGGTGATCTTCGCCCAGGCGAGCGTCGCCTGGCTCTCGACGTACATCTCCGGCCGCGTGTCGTTGAGGAAGGCGTGGCCCGCCTCGTAGAGGGCAAGCTCGCTGCCCGCCGGGAGCGCACGCCCCAGCTCCTCCGCCTGGGCCGCGGGGATGCCCTTGTCGCTGCGGCCGTAGATGGCCAGCACCGGGCACGGCGTCTTCGGCGCGGCGTCGATGACGTGCGGCGCCGGGGTCGGGTGCGACCAGCGCGGGCGGCCGTAGCAGTCGACGCAGGCGTCGAGCCCGCCTTCCGCCGCCGCCAGCAGCGAGAGCGCGCCGCCGAGGCAGAAGCCGATGGAGGCCGCCTTTCCGGTGCCCAGCGCGTCGAGCCCCGTGTGGAGATCGCGGACCGCCTGCGGGATGTCGAGCCGCCCGATGCGCGCCATCCAGCTCTGCAGGTCGCTGCCGGCCGGCTCGCGGTCGCGGGCGAAGATCTCGACCGCGATGGCGCGAAAGCCTTCCTTCGCCAGCCGCCGCGCCGCCGACTTCACCCACGGCGAGAGGCCGAAGATCTCCGGCGCGATGACGATGCGCGGCGCCCCTTTCGCGCCGGACGGCTCCGCCACGAAGGCGGGCACAGCCGCGCCGTCGCTGCCGCGCAGCTCGATCTCCCTCTCGACGACCCCGCTCTGCTGGCCCATCTCGCGCCGTCTATCACGGGAGCGGCGACTGGGTGGCGTTCTCCAGGAACACGGCCCCGGGCGGGACGGCGAGGTAGAAGCCGGTGTGCAGGCGCCCGCGCCTACCAGCGCCGCCTGCGATCCGTCGATGGCGACGGCGCCGCCGTGCGCGACGGTGACGTGGGCCTGGGAGAGCAGCGCCGCTCCGCCCGCGTTGACCAGCGTGAAGGCCAAAAGCCCCGCCAGGTATTCGCGCTAGGGACCGTCTGCCTGCCTGTCAACCGGCAGCGCCAGCCCGGAGGCTTCGGCGATCTTCCCGGCCCGGTGTTCGCGGACGACGTTGCGCAGCAGGTAGGCCACCACCGCGAGGTTGGCGAGCAGGACGATGGCGCGCCCCACCTTGGGATTGCGCCACAGCTCCCACAGCTCCCAGGGCAGCAGCGCGCCGGTGGCGATGACCACCAGCCAGGGCGCCCACCAGCGCCCGGCGCGGAGCGCGAGCCCTTCCAGCGCGGAGAGGCCGGCGTCGGCGAAGGCGGCCACCGCGATGAACTTGACGTGCCCGCTGGTGGCCGCCACCACGATGATGGTGGCAATCTTGAGCGCCCAGCCGCCGGCGACATGCTCGAGCACCACCTCCGCCAGCGTGGCCGCGCCCGCTTCGGCGCCGTGGGCGATGAGGAAGATCGCGGCCACCCCCAAGAGCGCCTCCAGCACCGCCTTGCACAATTTGTACAGAATGATGGCTTCGAGCCCCGCCGGGCGCTTGTGCGCCGCCTGCGCCACGCTCATGCCTTGGGCACCAGCGCCTGCACCAGCTCGAGCAGCCGGGCCACGTCGAACGGCTTCTCCAGGGACGGCACGCCGAGGCGCTCGGCGATCTGCCGCCCCTCGTGGGAGCCCGTGGTCAGCACCACCGGGACCCGGGCCAGCGCGCCGGACGACTCGCGCAGCGTCCGCACCACCCAGCCGCCGTCGGCGTCGGGCATCATGAAGTCGACCAGCATCAGGGCGGGTGTCGAGGCGCGCGCCGCGGCGACGGCATGGTGCGCGTCCGGACAGGTCTGGACGAGGTAGCCGTTGAGCTCCAGCAGGTCCTGGAGCACGGAGCGGCAGTCGGCGTCGTCTTCCACAACGAGGATGGTCGGTCGGTCGGCCACGGCACGGGAAGACTAACCCTTGCGCGCCGAGACTGCGAGTGCGAGCGCAGCGCAGAGCTGCAGCAGGCCTTCGCCACCTTGCGCATCGACACGGATGCCGGCGGCCAGCGCCTCCTCCGCCGTCGAGGCGCCGATGCAAGCCACTGCACACTTCCCCGCCGCCGCGGCGCCGGCCAGCGCGACGAAGCCGCGGACGGCGCTGCCGCTGGCAAAGGAGAGGGCGTCGGCCCCCTCCAGGGCGGCCAGGTCGGCGGCAGGCGGGATCACCGTGCGGTAGAGGGTCAGCGCCTCGACGACCGCGCCGGCGCCGCGCAGGCCGTCGAGGAGCGCGGCCGTCCCCCGGCCGGCGCGGGGCAGCAAGATGCGCTTCCCCCGCACGCGGGGCGCAAGCTCCGCCAGCAGGGCCTCGGCGCCGGCCCCGCTCCTGGGGACGATCACCTCGCCCGGCAGCAGCGCCGCCGTCGCCTGCCCGACCGCGGCGAAGGGAACCGAAGTCGGCCCGATCAGCTGCAGCAGGCGCCGCGCCGCCTGGGGCGAGGAGACGACGATGAGGTCCGGTCCCGCGCCGACGCTACGGACGATCTGCGCCAGGTCAGGGCCGTCCTCGAAGGCGAGGCAGGGGAAGCGGACCGGCACGGCGTTTCGTTCGCGCAGCAGCGCTTCCAGCTCGCCCGCCTCCTCCGCCGCGCGGGTGACCACCACGCGCTTTCCTTCCAGCGGCCCGCCCACCGCCTCTGTTCCGTCGGAAGGCCCGCCCATCTTCAGGCGCGCTTCGGGGCAGGCAACCCGAACGCGTGCGACCGCGCCGCTTCGAGCAGCGGTCCGCCGCCCTTGGAGAGCAGCGCCTCGCCGACCTTGCTGCCCAGCGCCTCCGGCTCGACGCTCCAGGCGGCAGGCGCCACCTCGACGCGGGCTTCGGCCCGGACGATGGCGACGCCTCCCTGCCCGTCGGGACCGCCCAGCGCCGCGCGCAGGAAGAGCTGCGCTCCGCTCAGCGTCGCGTAGGCCGCCACCGGCACCGTGCAGCCGCCCGAGAGCCGCGCCAGCACCGCCCGCTCCGCCCGCACGCAGCGCGAGACCGCGCCATCGTCCAGCGGCCGGGTGGCCGCCTCGCCCCGCGCGCCGCTCACCGCCTCGATGGCCAGCGCGCCCTGCCCCGCCGCCGGGAGGCAGAGCTCGACGGAGAGGATCTCGGTGACCTGCTCCTCCAGCCCCAGCCGCCGCAGCCCCGCCAGCGCCAGCACCACCGCGTCGAGCGGGCCCTGCGGATCGGAGTCGGCGGGGCGGACTTCTTTCCCACCGCGCAGCACCGTGCCGCCGGTGGCGAGGGCGAGGCGGGTCTGCACGTTGCCCCGCACCGGGACGATGACCAGGTCGGGCCGCGCCGCCAGCAGCTGGACCGCGCGCCGCAGCGAGCTGGTGCCCACCCGGGCGCCGCGGGGCAGGTTGGCGAAAGTCTTCCAAAGCGGCGCCACCAGCGCGTCGCGGGGATCCTCGCGCTGTGGAAATGCACTAAGTATAAATTCACTGGAAAGGGCGAAGGGGACGTCCTTGGCGCTGTGCACCGCCAGGTCGGCCCGGCCTTCCGCGAGCGCCGTCTCCAGCTCCTTGATGAAGAGGCCTTTACCGCCCACTTCCGAGAGCGGCCGGTCGACGATGCGGTCGCCCTCGGTCGACATCGGGACCAGCTCGCAGGGCTCTCCCCGCGCGGCGAGCAGGTCGCGCACGCGGTGCGCCTGCCAGAGCGCCAGCGGGCTCTTGCGGGTCCCGATGCGCAGGGTCACGACTTCCTCTTGAAGGGCAGCACCGCGCGACCGGGGTCGGGCTCCGGCAGCGGCTGCGGGGCGGGGTCGGGCGCCGGATCGGGAACCGGAGGTGGCGCAGGCCCGGGATCGTCGAGCCCGAAGAGCGCCGCCGTCGCCTCGCCCAGCGGGCCCTGCCCCGCCTCGGCGCGCAGCCGCGCGGTGGGCTGGTGCATGAGCTTGTTGACGATGGCCGCCGCCATGGCGCGCAGGCTCTTCTGGTGCCGCTCGTCGAGACCGGGCAGGGCGGCGAGGGTCTTCTCCACCTCGGCCTTGGCCACTGCCTCGGCGTGGGCCCGCAGCCGCGCCAGCACCGGCACCGCCCGGCGCTCGTGCGACTGCGCCAGGTAGGCGCGCAGCTCCGCTTCGACGATGGCCTCGGCCTTGCCCACGTGCGTCTGCCGCACCTCGCGGTTCTGCGCGGCGGCGCGCTCCAGATCGTCCATGTCGTAGACGTAGACGCCTTCGAGCTCGTTGGCGGTGGGCTCGACGTTGCGGGGCACCGCCAGGTCGACGAGGAAGATGGGCCGGTAGCGGCGCGCCTTGAGCGCCCGCTGCATCAGATCCCGGGTGACCACGAACTGGGTCGCGGCGGTGGAGCAGATGGCCACGTCGGCGCGCTCGAGGAGCGAGGGCAGCTCCGCCAGCGAGACGGGCACTCCGGAGATCTCCCGCGCCAGCTCCTCCGCCCGGGCGGCGCTGCGGTTGGCGATGAGCAGCTCGCCGGCGCCCTGCGACTTGAGCTCGCGCGCCGCCAGCTGGGCCATCTCGCCCGCGCCCACCAGCAGCACCGATCGCCCCTCCAGGCTGCCGAGGAGCTTGTGCGCCAGCTGCACCGCGATGCTGCTCACCGAGACCGCCCCCCGCGCGATCTCCGTCTCGGTCCGCACCCGCTTCGCCGCCGAGAGCGCCCGCGAGATTGCCCGCTGCAGCTCGGGGCCGAGCGTGCCCGCCTCCTGCGCCAGGGCGGCGGCCTCCTTCACCTGCCCAAGGATCTGCGCCTCGCCCACCACCATCGAATCGAGGCTGGCGGCGACGCGGAAGAGGTGCCGTGCGGCCTCCTCGTCGAAGCGGCAGACGGCGTGCGGCGCCGCCACCGGCCCCAGCTCGGAGAGGATCTCCTCGCCCGCGCTGCGGGAGTCGGCGACGGCGAAGATCTCGATCCTGTTGCAGGTGGAGATGAGCAGCGCCTCGCGCACGCCCGGCAGCGCCTTCAGCTTGCGCACCTTGTCGGGCAGCGACTCCGCCGCCACCGCCAGCCGCTCGCGCACGGCGATGGGCGCTTCCCGGTGGCTGAGCCCGACGCAGAGGAAGGTCACGGCGCAAGGCCTCCCAGCGCCACCGTGCCCTGCAGCGCGGGAGCGGTGAGCAGGCCCACGTAGGTGCCGGCGAGCAGAACGAAGCCGGTGATCACCAGGAGGGCCACCCTGCGCCCGCGCCAGCCGGCGACCAGGCGCGCCTGGATGAGCGAGGCGAAGAGTGCCCAGGCGAGGATGGCGAAGCCCTGCTTGGGAGCGAAGGGCAGCGTGGTGCCGGTGGACTCGCGCGAGACCAGCGAGCCGGTGGCGATGGCCACCGAGAGGAAGACGAAGCCCCACACCGAGAGCTGGTAGCCGGCCCGGTCGATGAGCTCGAGCGACGGCAGCCGCGCGAAGAGCCGCCCCGGCCGCTTGCTCTTCACCTGCCGCTCCGAGACCAGGTAGAGCAGCGAGAGGCCGAAGGCGAGGGCCAGGGCCGCCGTGCCCAGCGCCGCCGCGCCGACGTGGAGGAAGAGCGCGACCGAGTGGTAGAGCTGGGGCGCGACCGCCCGCGCCGTCGACTTGACCAGGTGCGCCGGCACCATCACCGCCACGGTGAAGGGCGCCACGAAGGCGCCCGCCACCGGCAGATTGTACTTCCAGTCGAGCAGCAGGTAGCCGGCGACGGTGGCGGCGGCGAGCAGGCTGAAGAGCTGACCGCCCTTCCAGCCTTCGGCGCCCAGCCCGATGGCGGCGAGGTTGGCATCGGCCGGCGCCACGAAGGCGGCGGCGTGCAGGAGCAGGCCGGCGAGGAGGAGGATCCGCCCCGCCCGCACCCAGCGCTGGGA
>JAYWAJ010000130.1:0-6641 GCA_043782525.1 Deltaproteobacteria bacterium | reverse complement strand
TCAAGCCGGAAGACTATATCGAGGCGATCCACCGCGACCACGTCGAGGATTACCGGGCCTTCGCCATCGACTTCGACCTCTTCTACACGACCCACTCGCCGGAGAACGAGCAGCACGCGGGCCGCATCTTCGAGGCCCTGCAGAAGGAAGGAGCCATCGAGAAGCGCGACGTCCTGCAGATGTATTGCGGCGTCGACAAGCGCTTTTTGCCCGACCGCTACATCCGCGGCACCTGCCCCGTCTGCGGCACCGCCGACCAGTACGGCGACTCCTGCGAGAACTGCGGCAGCACCTACGAGCCCACCGCGCTGAAGAACTCGCGCTGCGCCATCTGCGGGAACACCGCGCTGGAAGGCCGCAGCTCGCCGCACTATTTCGTGAAGCTGTCAAACTACCAGAAGTTCCTCGTCGAGTGGACGGGCTCCGCCGGCCGGCTGCAGCCGGAGATCAAGAACTTCGTCGACAAGTGGCTGGCCGAGCCGTTGCGCGACTGGGACATCTCCCGCGACGCGCCCTACTTCGGCTTCCTCATTCCCGGCGAGACCGCCAAGTACTTCTATGTCTGGCTGGACGCGCCGGTCGGATACCTGTCGTCGACCGACCACTGGTGCCGGGAGCACGGCCGCCGCGTCGAGGAGTTCTGGGGCAAGGACGCCGACTGCGAGATCGTCCATTTCATTGGAAAGGATATCGTCTATTTCCATACGCTCTTCTGGCCGGCCATGCTGCACGCCTCGGGCTGGAAGGTGCCGGCGCGGGTGCAGGTGCACGGGATGCTCACCGTCGAAGGCGCCAAGATGAGCAAGTCGCGCGGGACCTTCCTCAATGCCCGCGAATACCTCGACGCGGGATTGGAGCCGGAATGGCTGCGTTACTTCTATGCGGCCAACCTGGGAGCGTCGCCCAGCGATATCGATTTGTCGCTCCATGAATTGAAGAACCGCGTCAATGGGGAATTGCTCGCCAACGTCGGCAACCTCGCCAACCGCGCGCTCTCGCTGGTCTGGAAGAACGGACAGCGGCTGACCCGGGTTCCCGAGAGCCGCTTCTTCGAGGAGGCGCGGGTGCTCGAGGCCGCCATCGCCAAGGACTACGCGGCCTGCGACACCCGGGCGCTCATCCAGCGGGTGCTGGCCTTTTCCTCGGAGGCCAACCAGCGGCTGCAGCAGAAGAAGCCGTGGGAGCTCTTCAAGACCAGCCGCGACGAAGCGCTCGCCGAGCTGACCCTGGCCGTCAACGTCGCCCGGCTCTGCGCCCGGTGGCTCGGACCCATCGTCCCGCAGTTCGCCGCCGGCGTGGCCGAGCAGAGCGGCGCCCCTCTCCAATGGGGGCAGTTCCAGCCGCTCGAGGACGTCGCCATCCGCGAGCCCCGCCCGCTGGTCCGCAAGGTCGAGGACGCCGACCTCGAGAAGCTCTCGAGCAAGTTCGTCGCTCAGGAAAAAGCGGGAGCGGCGCAACCGCCCGAAGCCCGAAGCCCGCAGCCCGAAGCCGCCCCACCTCCACCAGCCACCATCGACGACTTCGGAAAAATCGACCTGCGCGCCGGAAAGATCCTCGCCGCCGAGCGCGTCCCCAGGAAGGATCGCCTCCTCCAGTTGACCATCGACCTGGGCGAGCCGGCGCCGCGCAGCATCGTCAGCGGGGTGGCGAAGTCGTATGCGCCCGAGGAGCTGATCGGCAAGGTGGTCGCGGTGGTCGCGAACCTGCCGCCCCGCGACTTCGGCAAGGGCCTCGTCTCGCACGGCATGGTGCTCTATGCGGGGGGCGGCACGCGGGAGCACACCGCGGTCGAGCTGCCGGCGGACGTCGCGCCGGGATCGAAGGTGAAGTGATGGGCCTCTTTTCCTCGCTCTTCGGCGGCAAGAAGGCGGCGGAGCCCGCGCCCGAGGTCAACGAAGACGAGGCGCCCGGCGTTTCCCTCGAGGAGCTGCGCGAGGCGCTGGATTCCCGCGAGGGCGCGCTGCGGGTCGATGCGGCGCGGGCGCTGCTCGAGCGCTGGCGGGGAGGCGACGCGCAGGCGGCCGAGGCGATCGCGCCCCGGCTGGCCGAGCTCCTCGACGACGCCGAGCCGCTGGTGCGGCTGGCGGCGATCTCCGGCGTGCGGCTGCTGCGCAAGCCGGAGAATCTGGAGAAGTGCACGAGCGGGACGCTGGCCCTCCTCGCCGACGGCGACGCGCAGGTGCGGACGGCGGCGGTCTGGGCGGCCATCCGGCTGCCGGGCGAGGCGCCGCGGCAGCAAGTGCGCGCGCTCCTCGCCTCCACCGAGGAGCCGATGCGCTTCGCCGCCGCCTGCGCGCTCTCCGACGCCCGCGACGCCGCCGCGCTTCCCGAGCTGACCGCCGCGCTCGAGGACGACCACCGCCGGCAGGAGGCCCTCTCGGCGCTGATGTCCCTCGGCGACGCGGCGGCGCTGCCGGCCATCGGGCAGCTCTTCGAGGAGGAGTCGCTGGGCGACTTCGATCGCACGCTGGTGGCGGCGGCGCTGGCGCGCTTCGGCGATGCACGGGGCAAGGCGCACCTGGTCGAGCGCATCGAGCACGACTCCGACGACCGGCCCATCGCGGCGGAGTGGGCGGGGCGGCTCGGCGTGCAGGAAGCGACCGAGGCGCTCCTGGCGCTGGCCGGGGAAGAGGGCGATCGGGCGCGGGGCGCGGCCTTGCGCGCGCTGGGCCGCCTGCGGGCGCCGGGCGCCGGGGAGCGGCTGGCGGCGGTCGCGGGCGATGCGGAGGCGGCGGACGATCTCCGCATGGACGCCGCCGAAGGCCTCGCCGAGCTGGGCGCGCCGGACGGCGTCGAGCTGTTGCGCAAGCTCGCCGCACAGCCGCCTTCCGACCTCTCGCAGCTCTGCCAGGAGCTGCTCGCGGAAATGGGGGCCAACGAAGCCGCAGCCGCGAGCGCGGCGGCCAGCGCCGTCAGCCCCGCCGCGGTGAGCGCCGCGGAATCGGCCGTGGCCGCGGCGGGCCCGGCGGACGCCGCGGCGGCCGGAGCGAAGCCGCCGGAGTCCTGAATGCTGATCGACTCGCACGCCCACCTCGACTTCGCCGAATACGGCGCGGATCTCGACGCCACCGTCGCCCGCGCGCGAGAAGCCGGGCTGGTCCACGTGGTGGTGGTCGGCCAGTGGCGCGCAGGGGCGGGGATGGCGGGAGCCGAGGAGGCCATCGCGCTGGCCCGCCGCGACCGCGACTTCTTCAGCGCGACGGCCGGCGTCCATCCCCACGACGCCGCAGGCGCGACCGAGGCCGACTTCGCCGCGCTGGAGACGATGGCCAAAGGTCCGGGCGTCGTCGCCGTCGGCGAGTGCGGCCTCGACTTCCACTACGACCGCTCGCCGCGCGAGGTGCAGAAGGAAGTCTTCGTCCGCCAGCTCCGCCTCGCCCGCCAGCTGCAGAAGCCCGTCGTCGTCCACACCCGGGAAGCCGATCTCGAGACGGCGGAGATCCTCGAGGCCGAGCTGGGCCCCGACGGCGGCGTCATCCACTGCTTCACCAGCGACTGGCCCGCGGCGCAGCGCTACCTCGCGCTCGGGATGTCGCTGAGCTTCTCAGGCGTCCTGACCTTCAAGAACGCCGAGGCGGTGCGCGACGTTGCCCGGCGGGCGCCGCTCGATCGCCTGCTGGTCGAGACGGACTGTCCCTTTCTCGCGCCACTTCCGCACCGGGGGAAGCGCAACGAGCCCGCCTATGTGGCGCTGACGGCCGCGCGCCTCGCCGAGCTGCGCGGGCTGCCCCTCGCCGAGCTGGCGCTCGCTACCACCGCAAATGCCCGGCGGGTCTTGCGGTTGCCCGCTGGATCGCTTTGAATTCTGCTTCTTGGGGGATCGTCCCAACCCGAGAAGGAGCGTAACCCATGAAGAACCTCATCGCTGGATGCCTGCTCGCCGCTGGCCTGTCGACCGCCGCTCTCGCGGGCGAGAAGACCGAGACCCTCAAGGTCTCGGGCTGGCACTGCGGCGGCTGCGCGGCGCGGACCGAGTCGGCGCTCAAGGACGTGAAGGGCGTGGAGAGCGTCTCGTCGGACAAGACGAAGAAGGAAGTGGTGGTGAAGTACGACGACACCAAGGTGAAGCACGCGGATCTCGAGAAGGCCATTGCCGACTCGGGCTTCTCGGTCGCCAACTAGCTCAGCCTTCCCAGCTGAGCCACTCCTCGTTCAGTTGATCCTCGCTGCCCTCCGTCTTCCAGCGGCCTTTCCACTCCACCACTTCCCAGCCGCGGCGGAGGGCTTCGGAGCGGAAGGCCGGCTTGGGATTGACCACCACCGGGTGCCCGACCTCCTCGAAGAGCGGGGTGTCGGCCACCGAATCCGAATAGAGATAGCAGCGCCCGACGTCGATGCCGTGGCGCGCCAGGATCTCCTTCACCCGCTCGCGCTTGCCCTCGCGGAAGACGATGGGCGAGACCAGCTCCTCCGACGACACGCCCTGCTTGATCACCGCCCGCGTCCCCACCGCCTCGTGCGCGTGGAGGAAGCGGCCGAGCTCGTCGATGATGAACTGCGGCGACCCCGAGGCCACCAGCACCAGGTGGCCCATCAAGAGGTGCTTGCGCACGGTGCGCAGCCCCTGCTGGGTGACCCGCTTCTTGATGTGCCGCTCGAAGCACTTGCGCGCCAGATCGCGCAGCCGGTCGGCGCGGATGCCCTGCTGGCAGCGGCTGCCCAGCGCCACCATGTCCGATTCGCCCAGCCGCTTGCGCGCGTATTCGTAGAGGGCGCGCGGCACCTGCGAGCGGACCGACGCGGCCATCTCGCGGTTGGAATAGAGGTACCAGGTAAAGATCGTCCCGGCGTTGCCGTCGAGGAGCGAGTCGTCGATGTCGAAGACCGCCGCCGTGCGCTGGAAGGGCTGCATCACTTGGCCTCGCGGTAGAGGCCGGCGAACGGCAGGCGGCGGGCGTCGTCGGGGCGCGGCTCGCCCTTGAGCAGCTGCCGCCGGTAGAGGTTCTTGCTGTCGGTCCAGCGGCCTTCCGCCTGCGCCATCAGCTGCCCAAAGGACGCGACCCGCGTGTCCAGCTCGTCGAGCGCGTGCACCACCATGGCCTCCAGCGTGGCGGGCTCGCGCGGGCTGCCGTATTCGAGCCGGCCGTGGTGCGCGACCACCAGATGGGTGATGCGCCACTCCAGCTCCGGCGGAAAGCCTTCGAGGCGCGCCGCTTTCTCGCGGATGAGCTGGCAGGTGAGCACCAGGTGGCCGACCAGCTTGCCCTCGTCGGTGTACTCGAAGCCCGGCTCCGCCGAGATCTCGCGCGCCTTGCCGAAGTCGTGCAGGAGCGCGCCGGCCGTCATCTGGTCCCGGTCGAGCTGCGGATAGTGGTCGCAGACGCGCCAGGCGAGCTGCAGCACCGAGAGCGTGTGCTCGCAGAGCCCGCCCAGCCAGGCGTGGTGGATGCCCTTGGCGGCGGGCGCGACCTGGAAGGCGGCGGCGAGCTTTTCGTCGTCGAGGAAGGCGTCGCAGAGCGCGCGCACGTGCGGGTCCTGCACCTGCGAGACGAGCGCGCGGATCTGCGCGAACTGCGCGGCGGTGTCGAGGGCAGGGCGCTCCATCGCCAGCGTCTTTATCACAGGGCTCCGACAGGGGATGCGGCCCTGCTCCCCGGTCGCGGTAAGCTTGTCCGGTGCGCCTCGTCTTCTTCCTCGCCGCCCTCTCCCTCGCCGCGCGCGCCGACGACCCGCAGTGGGAGCAGAAGGACTTCGCCTGCCAGCGGCCCGACGGCTGCGACGCGCAGCGATGCTGCCGGTACGGCTTCACCGTCTTCACCCGGGAGAAGCCCGGCGAGGAGATCAAGGAAGTGAGGGCGGTGGGGCAGGTCGACGCGCCGCCCGAGAAGGTCTTCGCCGTCGTCAGCGACTACGAGCACCAGACCGGGAACATGCCCTACGTCCAGGACCAGGCGGTCTTCTCGCGCACCGCGGGCGAGGTGGTCTTCTGGGCCGTCGCTGACTTTCCCATGGTCTCGAAGCGCGACTGGGTGCTCAAGTCCAGGCTGGAGAGGAACCTGCCCGGCGGCGTCTATCGCGTCTCCTGGCAGCCGACCGTGGTCGCCGGCGTGCCGCCGCCGGAGGAGGGAGTGGTGCGGCTCCAGGTCAACACCGGCAGCTGGACGCTGGAGCCTCTCGACGGCGGCAAGCGCACGCTCGCCACCTACCAGCTGCTGACGGATCCGGGCGGAAGCATCCCGCGCTTCCTTGCCAACAAGGCCAACACCACCGCGCTGCCCGAGCTCTTCGCCCGCGTCCGCAAGCGGGCGGAGGCGCGGTAGCTAGCCTTCTTCTTCCTCGTCGTCCGCGGCGGCCTTGGCGCCGGCGGTCTTCTTCGCCGCCTGCCGCGCCTTCTCGGCTTCAACCGCGGCCAGTTCCTCGGCCGGGCGGGGCTCGAGAGTGAATTCGGAGATGCGGCCCTGCGCCTTGAGCGAGCGGAGCCCCTGATCGAGCGCCAGCCAGCGCGACTTTGCCCGCACCTTGATCATCACCGGCGCCGCCGGCCGCTTGATGAGGCTGACCGGATCAAATGCACCGGAGAGGATGCTCACCGACCAGTTCGCCTCGAGGTCGGTGTCGACGCGGACGTCGCACTCCTTGCCCTCCCAGATCGCCTTCGCCATGCGCGCTTCTCTAGCATGAGAATCAGCGCGCGGGTACGG
>JAYWAJ010000129.1:0-17641 GCA_043782525.1 Deltaproteobacteria bacterium | reverse complement strand
GGCGCGGCAGCCCGGCGATCTGCCGGCACAGCTCGAGATACAGCTGCACGCGCCGATCCTCGACCGCGAGGCCGCCCTCCTGCGCGCGGTTGAGCAGCGAGTCGTGATCGGTGGTGAACTCGAAGTGCGGGAGCAGCTTCGCGATGCGGTCGAGCTCCTCCTGCGGCAGGCCGAGGGTCCGGCCGATCTCCCGCGAGGCCGAGCGCGCGCGGTAGGTGATGACGTTCGCGGTCATCGCCGCGCCGTGGGGGCCGTAGCGCTGGTAGACGTGCTGGATGACCTTCTCGCGCTGGTCGCCCGAGGGCAGATCGAGGTCGATGTCGGGCCAGGCCTTGTGCCCGGTGGAGTCGGTGCGCTCTTCCGACAAGAAGCGCTCGAAGAGCAGCCCCATGCCGACCGGATCGACCGCGGTGATGGTGAGCGCGTAGCAGACGGCGCTGTTGGCCGCCGAGCCGCGGCCCTGGGCGAGGATCTTCTCCGCGGCGCAGAAGCGCACCAGGTCGTGGACGATGAGGAAGTAGCCGGCGAGGCCCAGCTTGGCGATCAGCTGGAGCTCGTGCTCGAGCTGCGCCAGCGCTCTTGGCCAGCGCGGGCTTCCGGGTCCGCCGTAGCGCTTCTGCGCGCCCTCGAGCGTCCGGTGCCACAGCTCTCCGTCGAGCGAGGTGGCGTGGAGGAGCTGCGGCTCGGGCAGCTGGTAGCCGAGATCGTCGAGGGTGAAGGCGCAGCGCTCGGCGATGGCGCGGGTGGCGCGGACGGCCTCGGGCAGGTCGGTGAAGAGCGCGGCCAGCTCGCGGGGCGGGCGGACGTGGCGCTCGGCGTTGCGGGCGAGTCGGCGGCCGGCGGTGTCCAGCGTCAGGCCGGCGCGGATGCAGGTGAGCGCGTCGAAGAGCGGCTTCCCTTCCGGCCGGGTGTGCCGGACGCCGCCGCCCGCCACCAGGCGCAGCCCGCGGGCCTGGGCGGCGGCGAGGCGGCGGCGGTTCTCGCGCTCCTCCTGCGGATCGAGGTGGCGCTGCACCTCGGCATGGAGCCGCCCGGTGCCGAGATGCTGCGCGAGGACGATCAGCTCCTCCGGCTTGCCGGCGCTGAGCGCCAGCAGCCCCTGCCGGAAGTCGGCGAGCTCTTCGGGCGCGACGCGGCACTCCTCCTTGCCGGAGCGGGCGTGGCCCAGCGTGAGGAGGCGGCAGAGGTTCCGGTAGCCGCGGCGGTCCTCGCAGAGCAGCGTCACCAGGCCGCCGCCCTCGACTTCCAGCTCGGCGCCCACCAGCGGCCGGACGCCTTCGCGCCGCGCGGCAGCGTGGAACCGCGGCGCGCCGTAGAGGCCGCCGACGTCGGCGATTCCAAAGGTCGCGTGCCCCGCTGCGGCAGCGGCGGCGGCGAGGTCTTCGGGAAGCGCGGTGGCGCGCAGGAAGGAAAAGGCGGAGCGGGCGTGCAGCTCGACGTAGTCGCAGGATCGATCGGGCCCGCGGGACCTCTTCGGCGCCGGCGGGCCCGGTCCCGTGGAGACGCCCCGCGGGTCAGTCATAGACGGCCTCGATGTGCCAGGCGTCGGTGGCGAGCTCGCGCGAGGCGCGGATGAGGAGCCCGCCCGCCAGCTCCAGATCGTAGGCGTCGAGCGCGAGCGGCGCGTCGGTCCACCACTCGGCCTGGGTGCGCCATGGACCCGCGCTCGCCACCACCCTGCCGCCCAGCGCCCCCTCGCCGATGACCAGGAGCGGAGTGCCGGCTGCGTCGCAGCGCACCTCGGCCAGGCGCGGCGGCCGCAGCGCGCGCGCAGAGAGCGACAGCTCCGGCGCGATCTGCAGCGGCACCAGCGGCGGCGGCGGCGGCGCGAACCTTCCCGACCGGGCGGCGAAGGGCGCCCAGCGATCGGTCGCCTCGGGACGCCCCACCTGCGCCGGCCCCACCAGCGCCGAGAGCCGCGCCACCGCCGCCGCCAGCTGTGTCGGGCTTCCGCCGCGCCGGCCGAAGAGCGGCATCTGCTCCAGCACCTCCCGCACCGGCACCGCGCAGAGCCGCACCGCGCGCACGCCGGCGGGCGGCGGATTGCCCTCGACGGTCAGCCGCAAGAGCTGCAGCAAGGCCGGCACCTCGCGGGTGGGCGCCGAGAGGTCCAGCACCCGCTCGTCCCACGAGGCGTCGGCGAGCCGCAGCTGCAGCAAGAGCTCGCGCGCCATCAGCCCGCGCACGGTGAGCCGCTGCGCCAGGCGGTCGAGCAGCGCCTTCCAGACGAAGAGCAGCGGCTCCACCGAGGCCGCGTCCCACTCCAGCTCTTCGCCTTCCTCGAAGCGCTCGGGCTCCTGGTGCGGCGCGAGCGCCGTGCCCTCCTCGCCGCGGGCCAGCCGCCAGAGCGCCGCCGCCTCGGGGCCGAGCCGCGCCGAGAGCGGTCCGGGCGGCAGGCGCGCCACCTCGCCCAGCGTCTGCAGGCCGAACCGGCGCAGCGCCTCGTGCAGCTCGCCGGGCAGGTCGAGCGCATGCAGCGGCAGCGCGGCGAGGAAGTCGCGCTGCTCGCCTTCCGGCACCACGCGGAAGGCGCCGCCGCCCGTGCCCCAGCGCGTCTCTTCCAGGGTCAGCTCCTCCGCTGCCGCGCGCGCCGCCAGCCGCGCCACCGCCTTGCTCGACCCCAGCCCCACCGCGGCGCGCAGCCCGACGCGCTCGGCGGCGGCCACCAGCGCGCGCGCCACCGCGCGGTCATCGCCGATCAGCGACTCGAGGCCTTCGACGTCGGCATAGACGAGCCCCGGCGCCGCCTCCTCCACGCGCGGCGAGATGGCGCTCGCCGCCTCGCGCGCCGCCTGCGCCGCCGCCCGCTCGCGCTCGGCGGAGGCCTGCCGCACCAGGAGCCCCGGGCAGAGGGCGCGCGCTTCCGAGAGCGTCTGCCCCGGGGCCACGCCTGCCGCCGCAGGCGTGGCGCCGAGCACGTGCGCGCGGCCGCCCAGGTCGAGGCCGGACTGTCCCGCCGGGCCCTGCGCCGCCGGGCCCTGCACTACCGCCAGCGGCTGCGCGATGAGCCGCGGCTCCGCCCGCAGCGCGGCGATGAGGGAGAGCTCCGGCACCATCAGGCAGGCGAGGCGCGGCATCGGCAGCGGCCTTTGGCTACTTCGGCTCGAGCGGCAAGGTGAACGGCAGCGGCGACGAGGGCGGCATGCGCTTGTGCCGCGCCACCGCGCCCACCGACTGCGCGCCGCGCAAAAAGCGCCCGGGCGCACCCTGCCGGCCCTCCCACTGCGCGCCGCCGCGGGCCAGCTCGATGGTGGCCGCCGCGAACGTCCCCGCCTGCGACGCCCGCGCCAGAAGCAGCAGCGCGCCGCCATGCTTCTCCGCCTTGCGGGCGAGCCGCGCCCACGGCGACGCTCCGGGCGAAGCCAGGCGCTTCTCGAAGCGGACCACCTGCACCACCCCGCGCGGCGCCCGGGGCGGCGGCAGCACGCTGACGTCGCCCAGGTCGAGCGCCACCAGCGCGAAGCGGGCCTCCAGGGCGATCTCTGCCGCGCGGAGCGCCTGCACCGGATCGCGGGGCCGCACCCAGAGGAGCCGCGACAGGTCGATGCCCCGCTGCGCGGGATCGAAGGCGTTGCCGGGATCGATGAGCGCGCAGAGCTCCCCCGCGCCCGTGGCCGAGGCCAGCGCCGCGCAGAGGAGCGCGGTGGCGCCGGCGCCGGGCGGACCGATCAGCTCGTGCAGCTGCCCGCGGCCCAGGCCTCCGCCCAGCGCCGCGTCGAGCGACGGGATGCCGGTGGGCAGCGGGCGCGGCGACCCCGGGGAGAGGGCCGGCGCGCGGCGCACCTGTCCGTCGCGGAGCATCTGCTCGAGCAGGTGGTAGCGGGCGGCGAAAGCCATGCCCCCGATCTAGCTGAACATGCGTTCAGCCGCAAGCCCCTAAAACAGATCCGGGCCGCGCCCAGAGCGGCCCGGATCGATGTCAGCCCCTGCGGCGATACTGGCCTATTTGGCCAGCGCGATGTGCAGCTCGACGCGCCGGTTCTTCGACCGTCCCGCCGGGGTGGCGTTGCTCGCCACCGGGCTCTGCTCGCCCATCCCGATGGCCACCGCCTGCTGCTCGCTGAACCCGCGCGAGACGAGGATCTTCCGCACCGCCTCGGCGCGCCGCCTCGAGAGCGCGTCGTTGTACGCCTGCGGGCCGGTCGAGTCGGTGAAGCCCAGCACCTGGATGCGATCCTGCGGGTACTTCACCAGCACGTCGCCGAGCGACGACAGCTCCTCGACGGCCCCGGGCTTGAGCACGTCGCTGTCCACCTGGAAGAGCAGGTCCTCCTTCAACTTCACCAGGATGCCGTTCGCGGTCCGCTGCGCGTTGGCGTCCTTCGCCCGCAGCTCGGCCACCTGCCGGTCGAGGATGTGCCCCGCCGCGCCGCCGGCCACCGCCCCGGTCACCGCGCCGACGATGGCGCCCTTCCCGCCGCCAAGCAGGCCGCCCACCACCGCCCCCGTCGCCGCCCCCGCGCCAGCTCCCACCTCCATCCGGGTGTTGCTGTTGCCGCTGCTGCACGCCGCCAACGCCATCGCCATCGCCACGCCAGTGAGAGTCTTCATGCTTGCCTCCATGGCCCTTCAGACTTCCCCGGCCCTCGGGATATTGCAGCAGCCAGCCGCGCGTCCGTCCCCGCGGCCGAGCTCCTGCCGATCGGACGAGCGCTTGCGTTGCGGCGCGAACCCTGCGAAGCGCAGGGTTTCACGGAGGCTCATCCATGTTGCAGGTTGGCGACGTCGCCCCGGACTTCGAATTGCTCGACGAAAACGGCAAGCCCACCCGCCTGGCGAGCTTTCGCGGGCGCAGCGTGCTGCTGGTCTTCTTTCCCGCCGCTTTCTCGCCCGTCTGTACGCAGGAGCTGAAGCAGATCGCCGCCCACGACGCCGACTACCAGCGCGAGAACGCCGCGGTCATCGGCATCTCGGTGGACAACAAGTGGAGCCTGAAGGCTTTCAAGCGCGACGAGGCGCTCAACGCGACGCTCCTCTCCGATTTCCACCCCAAGGGCAACGTCTCCCAGAAGTACGGCGTCTTCATGGGCGAGACGGGCTACGCCAAGCGCGGGACCTTCGTCATCGACAAGGACGGCGTCCTGCGCGGCATCACCGTCAAGGAGCCCAAGGAGCCGCGCAGCGAAGAGGACTACTTCAACCAGCTGCGGAACTGCCCGAGGTAAGCATGGCCTTCACGGGCTTTCCCGAGAGCGGGCTCGCATTCCTGCGCGACCTCGCCGGGCACAACGACCGCGACTGGTTCGAGGCACACCGCGCCGCCTGGGACGAGGGCATCGTCCCGGCCATGCTGGCCTGGTGCGGCGAGCTGCAGGCCCGGCTGCGCGACGTCATGCCGAAGCTGACCTTGGTGCCCCGCGTCGGCGGTAGCCTCTACCGCCTCAACCGCGACGTCCGCTTCTCCAAGGACAAGCGGCCCTACAAGAGGCACGTCGCCGCGCTGATGTGGGAAGGCGGGGCGGAGAAGCAGGACGCGCCCGGCCTCTACCTGCACGTCTCGGCGGAGGAGGTGATCTTCGGCGGCGGGCTCTACGTCTTCGAGGAGGGGCGCCTCGACCGCTACCGCAAGCTGCTGCGCCACCCGGCCTCGGCGGAGCGCCTGCAGGCGGCGCTGCTGGCGGCGAAGAAGGGCGGGCTCAAGCCCGGCGGCGAGAAGCTGGTGAAGCCGCCGCGTGGCTTCGATCCGGAGGGGACCTTCGCCGAGCTGTCGAAGTACCAGGGCCTGGTGGTGGTGAAGTCGATGAAGCCCGCGGGCTGGCTGCACACCACCGACGCGCTCGACAAGAGCGAGGCCGCCGCCCGCGCCTACGCCCCGCTCCACGCCTGGATGCGCGACGAGCTCTGCAAGCTCTAGGTGGGCGGCTGCAGCCCCAGCATGAAGCCGTAGCCGACCACGGCGAGGCCGGCCAGCCCGAGCGCGATGGCCAGCGCCCACAGCTCCTTGCGCTTGGAGCTGGAGGCAATGGTGCAGAGGACAACGCCTGCCTGCAAGATGATGAAGGCGCTCTGGAACCAGTTGCCCTGCCGCTCGTGCAGGCGCTTGTCCGCCTGGACCTTCTCCGCCTTGATCTTCAAGTCGGCCATCTCCAGCTCGTACTTCCTCACCGCGGCGAGGTCCTCCGCCTGCAGCTTGTCGAGCGCGCCCTGCGCCTGGGGGGCCGTGGCCGACAGCGCCCGGAGCAGCTCCACCTGGCCGGCGACGAGGTGCCGCTTGATCGACTTGGCCTGGTAGTAGCTCCACTGATCGCTGGCCTCGGCCTGCGCCAGGATGGTCCGCGAGAACTGGTTCGCATACTGGCCCGACGAGACCGCGGCCAGGACGGCCAGCACCGCGGTGGTGCGGGCGGCGTGATCGACCCAGTGCCGCTTGGGCGCGGCCTCGCCGCTGGAGCCGGTCGGATGCGTCGCTGCGGGAGGCTGGCTTTCGGAGACGGACATGCGGCGCACTGTACACGGATCCCGTTCTTGCTAGCCGAGGCCGTGTGCTAGCGTACTCGGCTGGCAGCCATGCACCCGACCTTCGGACGTTACGAGCTCTTGAAGCGCCTGGCCGGCGGCGGCATGGGCGAGGTCTACCTCGCCCGCCAGCGCGGCATCGACGGCTTCCAGAAGCTCCTGGTGATCAAGACCCTCCTCCCGCACCTCTGCGAGGACGAGGAGTTCATCACCATGTTCAAGGACGAGGCGCGGGTCACCGCGCAGCTCATCCATCCCAACATCTGCCAGGTCTTCGAGTTCGAGCAGGTGAGCGGCGTCTTCTACATGGCGATGGAGTACCTGCGCGGCGAGGACCTGCGCAGGCTCTGGAAGGCCTGCGAGCAGCGCGGCAGCCCGCTGCGGGTCCCGCTCATCTGCCGGGTCGTCGCCGACGCCGCCGCCGGGCTCGACTTCGCCCACTCGCTGCGCGACAACACCGGCCAGCCGTACCACATCGTCCATCGCGACATCTCCCCGCAGAACATCCTGGTGACCTTCGAGGGCGGGGTGAAGGTCATCGACTTCGGCGTGGCCAAGGCGGCCGGCCGCGCGCAGCACACCCGCACCGGCGCGCTCAAGGGCAAGTACAGCTACATGAGCCCGGAGCAGGTGGCCGGCGCGGAGGTCGACGGGCGCAGCGACATCTTTGCGCTGGGCATCGTCCTGCACGAGTTGCTCACCGGACGGCGGCTCTTCAAGGCCGACTCCGACGTGCAGACCCTGGCCCGGGTGCGCGAGTGCAACGTGCCGCCGCCCTCGCGGCTCAATCCGCAGCTGCCGCCCGGCGTGGACCCGATCGTCCTCAAGGCGCTGGCCAAAAACCCCGACGACCGCTTCGCGACGGCGCAGGAGTTCCGCCTCGCCCTCGAGGACTGGCTCATCCAGGGGCGGATGAGCGCGTCGTCGGCGCACCTCGCCGAGTTCCTCAAGACCATCTACGCCGAGCGCCTCGACAAGGAGAACCGGCTCGGCCCGCTCATGGGCGACTTAGGCTTCACCGGCCCGGTGCCGGGCGGGACGCCTTCGGGCACCGCGCCCACTGCCCAGCGCTCGCAGAAGACCCTCGAGCTGCACGGCGCCCCGCCCGCAACGACCAAGCCGGACGCCAGCGTCAACGACAAGCGCGCGGCCATCTCCGCCGGGACCGGCGATCCGTCGATGGCCCGCACCTGGAGCGACGTCAGCCCCTTCAGCAGCGACAACAAGTTCCGCATCAGCGTCGGCGTCGCCGCCGCCGCCATCGCCGCTGCCGCCCTCTTCGTGATGGTGCCGGGCAAGAAGCTGCCCGCGGCGCCGGTGGAGCCGCCTCCTTCCGAGGTGACGCTGGAGGTGCAGCCCGAGAACGCCACCGTGCTGGTCGACGGCGCGCCTTCGGCGAAGCAGTTCAAGCACAAGCCGGGGGCCGTCCAGATCGAGATCCAGGCCGACGGCTACCTGCCGCAGGTGCTCTCCTCGAGCCTCGGGCCGGGTCCGCAGCCGCCGCAGAACATCAGGCTGCAGAAGGCCGCGCCGCGCACGCACCTCGTGACGATCTCGACCGAGCCCATGGGCGCCGAGATCTACGAAGGCGCGCGGCTGATCGGCAAGTCGCCCAAGGTGTGGACCGACGCCGTCGCCGGCGAGCACGAGCTGACCCTGCAGCACGACGGCTACCACGAGGAGAAGGGCAAGCTGGTGGTGGCCAAGGACGGCGAGGAGTTCAACTTCAGGCTGCGGCGCCTCGAGACCGCGAAGAAGGCCCTCGCGCCCGACCTCGGCATCAAAGCGGAGCGATAGGCCCCATGCGCCTTCTCGCCGGCGCGCTCGCGCTCGTCTTGTGCGCGCCGCTCGCCCACGCCGACTCCCTCGCCGACGAAGCCGACTTCCGCTTCCACCGCGCCGCCAACCTCTACCGACAGAACAAGGTTGAGGAGGCCCTCTCCGAGTTCCTCGCCTCGAACCGCCTGGTCCGCAACCGCAACGTCATCTTTAACATCGCCCGCAGCTTCGAGCAGCTGGGGCACTTCAACGAGGCGTACCGCTGGTACACCGAGGTCCTCGGCGACGAGATGCCCGACGCCGACCGCAAGGATCTGCTGGAGGCCTTGAAGCGGCTGCGTCCGTCGCTGGCGCTGTTGCAGGTCTTGTCGACTCCGCCCGGCGCCACCGTCTACGTCGACCGCAAGGACCTGGGCGCGCGCGGCCAGACGCCGGTGACGCTGGCGCTGCAGCCGGCGAAAGTCACGGTGATGGTGGAGCTCAACGGCTACCGTCCCTTCCAGCAGACGCTGACGCTGGCGCAGGGGCGGACGGCGGTGGCCCAGCCCGCGCTCGATCGGATCTACGGCGCCCTCGCGGTCGACGGCGATCCGGCCGACTCCGAGGTGCGGGTCGAAGGAGAGGCGGCGCCGCTCGAGCTGGCCCAGGGCCGCGCCCGGGTGGTGCCCGGGCCGCACATCCTCACCATCTCGGCGCCCGGCCACGCGCCCGATCAGATCGCGGTCGAAGTCCCCGAAGGCGGCGTCGCCCCGGTGCGCTTCAAGCTCTTGCCGCTGCCGCCGCCCTCGGGCGCGCTGGTGGTCCGCGCCAACCTCGACGGGGCGCTGGTGCGCGTCGACGGCAAGGAGGCGGGCTTCACGCCGGGCGTCATCGACAACGTCGTCGTCGGCCGGCACCGCATCGAGATCCTCGCCGAGGGACGCGAGCCGGTGGTGCAGCAGGTGGAGGTGCAGAAGGGCGAGCGCAGCTTCGTCGACGCCAGGCTGCGCTACGCCCTGCCCCGCGTGGTCGCCGCCGAGAAGGAGCTGACCCAGGCGCAGGACGCGCCGGCCAGCGTCACCGTCATCACCGGCGAGGAGATCCGCGGCTTCGGCTACACCACCCTGGCCGAGGCGCTGCAGGCGGTGCGCGGATTGTATACTACGTACGATCGCGACTATGCCACGCTCGGCGTGCGCGGCTTCTCTTCGCCCGGCGTCTACAACAGCCGCGTGCTGGTGCTCTCCGACGGGCACATCACCAACGAGTCCTCGCTCGGGCAGGGCTACGTCGGCCACGACTTCGACGCCGACCTCGGAGGCGTGGAGCGCATCGAAGTGGTCCGCGGCCCCGGCTCGGTGCTCTACGGCAGCGCCGCCTTCTTCGCGGTGGTCAACGTGGTCCACCAGACGCCGGCGCGCGGCACCCACGGCGAATTGGGCGGCCTCGCCGGCACGCTGGGCGAGAACTCGGGCCACGCCAGCTTCTCCGTCGCCGGGGAATCCGCCTCCGGCTGGGCGCGGGTGAGCGGGCTCAACATGGGGGGCGACCCCTTCTTCCTCAATCCCGCCGACGGCACGGTGGCGCGGAACCTCGACCAGGAGCGCGCCGGCCACGTCGACCTGCGCGCCCGCGCCGGCGACCTCCTGCTGCTCGCCTCCTACAACGACCGCCGCAAGGACCTGCCCACCGGCGCCTTCGACACCATCTTCGCGGCGCCCGGCACGCGGACGCACGACCGGCGCGGCTTCCTCGAGGCGCAGTTCAACCATACCTTCGGCTCGGGGCTGGGCCTCGACCTGCGCGCCTCCTACGACTACGAGCGCTACAACGGGCAGTGGCAGTACAACGGCACCGCGCGGGGCAACTTCGGCAGCGACCTCTCCGCCGAGGACTGGGGCACCGCCGAGGCGCGGCTGCGTCTGCCCGACCTGGGCGGACACCGGCTCTTCGTCGGCGGCGAGTTCCAAAATCGCTGGAAGGTGGACCTCAACTCCATCGTCCCGGCGGGACTCGACGGCAAGGGCTCCACCCACTGGTCCAACTTTCCCGACGGAGTCGGCGCGCCCGACGGAGCCCCCAACGCCGAGCTGGTGATGAGCGCCTACGCCGGCGACGACTGGCGCATCTCGCCCCGCGTACAGCTCGACGCCGCGGTGCGGGTGGACAAGTTCGTCGACAACTACCCGGCCTCGCGGCCCGGCGTGCAGCCGGCGCCCGCCGTCAACCCGCGAGTGGCGCTCCTGCTCCAGCCCTACGCCGCCGGCCACACCAAGCTGCTGGTCGGACGCGCCTACCGCTATCCCGGGTTCTACGAGCGCTACTCCAACGACGGCGACTACTCGCAGACGGCGGCGGTGAACCTCCAGCCCGAGGTGGTCTACACCGGCGAAGTCGAGCATGCCCACCAGCTCAGCGACGAGGTGGCAGTCACCGTCGCCGGCTACCTCAGCGAGATGCAGAAGCTGATCCGCATCGGCACGCCTTCGCCTCTGCAGTTTCCCAACGCCCAGGACCTGAGCCAGTACCAGAACCGGCAGTTCCCCGTGCACGCGGCGGGCGGCGAGATCGAGGTGCGGTGGCAGGCGGGGCCCGGCTGGATCTTCTCCGGCTGGTACGCGTACAGCATCGTCCGCGACGACAGCGCGGTGGTGAACGGCGCGCTTTCGAAGACCGGCTGGTTCCAGGGGACCGCGGTGGCCAACTCGCCCGCCAGCACCGGCGCGCTGCGGGCGCTCTATCCCCTGGTGGCGCAGACGCTCTCGATCTCGACGGAACTGATGTACGGCGGCCCGCGCCGGTCGATCGCCGGCAGCGACGGCAGCTCCGGGCTGATCGGCGAATCGCTCTTCTGGAACCTGGGGCTCTCCGGCGAGTACGGGCGCTACGGGCTGCGCTACGGCGCCTTCGTACAGAACCTGCTCGACGAGAAGCCGCTCTTGCCGGCGGGTCCCGAGATCGCCTTCCCCAACCACGCCATCCCGCAGTATGGGCGAACCCTGCGGCTGCAGCTGGCGGCGTCGTTCTGATGGTCGGGCCGGTCGAGCTGCGCGGGAAGTTTGCCTGGCTGCAGCCCCTCTCCCGCGCGCACCTCGAGCCGATGCGCCAGCTCGCCGCCGGGCCGCGCGACGCCTTCACCTGGGGCAACGTCCCCACCGCGGCCACGGTCGATGCCTACCTGGACAAGGCGCTCGCGCTGGTGGAGCAGCGCCAGGCGGTGGTCTTCGCCACCTGCCTGCCTTCGGGCGAATTGGTCGGCTGCACGCGGCTCTTCGACCTGCAGCGCTGGGAGTGGCCGGCCGGCGCCGATCCACGCGCCGGGCAGGAGGTCCTCGACGCGGCGGAGATCGGCTACACCTGGCTGGCGCCGCGGGCGCAGCGGACGCCCGTCAACACCGAGGCGAAGCGGCTCATGCTCCGGCACGCCTTCGAGGCGTGGAAGTGCTTCCGGGTGACGCTCAAGACCGATGAGCGCAACGCGCAGTCGCGGGCGGCAATCCTGCGTTTGGGGGCGCACTTCGACGGCGTGCTGCGCGCCTTCCAGCCCGCCGTCGACGGACGGCCGCGCAACACCGCCTACTACACCATCCTCGCGGCCGAATGGCCGGCCGTCCAGAAGCGCCTGCTCTCAGCTCTAGCGCGCTAAAAAGGCAAAGGCAGACCGCGAAGGCTTCTCGCCGCTACTCCTCGTCGGAGGACTGCTGGAGCTTGGCGCGCAGGAGATCTCCCAGGGTGCCGAAGCCCTTCCCCGGCGCCATCTTCGACTGCTTCTTCTGGTAGTCCTGGTAGTCGGCGCGGTCGGCGGCGCGGTCGGCCGAGGTGCGCGAGAGCCGGTAGCGCCCGCGGTCGTCGATCTCGATGACCTGCGCCTTGAACTTCGTCCCCACCGGCGTGGTGCGCTTGTTGTCGCTGCCGCGCTCGGTGCCCAGCTCGGCGTTGGGGATGAGGCCCTTGCCGCCTTCCCAGTGGATGAAGACGCCGAAGGCCTCGCACTTGTCGACGGTGGCCTCGACCATGTCGCCGACCTTCAGGCGCTTGCCGTCCGAAGCGGCGGCGGGCGGGCCCTTCTCGCCGCGGGCGCCCCGGTCAGGCCGCTCGCCGCGCTCGGGCCGCTCGGGGCGGGCCACCGGATCGGGCGACTGCGCCTCCTCCTCGGTGATCTTCCGCAGCGCCACCCGCTTCGAGCTGTCGTCCACCGACTCCACCTGCACCCAGATGATCTCGCCCTCTTTGACCACCTCGCGCGGGTGCGCGATGTGCCGGTCGGCGAGCGCGCTCACGTGCACCAGGCCGTCCACGCCGGGAAAGAGCTCGACGAAGGCGCCGAACGGCTGCAGCCGCGCGACCTTGCCCTGCAGCTTCTTGCCCTCGGCGAGCTGCGGCCGGGCGGCGTCCCACGGATCCTGCTCGAGGGCGCGCAGGGAGAGCGCGATGCGCTCCTGGCCGCGCTCGTCTCCAATGCTCCGGCCTCCGGCCTCCGCCCGTCGCGGGGCCGAGCCCCGCTCCTCCCGCTCGATGCGCAGCACCTGTACGCGGACTTTCTGTCCCGGCTTGACGGCGTCCTGCGCGTGGGCGACGCGGGCGTGGGACAGCTCGCTGACGTGGATGAGGCCTTCGAGGCCCCCCAGGTCGACGAAGGCGCCGAAGTCGCGCACCGAGGTGATGGTGCCGTCCACCTGTGCCCCGACCTCGAGGTGCTTGCGCAGCTCGACGGCCTTGACGGCCCGCTCCTCCTCGATGAGCGCGCGCCGCGACAAGATCGCATTGCCGCCGCGCAGCTCGGTGACCCGGAACTGGAGCTTCTGGCCGACGAACTGCGCCGGATCGTCCACGAAGCGAACGTCGATCTGCGAGGTGGGGACGAAGGCGCGGGTGCCGCCCATGTCGACCTCGAGGCCGCCCTTGTTGACGCCGGTGACCAGGCCCTCGACGGGGATCCTGGCGTCGAGCGCGTTCTGCAGCACCTCGCGCCCGGCGCCCTTGGGCACCGAGCGGGTGATGACCACGTTGCCGTCGGCGAGCGAGAGGACGTAGCCGTCGATGGTCTCGCCGACCTGCATGAGCAGGTCGCCCTTGTCGTTGCGCAGCTCGCGCAGGTCGATGATCCCCTCGCCCTTGCCGCCCAGGTCGAGGAAGGCCACCTCGCCGCCCAGGAGCGCGATGCGGGCGGAGACTTTCTGGCCGGCCTTGAGCCGCCCCTGCCGCTGCTGCGGCGCCTCCGCGAACATGGCCGCGAAGTCGGTGTTTTCGTCTGCGGTCGGCTGCGCGAAGACGGATTCGGCCAGAGGGGCTTCGGGCTTCGGGCTACGGGCTTCAGGCCTGAAGCCGGAGCGCGATTCGGACTGTGGAGCGGAGCCCGCTTCGGCACCGGAGGCCTCCGCGCCCGGTGGCGGCTCGGTGGGCGCGCCCAGCGTGGGCTTGCGCTCCACGATGGGCATCTTCCGCTCTTCCTTCTGCCGCGGCGGCCGCGACCTCTGCGCTTCCGGCGGCCGCGACATCTGCGCCTCCGGCTGCGCCTGGGCGAGGATCTCCTCGAAGCTCGGCTGCGCGCTCTTCCTCTCGGGCTGCTGCTTCGCTGCGGGCGGCGGAGATGACTTCGGCTCCTCGGTCACGCCCTGCATGATCTCGTCGAACGACGGCGCCCGCTTGCGCACCGCGCCCTTCGACTCTTCCTGGGTCTCTGGCTTGTCGCTCATGAATCCTGCTCTTCCGCGTCCGCGCGGGCGGCGCGTCATACCACAGGCCGCGCAAAAGCAACCTCGCTGGTGCGGGCTGTCGTTCAGCGCGCGCGGCGGCGGCCGGCGGTCTCTGCTTCCCGGTCCAGCTGCCGCAGCGACGAGAGCAGCCGCGCCTCGGGCGGGAGGTCAGCCTTCAGCATGGCCGGCCCGCCGACCACCACGCGCCCGCCCGTCTGCCCGGCCGCCTCCACTGCCATGCGCACCTGCTCTACAACCTCCTTTTCGATGGTGCTGCTCAGAACCACCAGCGACGCCCGCGAGCGCAGGATGAGGTCGGCGAGATCGCGCGCCGGAGTCTGCGCCAGGGGGGCCAGCACCTCGAAGCCCCGCGCCCGCAGCAGGCAGGCGGCCATGCGCGCGGCGATGTCGTGCTGCTCTCCGGCCACCGCGGCGACGATGGCCGTCCCGCGGTCGGGCCGCACCGGCTCGCCCGGCGGCTCGGCCAGCGGCTGGGCGCGGGCGATGGCGTCGAGGATGGCCTGCGAGGCGATGTGCTCGTCGGCGATCGAGAGCCTTCGCTTCTCCCACTCGGCGCCGATGCGGTGGAGCGCCGGCGTGACCACCTCGTCGAAGAGGGTGGCGAGGTCGTAGCCGCGCAGCCGCATCGCCGAGAGCTGCGCCACCAGCGGCGCCGCGGCGCCGCGCAGCGCCAGCGTCTTGAAGTGCTCGATGGCCTGCTCGCCCGGCACCTCGGCTCCCGCCGGAACGCCGTCCGGCAGCACCCCGGGCGGCTCGTACTGCCGCTCTCGAACGAAGCCGGTCACGTCGCGCAGCCGGAACTTCCGGTGGCCGCCGGGGGTGCGGAAGCAGTCGATCTCGCCCGCGTCGGCCCAGCGCTTGACGGTGGCCTCGCCGACGCCGAGGAGAGTGGCCACCTGCCGAGTCGAGAGGACGTCTGTATTCATGGTAGGTGAGCTTCTCCAGGCAAGCGATTTGGTCGATCTGAGCGATTAGACGATGGAACCCCGCGGACGATTCGCACCCAGCCCAACTGGGGAGCTGCATCTGGGCAATGCCCGCACCGCGCTGCTCTCGTGGCTGTGGGCCCGCTCGCTGGGCGGCGGCTATGCGCTGCGGGTCGAGGACATCGACCGGCCGCGGGTGCGCCCGGGCCTCGCGGAGCAGCAGCTCGAGGAGCTGCGGTGGCTCGGCCTCGACTGGGACGGGCCGCCCGTCTTCCAGTCGCAGCGGACCCACCTGTATGAGGAGGCGCTGCGCCGGCTGGGAGGGCAGGTCTACGCCTGCTTCTGCTCGCGGGCGGAGATCGCGGCGGCCGCCAGCGCGCCCCACGGCGACGAGGGTCCGCGCTATCCGGGCACCTGCGCCGGGCTCACCCGCGCCCAGCGCGCCGAGCGGGAGAAGGTCCGCGCCCCTGCGCTGCGCCTGCGCGTGCCGCCTGGCGCGATCGCCTTCCACGACGAGATCCTCGGCCCGCAGGCGTTCGACGTGCAGGCGATGACCGGCGACTTCGTGCTCCGCCGCGCCGACGGCGTCTTCGCCTACCAGCTGGCGGTCACCGTCGACGACGGGGCGATGGGCATCACCCAGGTGCTGCGCGGGGCGGACCTGGCCTCCTCGACGCCGCGGCAGATCCTCCTCCACCGTCTGCTCGGCCAGCCCGAGCCGCGCTGGGCCCACGCCCCGCTGGTCCTCTCCGCGGCGGGCGAGCGGCTCTCCAAGCGCGACAAGTCGCTCTCGCTGTCCGCCCTGCGCGCGGGAGGAACGGACCCGCGGCAGCTTGTCGCGGACCTCGCCCGCCTCTCCGGGATCGCGTGCGGCACCGCCTGCGAACCTCGCCAGATCCTCAGCGGATTTTCCCTGGAGCGCATCCCCCGCGCCGACGCGCGAATCGGAGCCCCGCCGTAGAAATCCGCACACCGAGAGCCTCCGGCAGTTGCGCTCATTTGCTCCTCGTACACAGGGTGTGTTACTTGCCGCGACCTGCGCGCGAGGCCCCTTTTCTCCGGAGACAGCGGCATGCCCGAGCAGTCCAATCAGATCGGTTCCTTCCGCGTGAAGAAGGCCAACTGGAACCTTCCCACCGCCGTGCTCTTCGAAGAAGCGGTCCGCCGCGGAGAGGGCAAGGTCTCGTCGGGAGGCGCCCTGGTGGTCGCGACCGGCAAGCACACCGGCCGCGCCGCCAACGACAAGTTCATCGTCAAGAACGCGGCCACCGAGTCGCGGGTCTGGTGGGGCAAGGTCAACAAGCCCTTCCCGCAGGACAAGTTCGACGGCGTGGTGGGCAAGGTGCAGAAGTTCCTCGAGGACAAGGAAGTGTTCGTCCTCGACGCCTTCGTCGGCACGCACCCGGAGCACCGGATCCCCATCCGCGTCATCACCCAGTACGCCTGGCACAACCTCTTCATCCGCACCATGCTGCTGCCGGCGAAGCCCGGCGAGTTCACCGCCAAGACCGAGCCGTACCTCATCGTCGACCTGCCCGGCTTCCACACCTCCAAGGACAAGGACGGCGTCAACGGCCCCACCTCGATCCTGGTCGACTTCCAGAAGAAGCTGACCCTGATCAGCGGCACCGAGTACGGCGGCGAGATGAAGAAGTCCGCCTTCTCCATCATGAACTTCGTGCTGCCGCAGCAGGGCACCATGCCCATGCACGCCAGCGCCAACGTCGGGCCCCAGGGCGACACCTCGGTCTTCTTCGGGCTCTCCGGCACCGGCAAGACCACGCTCTCGGCCGACGCGCGCCGCACCCTCATCGGCGATGACGAGCACGGCTGGGGCTCGGGCGGCGTCTTCAACTTCGAAGGTGGGTGCTACGCGAAGTGCATCCGGCTCTCGCCCACGGCCGAGCCCGAGATCTACGCCACCACCCAGATGTTCGCGACCGTCCTCGAGAACGTGGTGATGAATCCGCATACCCGCGAGATCGACCTCGACGACGCCACCCTCGCCGAGAACACCCGCGCCTGCTACCCGCTCAGCTACATCCCCAATGCCTCGAAGAACGGCATGGGCGGGCAGGCGAAGAACGTCATCATGCTCACCTACGACGCCTTCGGCGTGCTGCCGCCCATCTCGCGGCTGACCCCGGCGCAGGCGGCCTACCACTTCCTCTCCGGCTACACCGCGAAAGTCGCCGGCACCGAGATCGGCGTCAAGGAACCGCAGGCGACGTTTTCGGCCTGCTTCGGCGCCGCCTTCATGCCGCTGCACCCGACCGAGTATGGCAACCTGCTGGCGAAGAACATCGCCGCCAACGGCACCAAGGTCTGGCTGATGAACACCGGCTTCACCGGCGGGCCGTACGGCGTCGGCAAGCGCATGTCGATCCAGCACACGCGGACGCTCCTCAACGCGGCGCTCGACGGAAAGCTCGACGGCGTCAAGTTCGTCAAGGACCCCGTCTTCGGCCTCGACGTCCCCACCGACGCGCCGGGAGTTCCCGCGCAGGTGCTCAACCCGCGCGAGACCTGGCCCGACAAGGCGGCCTACGACGCCAAGGCGCAACAGCTCGCCCGGCTGTTCAGCGACAATTTCAAGCAGTTCGCCGATCAGGCCTCCCCCGAAGTGGTGGCGTCCGGCCCGAAGGTCGGGTAGAAGGACGCGCCCCGAAGGGAGTTCTGAGTGTCGGAGAAGGAAGCAGGCATCGAAGTCGAAGGGACGGTCCGCGAAGAGCTCGCGGGCGGAAACTATCGCGTCGAGCTGGACAACAAGCACTCGGTGCTCGC
>JAYWAJ010000128.1:0-6651 GCA_043782525.1 Deltaproteobacteria bacterium | reverse complement strand
GCTTGCTCCTCCCCGGGCGCGCTGGCGCGCCGCGAGCCTTCCCAGGTGAGCACCACCAGGGCCAGCGGCACCGCCTCCTGCGTGCCGCTCTGCACGGTGCGGCCGGAGACGACGAGGCCGGGCTGCAGCTCGACCGAGACGCGGGTGGTCGCTTCGCCCGCCGGCCGCTGGAACTCGAGGCGCGCGGGGGCAAAGGTCTCCGAGCGCGCGGCGAGAAGGTAGACGCCGGGCCGCGCCGCGATGCGGGCGATGCCGCCCGGGCCGGAGTCGGCGGCGCCGGCGAAGCGCCAGTCGACCTGCGCCGTGTTCGGATCAGCGCGGCCCTTGAAGTAGAGCCGCACGTGCGCGCCGAGGCGCGGCTTGCCTTGCGCGAGGACCCGCACCTCGACGAAGCCGTCCGCCGGCGAGGCGGGCTGCTGCAGCGCCGGCGTGCTCCCCGGCGCGCCGCTCTGCACCACTGCCTCGCGCAGCGCGCTGCCGGCGAATCCGGCGCCGCCCGGCGCAAGCGGAGCAGGCACCGGAGCCACCGGCCGCGGCTCCCGGGAGGACTCTGCGGCGGGCGCATCGACCGCCTCGGGCCCCCGCGGCCACAGTTTCCAGGCGAGGGCGGCGAGGAGAATGGCGCCCGCCGCCATTGCCTGCCAGCGCGAGGGCGTCATGCGGGGATGGTATCATCGCCGTCATGCTGCGGATCTGCGTCTTTGCGGGAGCGAATGCGGGCGGGCGCGACGCGTACCTCGAGGCGGCGCAGGCACTGGGCACGGAGATCGCGCGGCGCGGGCACGGCCTGGTCTACGGCGGCGCCTCGCGCGGGCTGATGGGCGCCTGCGCCGACGCGGCGCTGGCCGCGGGCGGCGAAGTCGTCGGCGTGCTGCCGCGCGCCCTCTGCACACGCGAGATCGCGCACCCGGGCATCACCGAGCTGCGCATCGTCAGCTCGCTGCACGAGCGCAAGGCGGTGATGTCGGCGCTCTCGGACGCCATCGTCGCGCTGCCCGGAGGCTGCGGCACCCTGGACGAGCTCTTCGAGGCCGTCACCTGGGCGCAGCTGGGGCTGCACGAGAAGCCCATCGGGCTCTTCGACGCGGCCGGGTACTACGCCAGGCTCAACGGCTTCCTCGAGCACATGGCGGCGGAAGGATTCATCAAGCCGCCGCTGCGGCTGGTGCAGGCGTCGACGGCAGGAGCGCTGCTCGATCAGCTGCTCGCCGCTCCGCCGGCGGCGCCGAAGCCGGCCGGCCCGCCGCCCCGGCCGTGAGTCGAAGCGCCCCCGCGGACCAAGCCCAATGCTGAATTTTGGGCCGTGCTCGTGCTCGTCCCCGTTTTCGTGGCCGACGTCGTGAGGGTGCGGATGCACGACCACCAGCACAAGCTCGACACCGAGCACCGCAACGAACACGAGGACGAGAACGGGTCCTGACTTCGGATTGAGCTAACCCGCGGCAGCCGGCGGAAAGCGCAGCTCGATGCGGGCGCCGCCGCCCTCGACGTTGAGGGCCCGGGCCGTCCCGCCGTGCGCCTCGGCGACGCGCCGGGCCAGCGCCAGCCCGAGCCCGAAGCCGGTCGCCTTCCCGCGCACTCCCTCGCCGCGGAAGAAGGGATCGAAGACGTGCGAGAGCTCCGCCTCCGGAATGCCCGGCCCGTGATCGCGCACCGCGAAGAGCATGAGCGGCCCGTCGGGGCGCGCCTCCACCTCGACCGGCGATCCGTTGCCGTACTTGCGCGCGTTGTCGAGCAGGTTGTCGAGGGCGCGCGCGAGCAGCCCCTCGTCGGCGTCGAGCAGCAGCCCGGGTGCGATCTGCGCCTGCAGCTGCAGCGAGGGCTGCAGCGCGACCGCCCGCAGCCGCGCCTTCTCCACCACCTCGGTGGCCTGGAGCCGGACCTTGCGCAGCGGCAGCGCGGCCAGGTCGAGGCGGCTGGCGGTGAGCACGTCCGCGATCAGCCGGTCCAGCTCGTCCACCTCCTCGTCGAGCGCGGCCAGCCGCAGGCGCATGGCCTCGTCGGGCGGCTGGGTCAGCGCCAGGGCAACCTTCATGCGCGCGAGCGGCGTACGCAGCTCGTGCGAGACGTTGGCGAGCAGCTCCTTCTCCGCCCGCCGCGCGGTCTGGATGCGGTCGGCCATCACGTCGAAGCTGCGGGCCAGCTGGCCGACTTCGTCCTTCAGCTCGCCCAGCCCCGACCGCTGCGCCAGGTCGCCGCGGCCGTACGCCTCCACCGCCGCGGTCAGCTTCTCGAGGGGCCGCGTGATCGATCGCGAGAGCGGATAGACCAGCAGCAGCGAGACCAGGAGCGTCCCCAGCAGCAGGAGCGCGGTCCGCATCGCCAGCGTCCGCAACAGCCCCTCCGGCACCGGCAGCCGCGCCACCAGCACCGCCCCCGGAATGCGGTGGACCGGGGCGGTCACGATGCCGTGCCTTCCCATCAGCCAGCCGGGGCCGTGGTGACCACCGTCCATCGCGCCGGGGCCCGGCGGCGGCAAGGGCGCGCCCGCCGCGGCCAGCAGCTCTCCGCCGGGACCGAAGAGCGCCACGTCCATCGACAGCTCCTCGTGCATCTCCTCGACGATGCGCTGCACCGGCTCTTGCCGGACGTCGAGCATGCGCGCGAGGTGGTGGGCGAGGCGGGGGCCGCCGCGCAGCATGGCGAAGCCGCGCCCGGTGAGGATGTTGATGCCCGCGGTCACCGCCATCACCGCGAGGAGCACGCCGAGGAAGGCAGCGTAGAGCCGCAGGTAGAGCTTGCGGGTCATGACTCGCGCGCCAGCAGATAGCCGGCGCCGCGGACGGTCTTGACGTAGCGGGGATGGCGCGGGTCCGGCTCGATCTTCTGCCGCAGCCGCGAGACGTGGACGTCGATGGAGCGGTCGAAGGCGTCGTCGGCCTGGTCGCCCTTCATCTGCTCGAGCAGCTGGTCGCGGGTGAGCACGCGGCCGGCGTTCCTGGCCAGCGCCACCAGCAGCTCGAACTCGTGGGCGGTCAGCGTCTGGCGGGCGCCGTCGACCAGGACCTCGCGGGCGGCGAAGTCGATGGAGAGGCCGCCGCTCTGGAACCTGGCCTGCTCGCCGGGCTCGGCCCGCCGCAGCACCGCCCGGATGCGCGCCAGGAGCTCGCGGGGATTGAACGGCTTCGCCAGGTAGTCGTCGGCGCCCAGCTCCAGCCCGACGATCTTGTCGGCGTCGTCGCCCCGCGCGGTCACCATGATGAGCGGCGTGTTCCAGCGCTCGCGGATCTTGCGCGAGAGCGTCAGGCCATCCATGCCGGGGAGCATCAGGTCCACCAGCAGGATGTCGAACTTCTGCGCCGCCAGCTGCTGCAGCGCCTGCACGCCATCCTGGGCCAGCGCGGCTTCGACGCCGTTCTGGCCCAGGAACTCGATGAGGAGCGCCGCCAGCTTGCGATCGTCCTCGATGAGCAGCGCTCGGATCATCACTCTCCGGGAGGCCCGCCGAAGCCGCCGCCCTGCATGTGCCCGGCGTGCTTCCTGGCCAGCTCGGCGAGCTTCTGCCGCTGCGCCGGCGTGAGGAGGTCGTGAATCTTCTGGACCTCCGGGACGATCACCTTGGCCATCGCCTGGATCTCCGCCGCGTGCTGGTCCGCGATCTGGTAGAGCGCCGCCGGATCCAGCTTGTCGGCGGTGAGCAGCTCGATCACCTGCGCGTGGGTCTGCTTGCGGCCCTGCGCCTTGGCTTCGAAGGCCTTGAAGATGGTCTCCTTCGACTGCTCGATGGCCACCCGCTGCTGCGGCGTCGCCTCGATGGCGTCCTCGGCGTCCTCGATGCGCGCCGAGATCATGTGCCTCATCATCCGCCCGTGGCCGCCGTGGCCCATGGCGTAGGCAGCTCCGCCCACCAGCAAAAGGCCCAGCGCACCCGATCCGATCAGCATTTTCCGGTTCATCGCTTCCTCCTTGCTGATGGAGTACGAGGGCAGCGTTGCGGGGCCGTTGCGGTGGTGTTTCGCTCTATTACAGGTAGCCCTTGCTCTTGAGCGCCTTCTCGATGCGCGCGCGAGTATCACCGGCCTCGAGCCTGGGCGCCTCTCCGGTGAGCGTCTGCACCAGCTGGGCGTACTTGCCGGCCAGCTGCGCCCGCACCGCGTCGGGGATCTCGGGCAGCGGCCCCTCGCCCTGGTAACCGCGCTCCTTGATCAGCCACTGGCGGAAGAACTCCTTGTCGAGCATGCGCTGCTCTTCGCCCTTCTGGAAGCGCTCCTCGCTGCCCTCGGCGATCCAGTAGCGGCTCGAGTCCGGCGTGTGGATCTCGTCGATGAGCCAGATCTTGCCCTGCGCATCGAGGCCGAACTCGTACTTGGTGTCGACGAGGATGAGCCCGCGCTGCCTGGCCCACGCCTGTCCCGCGGCGAAGAGGTCGAGGGTCATCCGCGCCATCGCGTCCCACTGCTTCTTGCTGAGGGTCCCGCGGGCGACCAACTCCGCCGGCGAGATGGGCTCGTCGTGCTTGCCCACTTCTTCCTTGGTGCTGGGCGTGAGCAGCGGCGTGTCGAACTTCTGGTCGCGGCGCAGGTCCCTGGGCAGCTCGATGCCGTAGGCCTTGGCGCCCTTGCCCTTCTCGAAGTCGCGCCAGAGCGAGCCGGTGATGTAGCCGCGCACCACCATCTCGACCGCCAGCGGCTGCAGCCGGCGGACGACGAGGACGCTGGGGTCGGGCACGTCGAGGAGGTGGTTGGGCGCGACGTCCTTGGTCTTCTCGAACCAGAAGACGGTGAGCCGGTTGAGCAGCTCGCCCTTGAACGGCACGGTGGTGAGCACCCGGTCGAAGGCGGAGAGCCGGTCGGTGGTGATCATGACGATGCGGTCGTCGCGCGAATAGTTGTCGCGCACCTTGCCGCGGTAGAGCTGGCCCAGGGCGGGAAAATCGGCTTCACGAAGGGTATGCGGGAGCTGCGCGAGAAATGGGTCCATTTGCGGGTCCTCCGGAACTGCGCAAGATAGCGCATGTGAGCATCCGATTCGTGCTGCATCGGCCCCGCAACTCCCAGAACATCGGCGCGGCGGCGCGGGCGCTGGCCAACACCGGGGCCGGCTCGCTCTGGGTGGTGGAGCCGGTCGGCTTCGATCGCGCCCAGGCCGCCAGGCTCGCGGCAGGCGCCGACGCGGTGCTGGAGGCGATGCAGATGACGCGCACGCTCGACGAAGCGCTCGCGGACTGCGTCGAGGTGGTGATGACCACGGGCCGCGACACGCCGGGCGCGCTCCTTCCCGAGGCCGCGGCGGCCCGGCTGCTCTCGGCGCCGGGCGAGGTCGCGCTGGTGTTCGGGGACGAAGTGCGCGGCTTGACCAACGACGAGCTGCGCCGCGCCGACGCGGTGACCACGATTCCGACGGCGCTCAAGAGCTCGCTCAACCTGGCCCAGGCGGTGATGGTCTACGGCTACGAGATCCTCAAGGCCCGGGGCGCCGTCGCGCCGCCTCCGCTGCCGCCGGCCCCACCCGCCGACCAGCGGCTCTTGACGCTGCTGCGCGACCGCTGCCGCGCGCTGCTGCTCGCGGCAGGCTTTCTCAATCCGCAGCAGCCCGACCTGGTGCTGGACGAGCTGCTGGCGACGCTGCGCCGCATTCATCCGACCAGGCGCGAGGCCGAACTGCTCCTTGCCGCGCTGGCCCAGCTCGAGCGGTCCACGGCGAAGCTCTAGGCGGCGGGCGCGGCTGCGTCGGACTTCTTGGGCTGGTGCTCGGCGCAGAGGCCATGGGCAGTCACCCTCTTCAGGCAACCTTCCTTGCTGCAGGTCTTGTAGCGGCCCTTGGGCAGCTCGCCGGCCTTCCACTTGTCATAGTGGAAGAAGCAGAAGCCCTTGGCCTGGTAGGCGCGCTTGCAGGCCTCGATGCTGCACTTCTTGTCGGTGCCACCCTTGGGCTTGGGGGCGTGGGTCTTGGGGCGCTGCGTGGTGGTGTCGGCCATCAGTTGCTTCCTCCAAAAGGGAGCGCGTTCTAACCCGGTTGCGTCACATTGACAATGGCACGGCCGCTGCAACCCCGGTCCGGTGGCGCGGAAGTGTGCGCCTGGCTGCTGATCAGGGGAGCGTCAAAATGGGTCCGACAGGGTTGATCGTCGTAGGGCTGGGCGGAGTCGGCAGCTCGCTGGTGACGGGGATCCTCGCCGCGCGGGCGCACCTGGTCCATCCCTTTGGCAGCCTGGTCGAGGCTGGAGGGACCGGGCGCTCGCCCGGCAGCTTGCTCGCCCCGATGCGCGCGCAGGTTCCTTTTGCGGAGCTGTCGGACCTGGTCCTCGGCGCCTTCGAGCTGCGGGAAGACGACGCTTATCGCGCCTCGCTGCGCGCCGGGCTCATCAGCCGCTCGCTGCTGGACGAGCTGCGGCCCGAGCTCCGCAAGGTGCGGACGATGCTGGGAGCCCGCCAGGCGCCGACGCGGCGTGAGCTGGCGGACATGCTGGCCGAGGACATGCGCGGCTTCCTCGCGCACCACCACTGCGCCCGGGGTGTCGTGGTCTGCACGCTTCCGGGGCTGCGCATTCCGCCGCCCAGGTTGGGCGCCACGCCGGACGAAGTGTGGAATGCGCTGGACCAGAGCGCCGACTGGGTCACCCCCAGCGTCGTCTACGCCGCAGCCGCTGCCCAGGCCGGCTGCTCCTTTGTGGCCGCCGGCCGCGACGCAGCGCTGGCCGCGCCGGGAATC
>JAYWAJ010000127.1:0-2527 GCA_043782525.1 Deltaproteobacteria bacterium | reverse complement strand
GGTGCAGAGGCGGTCGGCCTGGATGGAGACCTTGTCCTGCTCGGGCTTGGCGGCGCCGGAGTTGCTGTAGAGCGTGACGTCGGTGCAGGCCGCCTGGGCCGCGGCGACCGCGAGCGCGGCGGCGAGGGCGCGTGCCGTGGCTGCCGGAGGAGAGCGGGGGAGCATTGGCCGGCCAGTATCGTCGGTGTGGCGTGGCGGCGAAAGGAGGCAGGTGGCGGCGGTTGTGGGTGGCGCTCGTCGGCCAACGGTCGCGCTTCACGGGCTGCGACCTCGGCATTGACGCTAGACTCCTGTTGACCGGAGGCCATGTGCGGGTCGAGACAATCGTCGAGACAATCAGCGGTAGTCGCCCGGCGGGATCCGGTGTCGCTCCCGCCATGCTCGCCGGGGGCCGCCTCGCGATCGCGCTGCGCGGCGTCTTCTCCCCGACCGACTGCGCCCGGTGGGTGCAGGGCACGCTCGCGGCCCGCGCCTCCTGGCACTCCGACTTCGGCGGGCAGCAGTTCACCCTCGGCCGCGCCTGGTACACGCACCTCGAGCAGCAGCGCACCGCCGACTACTTTGCCGGCGCAGCCAGGGCCGACGCGCTCGTGGAGGAGCACGCGCCGGGCCTGCGCGCCGCGATGTTCTCGCTCGCCAGCCAGGTGGTGGACGCGCCCGTGCTGCAGCGTCCGGGCTGGTGTGGGCCCGGCGTCCACGTCTTCCCGCCCGGGTCGGAGGTGGCGCGCCTCGGCGGCAGCGTCCACTACGACACCGAGGGCCTCCCGAAGGCCCACCTCGAGGCCCACGCGCCGGCGCTCAGCCTGGTGGTGATGCTGCAGCCCGCAGAGAGCGGCGGCGGCCTGCGGCTGTGGCCCGCGCGGCACGGCGAGCACCGCGAGCGGGCGGAGCCTCCCGGCGAGCCCGCCTTGCTCTCCTACGGCGTGGGCGACGCGGCGCTCTTCGAGAGCTATCGCCTGCACCAGATCGAGCCGTTCTCCGGCGAGGCCGCGCGGATCTCGGCCACCGCCCACCTCGCCTTCGAGACGGGGGCCTGGCATGTCTGGTTCTGATGGCAGGCTGGTGGGTATCTGGGGATATCCGTTCCTCGATTTGGACGGCTATATCGACCCCGCGCAGGTGGCCGCGCTCCACGACGAGATCTGCCTCGGGCTCGCGCGCGTCGAGACCACCCGCACGGGCGCGACGCTCAAGCAGATGGGCATCGTCCCGCCCGAGGTGGCGCAGGACCCGTATCTCGACGCGATGGCCGTGATCGCCCGCCTCTCCCGCGACGACTACGCCCGCTTCCTCGCGCTCGGCGACGACCCGGCGCTCTCCCTGGACGGCCCGCGCCCGGCCTTCGGCGACGAGACCGACCACCCGTTCACCCCCGCGCAGCAGCGCCTGCTCGACTACCGGCACGGCGTCTACTTCCCGTGGAAGACCGTCTTCCACTTCGTCGAGAACCAGCGGTGGGAGGACAAGAACCAGGGCGGCGGGAAGGGCTTCACCGAGGCCGCACGACTACACTTTCCCAAGACGGTGGCCAGGCTCGCTTCGCTGCCGTTCCGCGAGATCGGCCGCGCCCTGCTCTTCGGCGTGCACCCCAACGACCACGCCCCTGTGCACCGCGACACCACGCCCGCCCCTGACGGGCAAGTTGCTCACTGTATTACACTATGCCCCGAAGAGGAGAAGCGGTTCTTCCTGCTCTCTCCGGACCGCTCGCGCCGCGTGCAGCCCCGCTCGCGGGCGTACTGGTTCAACGACATGGACTGGCACGGCGTGGAGGCGGCGACGCGGTTCCAGTACTCGATCCGCGTCGACGGGGTGTTCGAGGAGGCGTTCCTCGAGCGGCTGCGCCAGGACCTCTGCAGATAGGCCACGGCGCGGCCGGCTACCGGCCCGGCATCCGCGGCGGCGGGGGCGTCTTCGGCTCGGTCTGCGGCCGCGCCTCCAGCTCTTTCAGCAGCAGCTCGATCCCCTTCTCCAGGCTCGGGTCGTGCCCCTCGAGGCGCGCTTCGGGCAGGTCGTACACTTCGTGATCGGGCGCGACCCCCTCGTTCTCGACCACCCAGCGGCCCGCCTCGTCGTAGATGCGGAAAGTGGGGATGTGCAGCGCGCCGCCGTCGGCGAGCCCGGGGTTTCCGGAGAGGCCGATCAGCCCGCCCCAGGTGCGCGTGCCGACGAGCGGGCCGAGCCCGCGCTTCTTGAAGTAATACGGAAGCGCATCGCCGCCAGAGGAGGAGTAGGAGTTGATCAACATCGCCTTCGGCCCGTCGTGCGCGAACCCGGGCGAGGTGAAGCGGGAGACATCGCGCCGCGCCCACCAGGAGAGCGTGCGGCGGCCGAAGACATCGATCATCGTATCGGGGATGAAGCCGCCGCCGTTGTACCGGTCGTCGATGATCAGCGCCGCCTTGCCGGCCTGGGCATAGAAGAGCTTCTGCAGCATCCGGTTGCCGTCGAGCGCGGTGTCCGGGAGGTGGAGGTAGCCGACCTTGCCGCCCGACAGCTTGTCGGCGAGCGCCATCCGCGACTTCAC
>JAYWAJ010000126.1:0-2528 GCA_043782525.1 Deltaproteobacteria bacterium | reverse complement strand
CAGCAGCAGGCGCCGGCAGGCGTCGAGGAGAAGGCGGCCAAGGGCGTGCTGGGCATCTTCTCCGCGCTGACCGCGATGGTGCTGGTGCTGGTCCTCGGGCTCTTCCTCGTCAGCGAACCCGGGGAATACGCGAAGGGCCTGCGGCGGGTCGTGCCCCGACGCTACGAGGAGATCTTCGACACCTCCTTCGAGAAGGTCTCGACCAGCCTGCGCAAGTGGGTGGGCGGCATCGTCATCTCGATGACCATCATGGGCACGCTCACCACCATCGGGCTCGCGGTGGCCGGCATCAAGGGCTGGTTCGTGCTCGGGCTGCTCACCTTCTTCGCGACCTTTGTTCCCTATGTCGGCGCCATCGCCAGCGCCATCCCCGGGCTGCTGGTCGCGGGAGCGCAGGACTCGCGGCACCTCGCCTACGCCTTCGCCGTCTACGGCGCCGTGCACGTCGTCGAGGGATACCTGGTCGAGCCGCTGGTGATGAAGCGGGCCGTCAAGCTCCAGCCGGCGCTGCTGCTCGTCTGGCAGGGCTTCTTCGGCGCGGTCTTCGGCCTGGTAGGGACCATCGTCGCGACCCCGGTGCTGGTCTGCGTGCAGGCGCTCACGCAGCACCTCTGGGTCGAGCGGCGGCTGGGGAAGCCGGCCGAATAAAAAGAACGGCGGCAGGGGACCATCCCCCGCCGCCGTCCAGCGCTGGTGGCTGCGATCAGTTCGGCCGGAGCACGGTGTCGATGGCGTGGATGAAGCCGTTCGACGCGGCGATGTCGGTCTTGCTGACCACCGAGCCGTTGACGGTGACCACGTTGTTCTTCAGGCCGAGGGTGAACTCCTTGCCGGAGGCCGTCTTGACCTTGTCGCCGTCGTGCATCTTGTGGACCGCGGCCGACGGGTAGCTGCCCGGGAGCACGTGGAAGAGCAGGATGCCCTTCAGCTTCTCCTTGTCCTTCAGCAGCGCCTCGACTTCCGCCTTGGGCAGCTTGGCAAAGGCCGCGTCGGTGGGAGCGAACACGGTGTACGGCCCTGCGCCCTTGAGCGTGTTCACCAGGTCCGCTTCGCGGAGCGCGGCGGCCAGGGTCTTGAAGTTACCGGCGGCGGTTGCTGTCTCGATGATGTCGTTGGTCATGTCTTCTCCTCGGCTCTCTTCCAGGAGGGAAGGAGCCGATCAGGGGCGCGAAGCAGTCAGGCCCTCGCGCGTTGGTCCTGTTGGTGGGGCACCGCACATCGGATCGCCGTAGGCGAAGAGTCAGTGCGCGGGTGTTGGGGCCAGTCTAGGCACGCGGACCTGGAGGCGCCCGTCTATCTTTGCAAGATCGCGCAATGGGCGAGCGCAGCGGCTCTGGCGTGGTGACACTGTCACTCGAGCAGGTGGAGGCAGGAGCCATGACCATTCCCGCGGAGTTCGTCGAAGCGGACCTGAAGCGAGAGGTCGCTGCGCTGACCGCACTGCTCGGCGACACGCGCGTGCGCTACCACCACCGGCAGACGCAGTGGGCCTCGGCGCAACCGCTCATGGAAGTGGATCGAGAGATTCGCGACGCCATCGCGCGGCCGCTCTCCGCTGCGCTGCAAGTCGAGGTCCGCAGCCTGATGGCCCGGCTGCGCGCGCTCGATCCGCAGTAGGAACTACTCGGACCGGACCGCGCAGAGCTTGAAGGTGCGCGGGTGCAGGGGGGTCGCCGCGTGGGTGCCGCTCGCGACCAGGCAGTCTTCGCCGCGCACGCGCCAGGAGAGCGGGCGCGAGTGGATGGCGAGGCTGACGTCCTTGCCGTTGATCGACGCGTAGTGGGCGTGGGAGCGGATGTCGACCGCTGCCGTCCCGCTCTGCCGGTCGAAGTCCGGGGGCAGGTCGAACGTCGGCGTGTCGCTGGGCTTCACCGAGGTGCGCCCCGTGGTCCGATCGACGATCGAGATCATTCCTCGCATGGCTTCTCCCTTTGCGCCGGGCCGCTTCGGCCGGAAGCGAGAGGTGAAGCTAGGCGGGCGTCCAAGTGATTGTAACGCGGAAGTCAGGCCTCCGCGCCCTTTTCGGCGATGACCGCCTCGGTGGTCAGCATGAGCGAGGCCACCGAGGCCGCGTTCTGCAGCGCGAAGCGGGACACTTTGGTTGGATCGATGACACCCGCCTGGAGGAGGTCTTCGTACTCGCCGGTGGCGGCATTGAACCCGAACGCGCCCTTGCCGCGCCGCACCCGGTCGACGACCAGGCTGGCCTCGTAGCCGCCGTTCTGCGCGATCTGGCGCAGCGGCTCCTCGAGCGCCCTGCGGACGATGTCGACGCCCGACTGCTCGCCGGCACCGACGGGCAGGCCGTCGAGCTCACCGAGCGAGCGCAGGTAGGCGACCCCGCCTCCGGGGACGATGCCTTCCTCCACCGCCGCGCGGGTGGCGTGCAGCGCGTCCTCGACGCGGGCCTTCTTCTCCTTCAGCTCCGTCTCGGTGGCCGCGCCGACGTTGATGACGGCGACGCCGCCCACCAGCTTGGCGAGGCGTTCCTGGAGCTTCTCGCGGTCGTAGTCGGACGAGGCGTCCTC
>JAYWAJ010000125.1:0-2530 GCA_043782525.1 Deltaproteobacteria bacterium | reverse complement strand
CTGGAGTGGCTCTCGCGCAGCCAGCAGGAGTCGGATCACGCGGCGGAGGCCGGCTGGGACCTGGTGGTCATCGACGAGGCGCACCACCTGCGCGGCGCGCGGGCCTACCAGGTCGCGGAGTCCTTGGCGAAGCGCACCTGGGGGCTGCTTCTCCTCACAGCGACTCCCTTGCAGCTCGATCCTGCCGAGTACCACGCGCTCCTGCGCCTGGTGGATCCGGCGCCGGCGGCCACCGAGGCGGAGCTGCGGGCGCGTCTCTTGCGCCAAGGCGATCTTTCGGCGGAGGTGCGGGCGCTGCTGGCGGGCGACGCCCAGGCGGCGGCGCGCATCGCCGCGCTCTTTCCCGACGACGAGGAGCTGGGCAAGCTGCAGGGAAAGGCGCTGCTCCTGCACCTGGCCGAGAGCTACGGCCTCTCGGCGCGGCTGCTTCGCAACCGGCGCGCCATCGTCGGCGGCTTCACCCGGCGTTCGCTGACCCGCATCGAGGTGCGGCTGTCGCCGGCGGAGCGGGAGCTGGAAGAGGAGGTGAGGGCGGCGCTGCCGCTGGCGAAGTTGCCCTCGGGCGCGGTGCTGGCGGCCTTGCTGAGACGCCTGGGCAGCTCGCCCGCGGCGCTGGCGGCGGGGCTGGCCACCGCGGACGACGCGCGGCTGCGCAAGCTCTCGGCGCGGGCGGCGGCGCTGGCGGAGGACTCCAAGCTGGCGGCCTTCCTCGCGCTGCTCGACGAGCTGGGCGCCGCCGAGAAGGTCCTCGTCTTCGCCGAGACGCGCGAGACCATCGAGTACCTGCGCGCCGCGCTGGCCAGGCAGCGGATCGATGCGCTGGCCTACCTCGGCGACCTCACTCCCGCCGAGCGCGACAAGCTGGTGGCGCGCTTCCGCGATCCGGAAGGCCCGCGCGTCATGCTCTGCACCGAGCTGGGCGGCGAAGGGCGCAACTTCCAGCACTGCCACGTGCTGGTCAACTACGACCTCGCCTGGAGCCCCGCCGCCATCGAGCAGCGCATCGGGCGCATCGACCGCATCGGGCAGGCGCGCGAGGTGCGCATCTACGCCTTCCACACCGAGGGTACGCTGGCGGCGCGCGTGCTCGAGGTGATGGACGAAGGCGTGGGCGTCTTCACCGAGCCGGTGGGCGGGCTCGATCCGGTGCTGGAGAGCGTCGAGGCGGACCTGCTGGAGCTGGCGTCCGGCGGGCAGGGCGAGGACGAGCAGACGCGGTGGGCACGCAAGACGGCGGAGATCCGGGCCCGCGTCTCGGCGGCGCGGGGCGAAGTGGCCCGGGCGCACGATCCGCTGCTCGACCTGCGCAGCTGCGACCTGGCTGCCGTCCGGGCGCTGGCCGACCGCGGCGCGCGCAGGCTGGGGGCGCGCGTCCCTGCCGATGCCGACGCGGCGGTGGCGCTGGGCGCGGTGGCCACCCATCTGGAGAAGCGGCTGGAGGCGGTGAGCCTCGAAGCGGCGCGGCGGGTGGGCCTCGCCGTCGACGTCGAGGTCGACGTGCTCCCCGGCGAGGTCTCGTTCAACGTCGGCCCCGAGCTGAAAGTCGACGCGCTGGCGGGCTTCGATCTCGAGCAGGACCGCACCGTGCTGGGGTCGTTCCAGCGCGAGGTGGCGGTGCGGCACGAGGAGCACGAGTCGTTTGCCACCGGGCATCCGCTGGTGGAGGCGCTCTTCGGCTGGCTGCGCGACGGCGAGCTGGGCCGGGCCACCGTCTCGCGGGCGCATGTCCGCGGCACGCAGGGGGCGGCGCTCGACGCGCGCTACCTGGTGGCGCTGCCGGAGCCGGCCGACCTGGCCCAGGGCGCGCGGGTTCCCTCGCGGCGGGCGGCGCGGCACCTCGAGGAGATGCAGCTGCGGGTGGTGGTCCGCCTCGACGGCCGCGGTGGCGCGCAGGTGGAGGACGGGCTGGGCGTGCAGCTCGACTCCGCGCGGGCCGACCCGGTGCCGGCGCCCGAAGGCGGCCCTCCGGCGGCGTTCGTGCAGGCGGTCGACCTGGCGCTGCGCACCGCCGAAGCCGAGGCGCAGGGCCGGCTCGCCAGGCTGGTGCGGCAGGCGAAGGAGGGCGTCGCCGAGGAGAAGGAGGCGGCCCAGAAGCGCCTGCGCCGCTGGCTCTCGCAGAGCAAGGTCAAGGCGGCGGAGGCGGGCCGCGTTCTCGCCGCCGAGGCGGCCATCTACGACGCGGTGGCGGTCGCCCTCGACGGGGCGCGGCTCGAGCTCGACCAGGCCGCGCTCATGCAGCTCGTCTGAGGCAAAGCGAAAAACAAAAGCACACCGCGAAGGCGCGAAGTTCCGCGAAGGCTCGCGAAGAAAAGCTTTTGGGGTCGGCCCGAGGCCACGCGCTGGCTCGGAGGTGACCCGGCGCAAGCCTTGACCAACCAAAACTTCGCGCACCTTCGCAAACTTCGCGTCTTCGCGGTGTGCCTTTGCTTTTTTGCTTTCCGCCTTAGCGGGTGTTGTAGGCGAGCCCGACGAGGGTGGTGAAGGCCGTCTGGCTGCCGGTGCCGGCGGTGTTGAGCCCGAACTGCGGCCC
>JAYWAJ010000124.1:0-6669 GCA_043782525.1 Deltaproteobacteria bacterium | reverse complement strand
GGCATCTCCTGCATCACCAACCTCGCCGCGGGCATCTCGCCGCAGGCGCTGACGCACGAGGAAGTCATGGAGGTCGCCCGCGCCGTCGAGGGGAAGTTCCTCGCGCTGCTGCGCGCCTTCCTGCCGCTGGCCTTCGCGGCGATGCCGGCCCGGGCCGCCCGGGCCTGAGGTCCGGCCGCTGCTGTCCGCCAGGTGGCAGGGGACCGATGCGAAAACTGGCCGCCGCTGCGCTCTCGGCTATTCTTCGCGGCGCATGCCCAGGTCCTCCCGCCTTGCCGCGCTGCTGCGCGCCGCCGCCCGCGTTCGACAAAAGGCCTACGCGCCGTATTCGGGGTACCTGGTGGGCGCGGCCGTCCTCGCCGGCGGCCGCATCTACGCCGCCTGCAACGTCGAGAACAGCGCCTATCCGCTCTCGGTCTGCGCCGAGCGCAACGCCGTGGCCATGGCGGTCGCCGCTGGAGCGCGGCGCATCGAGGCGGTGGCCATCGTCGGCGGACGCGACCGCCCCGCCGCGCCCTGCGGCGGCTGCCGGCAGGTGCTCTCAGAGTTCTGCGCGGGCGAGACGCCCGTCGTCTACGCCAGCGCCGACGGCCAGAGCGTCACCTCGAACCTGGCGGCGCTGCTCCCCGCCGCCTTCGGGCCGGTGGACGTGATCAGGGCGGGGGCGGAATCCACGGGCAGGATGCGAGGTCCTGCTGGCAAAGCTCGAAGTGCAGCTCGCGTCCGCGGCACTCGAAGTAGCGGCCGACGACGTTCGCCATGAACTGATCGAGGTCGAACGGCTTGTCCGGCTGCGGATTGAAGAAGCCGTGCTGCCCGGTCCGGTTCAGGTAGGGAATCAAGAGCGCCGAGAGGCCGGGCCCCTGCGCGCAGGACGAGGCGCCGGTGGACCAGCAGCCGGTGCCGATGGCGTGCGGCGAGAGCGAACAGGCCGGAGCCTGCGGGCTCGAGACCCGGATCAGCTGCTGCCGCAGCGGCGGATCGAGGCGCGGCGCCCGCAGGCCGTCGAGGCAGACTCCGGCGTCGCAGGCGTAGCCGGTCGGGTCGACGAGGACGCTGCCCGAACAGTCCGAGCCCGGATCGCAGCGCACGTGGCCGGGCAGCGCCGCAAAGACGCCGCCATCCGGGTCGGCGAAGCGCGCCGTCGCCGGCACCCCTTCGACGACGCCGGCGCGGATCAGCACCTGGTCGATGGGGAGGCCGTACGCCGGGTCGGGCTTCTGCAGCTCGACAAGGCCGGCCGCGCGCGCCAGCGAGATGGCGGTGCTGATCGGCACGCCCGGATCGCCTGAGGTCCCGATCACCAGCACGTTGGCAGGCCCGGCCGTGACCCCCGTGATCCGGTCGGGGGTGGCGCGGGAGGGCAGCGGGTCAGTGAAGTAGTGGGGCGCGTAGTTCACCGGATCGCCGGGCTCGAGGATGAGCTGCGAGAGGCCCATCAGCCGGCGGAACTCGGGCGTGTTGCGGGTGAGTCCGTAGCCGCGCGCCGGAGAGGTCAGCGGCGCGCCCGGCTTGTAGTCGACGCCGAAGAAGCGCGCCTCGAGCTCATACTTGTCGATCACCCGCGGCTGCGCGCCGAGCACGGTGACCTGAAGGTCGTCGCCGGGCGCGAGCACCTGGACCTTCACCTGATCGACGAGCCCAGGGCCGCGACTGGTGCGGGTCGCGAGCAGGGAGGGCCAGTCGGCGGCGACGGGCAGCCGTAGCCGGCCTTGCGCATCGGCGGTGCCGACGGAGCAGCCGTCGATCTTCTCGCCCCGGCTGCAGTCGGCGCTGGTCTGGGAGAGGTTCTTCACCATCACCCGCTGTCCGGGCGCGAGCGTGAGGCGGGCGATGGGAAGGTCGCGCTCGCGGTTCACGTCCTGGACGACCAGGACCAGGGTGGGCTGCGCATCGGAAGCGGCGGCGTTGCAGGCGCCCCAGGGGATGCCGGTCTGCGGATCGGCGCCGCCGCTCGAGGGCGAGAAGGGGCAGGTGGCGAAGAGGGGCCCGAACAGCTCGAGGAAGACGGCCTGCACCACCTGGTCGAGGGTGGAGCGGATGCCGACGTCGGCCAGCCCGCCCGCGCCGCTGGCGGGCCCGGCCGCGACGATGGCCGGCTCGACCGCGGGCAGGATGCCGCTGAGGATTCCGCCGAGCGAGATGCCGAAGACGAAGAGATCCGAGCCCGGGTTGACCGCGCCCTTCTCGAAGAGGTGCATCTTGCCGTCTTTGGCGAGGACGTCGAACGGCCAGGTGACGGGGCCGGCCACGTCGGGCACGCCGTCGTTGTTGAAGTCGCCGGCGCGGTTGGGCAGCTTGCCGAGCAGCTGCTGGCCGGTGCCGTCGAAGGTCCGCAGCAGGCGGACCAGCTGCATCCAGTCGACGATCGACTGCCGGACCACGTCGCGGGTGTGAAAGGTATCGGCGGTCCAGAAGTCGCCGCCCGAATCCTTGATGCCGTCGTTGTCGAGGTCGCGGGCGCGGCCCTGGAAGACGGCGTCGGCAAAGGCGTCGAGCCCGTACTTGTGCGCCAGCGTCCGGCCGGTCAGCTCCAGCAGCGGGTCGATGCCGATGCCGTGGCCATAGGCGTCGATGGCGATGGTGGCGAGCCCGAACTTTGCGAAGGTCCCGCCGAAGCCGAGGAGGTGCTCCACCCGCATCGACTTGTAGCCGTGTCCCGCGATGACGGTGGGAAAGGGCGGCAGGTGACCGACTTCGGGCCGCGGCTTGGGCACCGCCAGGATGAACGTCACCGTCTCGGGGACGGTGCGCGCGGTGCCGTTTCTGGCGTCGATGCGGAAGGTCTGGTCGGCGGGCGCGCCGCTGTCGGTGTCGAGGAAGCTGGGCGAATCGAACTTTCCCGAGACGAGGTAGTCGACGTACTTGAAGCTGTCGAGGAGCGCCTGCGCGGCGAGCGCGTCTCCGCCGATGAGCAAGCCGCGGACCTGGTCGTCCGCGAGGAGCGCGCTCAGGCAGCCCGGCGGGGCCGGCGGCGCGGCGCAGTCGTTGATGGGCAGGATGAAGTCGCCCGGCTTGGACGGCGACGCGTCCAAGGGCGGATAGGCCCCTCGCTCCTGCAACACGGTGAGGCGCGAGGCGTACTGGGTCTGGCTGGCCACGTCCCGCACCCGATACCCGACCGAGAGCGCGCGCAGCGGCCCGTCTCCATGGAGACCGCGGCGGATCAGCTCCAGGTCCCGCGTGGTCGACTGGGTGGTGAAGGCCCACGCATAGGCCACGTCCTCCAGCCGGCCGGAGCCGGGCAGGTGCGCGAGCAGCGGCTGCAACTCCGCGGTCTGCGAGGTGTGGTTGATGCCCGCGTGGGGCGAGACGATCGCCTTGCCGCTGGTGCCGCGCAGCTGGTTGGTCAGCACCACCGCGTACCGGTGCTCCTGCGCGAGCGGCACCACCGGCCGCAGGATGAGCGTGCGGGTGGCGCGCTCGTAGAAGGTGAGCAGGTCGTCGGCCTGTTCGCGCAGGGTGTCGTGCGGAAGCGCGGGGTGGAGGAAGTTCGCCGCCGGGCCCGCCACCGGAAAGAGCAGGTTGAAGGCAGAGGTGTCCGGGTCGTTGAGGAAGTATTGCCCGGGATCGTTGAGCGTGTAGGGGAAGTGGCCGCCGTTGAAGTCCAGCGGGGTGGTGGCGCCGGTGGCGAGATCGACGAGGTAGACGCCGTCGTCCGCGGGATCGGCGTTGTTCTGCCGGTTGTAGAGGTCGAGGACGTCGAGGTCCTCATCGAAGGCCACCGTGATGGGCGCAAACGTCCCGAAGCCGTCGAGGGTGTCGAGCAGCCCGCGCACGCCGCGCTCGAGCTGCGTGGGCGCGATCAGCGAGGCGTTGAGGCGCAGGCCGGTGGGGCTTCCCGGATCGGGCCGGGTGGCGAGGTCGTTGGGGAAGGGGATCTCGGGCAGCGGCGTGTGCGTGAGGTCGAACGAGACCCGCGGCCCGCCCGTTTGCTGCGCCGGCGCGAGGCCCTCGAAGGCGGCGCCCTTGGCGCATCCGCCCAGCGCCGCGAAAAGCCAAAAGCAAAAGCACACCGCGAAGGCACGAAGAAAGCGAAGATTCGCGAAGGTGTCTGGGTCTGGTAAACGCATTCCTTCGCGGTTCCTTCGCATCCTTTGCGCCTTCGCGGTGTGCAGTGGCAGTTTCTAGAACGTGACGGTTGCGCGCAGCTTCAGGGCGTAGGCGCCGGGCATCTTGCTGCCGTCGGACCGGGTGAAGGCGTCGCCCGGAAAGAGGTACCCCGCCTGCAGGCCGGTCTCGAAGCCCAGGGCCTTGGACAACTTCGCCTGGTACCCTATCGCGCCGTCCAGCTCGACGCCGTAGTTCCTTCCGGCCTCGTGTCCAAAGGCGTTCTTCGCCGACGACGAGACCAGCGCCTGGTAGGCGTCGAGCGCCGGCTGCGGCGCCCGCGCAAAGAGCACGCTGCCGATCAGCCGCAGCCCGCCGCCGAAGAGCCGCGGACGGTAGCGCAGCGTCTCTTTCACGTACAGCGCGTTGGAGACGGCGCCCTCGGTGGGAAGCAGGTCGAGCCCCTGCGGCGGCGCGCCCAGGAGCTTCGGATCCGAGAGCCGCCGCGCCGCGTTCTGCGACTGGAACATCAGCACCTCGTCGAAGAGCACCAGCCCCACCTTGAAGTCGCGGTTCATCTGGAAGTTGGTGGCCTGGTCGTCGAAGGGATTGCCGTCGCCGCTCGCATACCCGCCTTCCAGCTCCGCCTCGATCTGCCCGCTGGCCACGCCGCCCCGCAGCGCCGCGCCCTGCTGGCTGACCCGCGTCTGCCCCGGCGCCGAGAGGTTGGGCGCGTGGTTGGTGCCGCCGTAGATCTGCGCCGCCTCGCCTTCGAGGGAGAGCACCATCCCGTTCTCGAGCGTCCGGCTGTGGCGCAGGTGCGCGTCGTAGATCCAGATGTGCAGGTTGCCGGCCGAGGCGGCAAAGCTCTGCACCCGCCGCGCGAGGTAGAAGCCCGCCCGGGTCCGCTCGCCGGGATCCCAGACCAGCGCGGCCACGCCTTGCCAGGCGACGTCGCCGATCTGGAGGCCGCCGCCGTTCTTGACCACCAGCTGCGCGAAGCGGTCGCGGTAGACGACTTCGCCCGCCACCGCCACCGCCAGCTCCTGCGCCAGCTCGCTCTTGGGTCCGAGAAAGCCGACCAGCGGCCGGGTGGCGAAGAGCGCGCCGTCGACGATGTCGCCGTAGCGGGCGTCGCCGAAGTCGGTGGTGTTCTCGCCGTTGCCGCTGTTGGCGACCATGCCCATCCCCCACTGGCTGGGCATCTGGCCGATCTGCACCACGCCGATGGAGGTGCGGATCTGCGCGAAGAGCGAGCGGAAGTCGAAGCCCTGGGCGCGAAAGCCGGTGCGCTGGGAGCGGTCGGTGAGGCCGTAGCCGCGGAAGTCGGCCGCGACGTCGCCGCCCACGATGCCGGAGACGATGTCGAAGCTGCCCTGGATCTCGAGGGCGTCGCGCTCGCCGATCTCGACGATCTTGGGCGTCAGCCGCAGCCGGTGCTCCGCCCAGGCTTTCTGCTCGCTGGCGAAGCCGTGCTCGTCGAGGAGGAGGTTGGTGTCGGCGTTGACCCGCAGCCGGTAGGAGCCGTCGAAGCGGACCTCGGCGGCACCGAGCCGGAGCGAAAGGCAAAAGCACACCGCGAAGGCGCAAAGTTGCGCGAAGCGCCTGTTGCACCTGGTTTGACGCGCCATTCCCTCTCCTCTATCAGTGCGGGGAATGCGCATCCACCAGAGCCTGAGCGGATCCGTCGATCGCCTGACCCGCGGAGCGGTGGCCATCGGGAACTTCGACGGCGTGCACCTCGGCCACCAGGCGCTCTTCGCCGTCGCCCGCCGGAACGCCTTTGGCCCCGTCTGCGCGCTGACCTTCGAGCCGCACCCGGCACGCCTGCTGGCGCCGCAGTACGCGCCGCCGCTCATCTGCGCGCTGCCCCGCAAGCGCGAGCTCCTGGCGGCCTGCGGCGTCGCCGAGCTGGTCGAGCAGCCCTTCGACGCGGCCTTCATGGCCCGCGCGCCGTCGGAGTTCGTCGAGCAGCTCATCGCCAGCGGCGTCGGCGAAGTGGTCGTCGGGCACGACTTCACCTACGGCAAGGCGCGCGCCGGCACCGTCGAATCGCTGCGCTTCATGCTCGAGGAGCGGGGCGTGCGCCTCCACGTCGTGCCGCCCGTCGCCGTCAACGGCCTGGTCTGCTCGTCCACCAAGGTCCGCGAGTTCGTGCTCGAGGGCCGCGTCGAGGCGGCCAACATGCTGCTGGGCAGGCCCTTCGATCTCGACGGCGAGGTGGTGCAGGGCGCGGGCCGCGGGCGCAAGCTGGGCTGGCCCACCGCGAATCTCAAGACCGCCAACGAGCTGCTCCCCGCCGTCGGCGTCTACGCCGTGCGCGCCCGCCTGCTCTCCGCATCCGGCGCCGCCGCCGCCGCGCCCTTGGCCGGCGCCGCCAACCTCGGACTCAACCCGACCTTCCGGCCCGACGTCGCGCAGGCGGGCGGCGGAGGACGGCCCCCGCTCTCGCTGGAAGTGCACCTCCTCGACTTCGGCCAGGACCTCTACGGCAAGCGCCTGCGGGTCGAGTTCGTCCATCGGCTGCGCGAGGAGCGCCGCTTCCCGGGCGTCGAGGCGCTCAAGGAACAGATCGTCAGGGACGTCGCCGAAGCGCGCCGGCTGCTGGGCGCCTAGCGC